>JAURVQ010000051.1 GCA_030655395.1 Gammaproteobacteria bacterium | reverse complement strand
GATGTAGGTCTTGTCGGCGAGGTTTTTCACCGTCAGGAACACCGTGGTGCGCTCGGGCTTGAAGTGGTAGTTCAGCGTAGCGTTCCAGATCGTGTAATCGTTAATCAGCCCCGTCTGCCCGTTGGCGCTCGCTGCAACCGTGCTGGCGAAGTCGCTGAACTGCTCGCTTACGTACACCGCTTCCAGTTGCGCATCCAACCCGCCCACCGCGTAGCCGAGCGCCGCCGTGAGCAGATGCTTGGGCGCATAGGGCAGACGATTGCCGGCTGCGCTGCCGGAGACGAGAGCGCCGCCGACCACTTGCGTGAAGGGGGTGGTCTGCTCCGCCGTGGGCAACCAGGTGTAGGCCCCGCGCAGATACGTGCCGGCGGGCAGGCCCGCCCTGCCGGAGAGTTCGAGCCCCTGATACAGGGTCTCGCCCTGGGCCAGCGGCGTGCTGCCGCCGGCGATGGAGCCGACCGCGATCTGGCGCGAGAAGTCGTTGCGGAACAGCGTCGCCTGCAGGTTCGTCCCGGCCATCGGTTCGGCGCGCAGGCCGATCTCCCAGTTGGCGGACAGTTCGGGTCCGACGTCGGTGCTGGTGCCGCTGCCGCCGATGATGTCCTCAGTGCGCGGCGGGGCGAAGCCGCGGTGCACGCCGGCGAACACGGTCAGCGCATTGCCGGGGCTGTAGGTACCGCCGAGGCTGGGAATCCACTGGCCGAGCGTGTCGCTGCCGGTGACGCCGGTGAGATTATTGGTGCGCGAGCTGTCTATATATTCAAAGCGCAGCCCGGGCGTCAGCGTCCAGTCGCCGAGCAGGAAGCGGTTCTGCGCGAACACCGCGTAGGCATCCGTCTCGCGCAGGTTGTCCTCGGCCAGCGTGCCATCGCGCGCGGTCGGGCTGGTGCCGTTCTTCTGCTTGCGCTTCTGCTCCTCGAAATGCGCCTTGACCCCAGCCTCCAGCTCACTCTCGACGCCAAAGGCATTGTGGGCCAGTTTCAGACGCGGTTCGATACCCCGCGTATCATACTTGCGCAGCCGCCCCTGGATTGAGTTGCAGGTGTCGGGGTTGACCGTGCTACCGGCGAGCCGGGCGGCGGCGAATCCCGCGCATTGCGTGTCGGTGCTGGTACTCGACTGCCGCCACCAGTCGCGGTCGAAGTAGGACCAATAAACGTTCGTGGTCAACACCACATCATCATTGAAGACAAACTCATGGGTCGCCGATGCGCCGTAGCGGTCGGCATACATGAAGTCATTCTTGAACGGGTTGTAGCGTGCGCCGAGATTGTTGAACTCCGCTTGCGTGAGGCCCGAGTAGGTGACGTTGGAGTCTTCGCTGTAGTAGTTGGCGCGCAGCGTCAACGCCTGTTGCGCGCCCATGCCCAGCACGGCCTTGAAATTGGCGTCATTGAGTTCGGAATGGGTGTTGTCGCGCGCGCCGTCGCCCTGTTTGCGGATGTAATCGAACAAAATACCGTTGCCGTCCCAAGTGCCGCCGTAGTTGACATGGCCATTGAGATAATCGCGATTGCCGCCGCTCAAGGTGATGGAGCCGCCCGGCGTGGCGGGCGGCGTGGGCGTGATGTAGTTGATGACGCCGCCGATGGTCTGCGGCCCGTAGAGAATCTGCCCCGCGCCCTTCAGCACCTCGATGCGCTCGTAGCGGTCAATGGGCGGGTGATAATAGCTGGCGTTGTCGCCATAGGGCGCGTAGGAGAGCGGGACGCCGTCCTCCAGCAGCGTGACCTTGGTCGAGCGCGTCGGGTTGAGGCCGCGGATACCGATGTTGGGGCGCAGGCCGAAACCCTCCTCGTCGCGCACGTTGATCCCCGGCAGCTTGCGCAGCGCTTCGCTGGTGGTGAACACCCGGCTGGCTTCCAGCGTCTGCTTGTCCAGCACCTCGCCGGAACCGGGAGTGCGCTCCAGCGCTTCCGGCGTGCCGATGACCTGTACCGTGGGCGCCTTGACGGAGTTGCCCTCCGCTTGCGCAACCGCTACAGCCCCGGGCCAGGCCAGGACTATCAAAACCGCGATATTGATTTGTTTCTTTGAAAACATGCCCTTTCTCCTTCCCTTGGTTCAATAATTAGTCATGGACATCTATCACTAAAAATAGGCACTCTCACTCCGGATTAAGATGATAATGCAAATGATAATGATTCGCAATAACTATATTACGGGGTAATGGGGGCGGGGTTACGCGGGGACAGAGAGCTGGAAAAGCCTATGGAATGGATAGGCTTTTCCAGCTCTCTTTTAAAAATCTAAGCGAAGGAGCCGGGCTTAGCGCTGAAGACGGTAAGCAACCGGAATGGTCAGCGTCGCTTGTTGCCAGGAGGGGTTCTGTTCCAGTTCCAGCGGCGTGGAGGCGCGCAGCACTTTCAGGGCGTCCTGATCGAGCGCCTCATGCCCCGAGCTTTGCTGGATTTCCGCATGCAGCAGGCGGCCATCGGCGCCGATGACGGCCTTGATCAGCACCTGCCCCTCCCAGCCATTGCGCCGGGCAAGGTAGGGATAACGCTTCAACGCCTCCATCCGGCGCCACAACAGATCGGCCAGCCAGCCGGTGTCGGCAACGGCGGACGGAGGTGACGCCTCCGGTTCGCTCGGCCGTTCTATGACGGGGGCCTGCTCCATGACGGGAGCGGCGGATACCACCGCCTGTTGCTGAACCGGGGCGACGGTCTCGGTCACGGCAGGCGCGGCCTGCCGGGCCACAACCGGCTGGGGCGCAACAGCACGGCTGGGGGCCGGAGCGGCTTGGGCTGGTTGCACCTGCGCTGCGGGCGGTTGCGCCATGGGTGCCGACGGAGCGGCGGACAGAAGCGCCACCTCCCAGCGAAACGGCTCCGGCAGCAAAGGTTTTTCCGCCCCCATGATGGCGAACAGAATCAGGCCGCCGAGCGCGCCGTGCAGCACCAGCGATGTGCTCCAGCCATCCAGGCGCCCCGGGCTATAATTCTCGAACACAACCGCGCTCATGAGCGTTCCACTTCCAGACTGACTTGCGTAAAGCCGGCGTCTTTGACGCTATCCACCAGCTTCACAAAACGCTCCAGCAGGGTGGCACGATCCGCGCGCACGATAATCGGCGTTTCCCTGGCATAGCCTACCAACGCGATGTCCAGGGCATCCATCGCCACGGCCCGCTGATTGACGTATACGCCGCCGTCGGGCTGGAGCGTGATCACCACCGGCTTTTCCAGCGCCGCCGTGGCGTGCCTGGCCTTGGCCAGCTCCACGGGAATCTGGCCCGTGGAAATAAAAGTGGCGGTGGTGAGCACGATGACCAGCAGCACCAGCATCACGTCCACCAGCGGGATGACGTTGATCTGATCCAGATCATGATCCATGCGGCACCCCGGCCTGGTAGCGGGTGATCAGTTCCTTCACGCGTCGCCGCAGCATGTTATGCATCGCCACGCAGGGAATGGCCACCAGCAGGCCCACCGCGGTCGCCTTGAGCGCCAGGCTCAAGCCCACCATGATGGAGCGCACGTCCATATTGCCCTCCGTGCCCATGGTGTGAAAGGTGAGCATGATGCCGAACACGGTGCCGAGCAGGCCGATGTAAGGGGCGTTGGCCGCCACGGTGCCGATCACGGTCAGCCGCCGGGTCAGTTCGGTTTCGAGCGCTTGGGCGCTGGGAAACGCCGTCACGTCAATGCGCCGGTACAGGGACAGCCGCTCCACCGCTATGGCGACCGCCCACATGCTGAGCAGCACCAGCGTACCGATGACGCCGTAGTCAATCAAACTGGAAAGAAGGGTCATAATTCAGCACTCATGAAATTCCATGGTTCTAAATGATAATTGTAATCATTATCAGTACTGGGGTCAATCCGGCTGTCAAGGCACCCCTGTAGGGCAGGGGTGCCTAGCATGATGGCCGAATAAATTCGGCCCTACAGCGGCTTAACGATGGCGAGGATGACGATAGCGAACAGCAGCAGCACCGGGGCTTCGTTGACCCAGCGGTAAAACACGTGGCCTTTGCGATTGCGCTCAAATTGAAAGTCGCGCATCAGCTTGTAGCAGTAAATATGATAAGCAATGAGCAGCAGCACCAAAAATAACTTGGCGTGCAGCCAGCCTTGGTTGGAATAAAGCGCCCAGGCATAATCCCACAGCATCCACAGTCCGAACAGGATAGTCAGGATAGCCCACGGCGTGATGAAGAAAAACAGCTTGCGCTCCATAACCCTGAAGCGCTCGTTGCCGGCGGCATCTTCGGTCATGGCGTGATAGACAAACAGGCGCGGCAGATAAAACAGCCCCGCGAACCAGCTCACCATAAAGATGACATGAAATGCCTTGACCCAGACCATGCGGGGAAACGCCCTACAGCTTGGCTAAAGGGGCGGCGGGTAACATGGAAAGAATTTGCGCGCGCAACTCGGCCATGTCCATGCGTCCTTGCGCGCGCCGCACGATCGCGCCGTCCGGGCTCAACAAGAAGCTGGTGGGCGTGATGCGCACGTCGCCGAAGGCTCGTGTGGCACTGCTGTCATGATCCAGCGCGATGAGATAAGGCAGTTGTCGTGCGCGCACCAGCGCGGCGACATCGGCCGGCGGGTCATACGGCATGGCGATGGCGAGGATTTCGAAGCCCTTGGGTTTCAGCTCCCGATAAAGCTCCACCAGGTGCGGCATCTCGCTCACGCAGGTGGAACAGGTGGTCGCCCAGAAGGTCACCAGTAGCGGGCGGCCGCGCAACTCGGACAGGCGCTGTTGGCGCCCATCGAGGGTGGTCAGCGTCACCTCCGGCACCTGTGTCAGCCCTGCGGGCCGCGACCAGACCCAGGCGCCAGCGCCCATCACAGCGGCGATGGCCAGCAGAATCAGCCCGTCACGCAGCTTCATATATCGAGATTGGACGCCTCGAGCGCATTCTTTTCGATGAAGTCGCGGCGCGGCTCCACCTGGTCGCCCATCAGCAGGGTGAATATTTCGTCGGCGGCAATGGCGTCTTCGATCCGCACCTGGAGCAGGCGGCGCGTGGCCGGATCCATGGTGGTGTCCCACAACTGCTCCGGATTCATCTCGCCCAGGCCCTTGTAGCGCTGGATGTGCAGCCCGCGGCGTGACTCGTTGAGCAGCCATTCGATGGCCTGTTTGAAGCTGCGTACCGGGCTTTGCTGCTCGCCGCGCTGCACGTAGGCCCCGTCCGCCAGCAGTCCGTTGAGGCGCTGACCGAGGGCGGACAGGCGACGGTAGTCTTCCGCGCCGAAGAAGTCTTCATTCAGCAGGTACTCGGTGCGCAGATTGTGCTGCGTGGCGGTGATGCGCGCACGGCAGGCCCCGGTTTCCACATCCGGCTGGGCGCTGATCTCATAGCGTGCGGTGGCCTCGTCGCTGTTGAGGCGGCGCTCCAGTTCGCCAAACCAGTCCTGTGCCAGCGCCGGTTCACGCAGGGAGGTCGGCCCTTCCAGCGCCGGCATGTAGATGATCTTTTCCAGCAGCAGCGGATCGTAACGGCGCGCCAGGCGTTTGATGATCGCCATCGCGGCAAGATAGCTCTGGGCCAGGTCCGCGAGCGTCGC
>JAURVQ010000050.1 GCA_030655395.1 Gammaproteobacteria bacterium | reverse complement strand
CGGCGGTGAAAAGGCGCTCACCGCGCTCGCCCTGGTGATGGCGATCTTCGAGCTGAATCCGGCGCCGTTCTGCATCCTCGATGAGGTGGATGCACCGCTGGATGAGGCCAACGTCGGCCGCTTCTGCCAACTTATCAGCGAGATGTCGGAGCGCATCCAGTTCATCTACATCACGCACAACAAGGCGAGCATGGAAATGGCGCATCAGCTCACCGGCGTCACCATGCAGGAGCCGGGCGTCTCGCGTCTGGTGGTGGTGGATGTGGACGAAGCCGTGCGGATGGTTGCAAGCTGACATCCCGGCAATCGGGCATGGGCGGAGGTTGACATGTTGAGCCTGCGCGTAACGTTGATCCTGCTTGGCATACTGCTGATCGGCGTGCTGTATCTGTGGGAAAAACGCAGACGCCGGAGCGCACAGGGTGCGCAGGCGGACAACGCCGCACCTGAAGTTGCGCCAGTCGCAAGCGCACCCACCCTGTCGCCGAAAGGCGGCCCCAGCCACATCATCACGCTGCATATCCTGGCGCCTGCGGGCCAGCCCTTCCGCGGCCCAGACATACTCGCTGCGGCACAAAACGCCGACCTCGTCTTCGGTGCGCGGCACATCTTTCATCGTATGACCGAAAATGCCTCCGGCGCCCGCGTGCTGTTCAGTCTCGCGAGCATGCTCGAGCCCGGCAGCTTTGATCTCGATCACATCGAGACGTTTTCCACCACGGGGCTCGTCCTGTTCGCGCGTCTGCCGGGCCCGGCAGACGCGCTCGCGATGTATGAGGACATGATCGACCAGGCGCGGCGGCTGGCGCACGCGCTCGGCGGCGAGGTGTGCGATGAGCGGCGCAGCGTGCTCACGTTGCAAACAGTGGAGCACACGCGCGAACAGATTCGTGATTTCAATCGCAGGTTGCTGCTGGCGCAGAAGCAGCTTGACCACTGAGGCGTTGGCACCGTGACCGCCAAAGACGTCAGGCACCGGGCAGAAGAACTGCGCAAGCAGATCAACTATCACAATTACCGCTATTACGTGCTCGATGCACCGCTGATCCCGGATGCGGAGTACGACCGCCTGCTGCGCGAATTGCAGACGCTGGAAGAGCAGCACCCGGAGTTGGTGACAACCGACTCGCCCACCCAGCGCGTCGGCGCCGCGCCGCTCAAAAAATTCGGCGCAGTGAAACACGAAGTTCCCATGCTCTCGCTCGCCAACGCCTTCAGCGAACAGGAGGTACTGGATTTCGACCGCCGTGTGCGTGAGCGGCTGGAGGCGGTCGCTCCCGGCGTCCTGCCTCCCGCGACATTAGTAGAACCCTTCGCTAGCGCTCTTCCCTGTACGGCAGAAGAAGTCGAATACAGCGCCGAACCCAAGCTCGACGGGCTTGCGGTCAGCCTGTTGTACCGCGACGGTGTATTTGCGCAAGGCGCCACGCGCGGCGACGGTGTCACCGGTGAAGACGTGACGCAGAATCTGCGCACCATCGGCGCGATTCCGCTGCGTCTCTACGGCGCCGGTTATCCCGCGCTGCTTGAGGTGCGCGGCGAGGTGTATCTGTCCAAGGCGGCGTTCGAGGAATTAAATGCCGCCGCGCGCGCGCGCGGTGAAAAAGTTTTCGCCAATCCGCGCAACGCGGCCGCAGGCAGCTTGCGCCAGCTCGATCCGAAAATCACCGCCCGCCGCCCGCTCGCATTTTTCTGCTACGGCGTGGGCGCAGTGGAGCGCGGAAAACTGCCCGGCGAGCATGGCGCGCTGCTCGCGCAGTTGCGCGACTGGGGCCTGCCGGTGGCGCATGAGCAGAGGGTGGTGAGTGGTGTGCAAGGCTGTCTGGATTACCATCGTGACATGGCCGCGCGCCGCAGCCGTCTGGAATACGACATCGACGGCGTGGTGTACAAGGTCAACCGTCTCGACCAGCAGGAGCTGCTCGGCTTTGTGTCGCGCGCGCCGCGCTGGGCGGTGGCGCACAAATTTCCCGCGCAGGAAGAAATCACCGAGGTGCTCGGCATTGATGTACAGGTGGGACGTACCGGCGCACTCACGCCGGTGGCGCGCCTCAAGCCGGTGTCCGTCGGCGGCGTCACCGTAAGCAACGCGACGCTGCACAATCAGGATGAAATCGACCGCCTCGACGTGCGCGTCGGCGACAGCGTCATCGTGCGCCGTGCCGGCGATGTGATTCCGGAGATCGTGAGCGTGGTGCGCGAGCGGCGTCCGCACGGGGCCAAACCGTTTCATCTGCCCAAACACTGCCCGGTCTGCGGCGCGGATGTGGTGCGCGCCGAGGGCGAAGTGGTGGCGCGTTGCAGCGGCGGCTTGTATTGTCCCGCGCAGCGCAAAGAAGCAATACTGCATTTTGTCTCGCGCCGCGCCATGGATATCGAAGGCATCGGTGAGAAGCTGGTGGATCAATTGGTGGAGCACAAGCTCATCGAAACCCCCGCCGATCTCTACATGCTTACCAAGGAGCAACTGGCCGGGTTGGAACGCATGGGAGAGAAGTCGGCGGCGAATGTGGTTGCCGCGCTCGAAAATAGCAAGGCCACTACGCTTGCACGGTTCCTGTACGCGCTCGGCATCCGCGAAGTGGGCGAGGCGACCGCGCTCGCGCTGGCACAACACTTTGGCGATCTCAATGCGCTCATGCGGGCGGACGAAGAAACGCTGCAACAGGTGCCCGATATAGGGCCGGTGGTCGCGGCACACATCGTGGCTTTCTTCCACCAGCGCCACAATCGCGAGGTGATTGAGCGTCTGCTCGATCCGCGCGTCGGCGGTATCACCTGGCCTGCGGTCAAGATCGCCCAGCGCTTGCCGCTGGCCGGCAAGACTTTTGTGCTGACCGGAACGCTGGAGACTTTGGCGCGGGAAGAAGCCAAAGAAAAATTACAGACCTTGGGCGCCAAGGTGAGCGGCAGCGTATCGTCCAAAACAAATTATCTGGTGGCCGGCGCCGACCCCGGCTCGAAGGTAGAAAAGGCGCGTGAACTCGGCGTTGAAATTCTGGACGAGACAGCACTGCTGAAAATGCTGCGGGCATAAAAAAACCGGCAGGCCGCAGTTGCGGCCTGCCGGTTGTCAACTGATGGTTATTTGCCTGCTTCGGTCTTCGGCATGGCGGCAGGTGCTGGCGCTGCGGGCTTGGCTGCCTGCTCACCCTTGATCTCGATCTTGGCCTTGCCTTTGAGGGTGGCGAGGTAGGTTTCGACTTCCTTGCTCTGCAGGATGTTGCGCACGTTGTCCTTCACCTTTTCGAACTCCGGCGGCTTGATGTCGCGCGTGTCTTCGAGCTTGATGATGTGCCAGCCGAACTGCGATTGCACCGGCGTCTTGGTGTAGCTGCCTTTTTCCATCGTCTTCACGGCGTCGCCGAACGGCTTCACCATCTGGCCCGGTTCAAACCAGCTCAGGTCGCCGCCGTTTTTGGCCGAGCCCGGATCCTGTGATTTGTCCTTGGCGAGCGTGGCGAAGTCAGCGCCCTTGTCAAGCCTGGCGATGATGGCCTTGGCCTCGTCTTCGCCCTTCACCAGTATGTGCCGCGCATGGAATTCCTTGCCGGTCATGGCGCCGATGTGGGTCTCATATTCCTTGCGCAATGCCTCGTCGCTGAACTTTGTCGACTCCATATGGGCGCGAATGGTGGCGCTCGCCAGAATATTGCGTTTCTGGTTTTCGATCTCGGCGGCGATTTCGGGCTTTTTGTCCAGACCCTTCTTCACGCCTTCCTGATAGATCAGTTCGCGGTTGATGAGTTCGTCGATGGTCGCCTTGCGCTCATCCGGTGATCCGGACGGCGGGCGGGACTGCGCGCGCTGGCGTGCGTAAGCCTCGTAGGCCGCGTTGTTGATGGAGGTGCCGCCGACCACTGCGATTATTTCGTTGGCCTTGCTGCTGGCAGATTCGCCATCCGGCTTTTTGTTGCAGGCCGCGATGAACGCGACGCTGAGCAGGGCGGCGACTAATACAGCCTTTTTCATATCTGACATGGTGTTATTCCTTAGTGCTGGTTGTGAATTCATCGGGGGTGTATGCCCGGATGCTGAGGGCATGAATGTCGGTGTGCATGGCAGGCCCCAGCGCATCATATACCATTCGGTGGCGCGCAAGCAGCCCCTGGCCGGCAAAGGCCCCGGCCACGAGGGTGACGGCGAAGTGCCCGCCGCCCGCTTGGGCGCCGGCGTGGCCCGCATGTTTATGGCTGTCGTCGATGATGGTGAGGTGGTCGGGCGCCAGCGCCGCAGTGAGACGCTGGCGGATCATCTCAACGCGCGCTGCCGTCATGGCAACACCTGCTTGAATGGCTTCACGCTGACGCTGGCATACACGCCTGCGCTGCAATAAGGGTCGGCGTCGGCCCACGCCTGTGCCTCTTCGAGCGAGGTGAATTCGGCGACGATGAGGCTGCCGCTGAAGCCCGCTGCGCCCGGATCAGGGCTGTCGATGGCGGGATACGGGCCGGCCAGCACGAGGCGCCCTGCGTCGCGCAACGCCGTGAGGCGCGCCAGGTGGGCGGGGCGTGCGGCGCGGCGGTGCTCCAGGCTGTCGGGCAGGTCTGCGCCTTGAATAACGTAGAGCATGTTATTTTTCGTTGCCGGGGATATTTTGCACGTGGCGCGACAGATAAATCGCCTGCAGGATGACGAACACCAGCGTGAGGCCCACAATGCCGAACAGCTTGAAGTTGACCCAGGTGTCGGTGTCGAAATAGTACACCACGTACAGGTTGGCGAAACCGACCGCGATGAAGAACACGGCCCAGCTCAGGTTGAGCCGCGTCCATACCGCTGCGGGCAGGCTGATGTTGGCGCCCAGCATGCGTTGCGCGAGATTCTTGTCGCTCACCAATTGACTGACCAGAAACGCCGCGCCGAACAGCCAGTTGAGCACCGACGGCTTCCACTTGATGAACATCTCGTCATGGAGCAGCAAGGTAGCGCCGCCGAACACGACAATCAGCGCGAGCGTGACGAGGTGCATGGTCTCGAAGCGCCGGTGCTTGAGCCAGAACACGCCGACCTGCACAAACGACGCCGCAATGGCGGCCGCAGTTGCGACATAGATGCCGTAAAACTTGTAGGCGACAAAAAACAGCAGAATCGGGAACAGGTCGAATAAGAATTTCATGTGAGCCAACGTGTGTGTGATTCGGAGTGCTGCTATCCATAGCGACAGAAATCCGCTCGCTACGATTTATGACGCTATGTATATTTTCCCACGGACATCAGTCCGGTAACAGTCTTTTGATTTGATATAACGCCTCCAGCGCCTGTTTGGGGGTGAGTTCGTCGGGCCTGAGCGCGGCCAGCGCCGCCAGCGCGGGATGCGTGGGTGGGAATAAATTCATCTGCGGCGCGGAGGACGGAGGTGTTGCGCGCGCCTCCAGTTGCGCGAGACGCTGCCGTGCATGCTCGATCACCGCGCGCGGCACGCCGGCGAGTGCGGCGACTTGCAGGCCGTAGCTCTGGTTGGCGGGGCCGTCCTTCACGGCATGCAGAAACACGATGCCGTCGCCGTGCTCCACCGCGTCGAGGTGCACGTTGGCGCAGGCGGGGAGCTGGTCGGGCAGCGCGGTCAGTTCAAAGTAGTGCGTGGCGAACAGCGTGTAGGCGCCGATCTGGCCG
>JAURVQ010000048.1 GCA_030655395.1 Gammaproteobacteria bacterium | reverse complement strand
CGTCGCCGTCGGTGTCGATGAGGTAGTACGGTACGCCAGCCGAAGGTGTGATCTTCACCATGTAGAGGCGGCCGCTGATGCGGTATTCCTGCACCGTGTCGGCGCCGCGCTGGGTGATGGTCACCTCCGGCTCCAGCGTCTGACCACTCTCCACCTGTTCCGGAATCACCGGCGGCTCCGGTGCCGGCTCAAGGCCGGCATCCGGCGGAGTGACGGGTGCTTCCGCGCCATAAGCGCCGGCGCAGAAGATGAGAGAGCAGGTGAGCAGGGTGCGGGTCAACACGGCGGCGCGCATGTTATTGTCCTTGATATTTATTATAGAGTCGTGTGGTTAGAGCAGGATGCCCCGGTCCTCGGCTTCGGGTTCCATGCCGTGGTATTCATAATGGCTGAAGATAGCATCCACCACCTCGTGCGGCTTGTCCAGTACCTGAATCAGGTCGAGGTCGGCGGCGTCGATCATGCCTTCCGGCACCAGGGTGTTTCTGAACCAGTCGAGCAGGCCGGTCCAGAACGGCGCGTGCAGCAGGATCACCGGAATGCGGCGGATCTTCTTGGTTTGCAGCAGGGTGAGGATTTCCGCCATTTCGTCCAGGGTGCCGAACCCGCCCGGCAACATGACGTAGGCCGAGGCGTATTTCACGAACATCACCTTGCGCGAGAAGAAGTGGCGGAAGTTGATGGAGATGTCCTGGTAGTCGTTGGTGATCTGCTCATGCGGCAGTATGATGTTGAGCCCCACGCTCGGCGACTTGCCCGCGAGCGCGCCCTTGTTCACCGCCTCCATGAGGCCCGGCCCGCCGCCGCTGATGATAGAGAAGCCCGCATCGGACAGCGCACGCGCGACCTCTTCCCCCATCTGGTAGTAAGGGTGCCCCGGCGCGGTGCGCGCCGAGCCGAAGATGCTCACCGAAGGCTTGATCTGCGACAGCCGCTCGAAGCCCTCGATGAACTCGGCCATGATCTGGAAGATTTTCCACGACTCGCGCGACAGCGACTTGTCGTTGATGGGGCGGTGGGCAGTTTTGCGTTGTTCAGTCATAATGACAAGTTCTCAATGGTTCAGGCGCAGCATGACAAAAAACAGCCTCTTGTTGCTGATCGACGGTTCGTCCTATCTCTACCGCGCGTTTCACGCCCTGCCGCCGCTCAACAACTCGCGCGGCGAGCCGACGGGCGCGGTGTATGGCGTCATCAACATGATCCGCAAGCTGCTGGACGAGGTTGACCCGCAGTATGTGGCCGTGGTGTTCGATGCCAAGGGCAAGACCTTCCGCGACGATCTGTTCGCCGCTTACAAGGCGCAGCGCCCCTCCATGCCGGACGATCTCAGCGTACAGATCGCACCGCTGCACGCCATTATACATGCATTGGGATTGCCGCTGCTGATGGTGGACGACGTCGAGGCCGACGACGTGATCGCCACCCTGGCGGTACAGGCCACCGCGCAGGGGATACCGACGCTGATTGCCAGCTCGGACAAGGACCTCGCGCAGCTCGTGGACGGCCACGTCACGCTGGTGAACACGATGAGCAATCAGCGCCTCGACCGCGCCGGTGTGATCGCCAAGTTCGGCGTGCCGCCGGAACGCATCATCGATTACCTCGCGCTGGTCGGCGACACCTCGGACAACGTGCCCGGCGTGCCCAAGGCCGGCCCCGTCACCGCCGTCAAATGGCTTACCCAGTACGGCTCACTCGACAATCTGGTGGCTCATGCGGATGAAATCGGCGGCAAGGTGGGCGAGAGCCTGCGCGCGAGTCTTGCGCAACTGCCGCTGGCGCGCGCCCTGCTCACGCTGAAACAGGACGTAGCGCTGCCCGTGGGTCCGCGCGACCTTGCGCAGCGTGCGCCGGATGTGGCGAGCTTAAGCGAGTGGTACGCGCGGCTGGAATTCAAGACCTGGCTGGAGCGGTTGCCGCCCGCGGGCCACTCGCCCCTAGCCCCTAGTCCCTCGCCCCTCGCCCCTCGCCACCTGGAGAACGCCGCGCAGGTGCGCGACTGGCTCAGCGCGCTTGCACCGGACGCACCTCTGGCGCTGGCCGTTGAAACTACGGGCGCGGATTACATGCAGGCTGAGCTCACCGGCCTCGCCTTGCACGCAGAGCCTGCCCCCGGCCTGAACGGGGGTGCGGAGACCGTCCATGTGCCGCGCGCACTGCTTGAGGAACTGCGCCCCGCGCTCGAAGACGCGCGCATTCCCAAGCTCGGCCACGATCTCAAGTTCAGCATGAACGTGCTGGCGCGGCACGGCATCGCGCTCGCCGGGCTGCGTTTCGATGTGATGCTGGAATCCTACGTGCTGAACAGCGTCGCCACGCGCCATGATCTTCCCGCGCTGGCGGAGCACTATCTGTCTGAAACCGTGCCGCCGCCGGATGCCGCGGCGTCCGTGCAGGTAAGTGAGCGCCTGCACGCAGCCCTCGCGCCACAACTTCAGCGCACGGGCCGGTTGCAAAAGCTGTACGACGAAATTGAACTGCCGCTGGTGTCGGTGCTGTCGCGCATCGAGCGTACCGGCGTGTGCGTGGATGCCGCCCTGCTGCATAAGCAGAGCGCGGAGCTGGGCGCGCGTCTGGGCGAGATTGAGCAGGCCGCCCACGCCAGCGCGGGGCAGCCGTTCAACCTCGGCTCGCCGTTGCAGATTCAGGAGATTCTCTACGGCAAGCTGCATCTGCCGGTGCTGAAAAAAACGCCCAAGGGCCAGCCGTCCACGGCGGAAGACGTGTTGCAGGAACTCGCGCTCGACTATCCCTTGCCGCGTCTTATCCTTGAGCACCGCGCGCTCTCCAAACTGAAATCGACTTACACCGACCGCCTGCCGGAGCAGATCGACCCCGCCACCGGGCGCGTGCACACGAGCTACCACCAAGCCGTGACCGCGACCGGGCGGCTGTCGTCGAGCGATCCCAACCTGCAAAACATCCCCATCCGCACCGAGGAAGGGCGGCGCATCCGGCAGGCGTTCGTCGCGCCGCCGGGCTACAAAATCCTCGCCGCCGATTATTCACAGATCGAACTGCGCATCATGGCGCATCTGTCGGGCGACGCGGGACTGCTGCGCGCCTTCACCGGCGCGCAGGACATCCACAAAATCACCGCCGCCGAAGTCATGGGCATCCCGCTGCAGCAGGTGAGCGCCGAGCAGCGGCGCGCGGCCAAGGCGATCAACTTCGGGCTCATCTACGGCATGTCGTCGTTCGGTCTCGCGCGCCAGCTCGGCGTGGATCGCGCCGCAGCGCAGGAATACATCGACCTTTATTTCGCGCGCTACCCCGGCGTGAAGGCGTTCATGGATACCACGCGCGCCCAGGCGCACACGGACGGTTTTGTGGAGACGCTGTTCGGGCGGCGTTTGTACCTCCCCGAGATCAACGCGCGCAACATGAATCGCCGCCAGTACGCCGAGCGCACCGCCATCAACGCGCCGATGCAGGGCAGCGCCGCCGACATCATCAAGCTCGCCATGCTGCGTATCGACACCTGGCTCGCGGCGGGCGGAATCGACGCGCGCATGGTCATGCAGGTGCACGATGAGCTGGTGTTCGAGGTGGCCGAGG
>JAURVQ010000043.1 GCA_030655395.1 Gammaproteobacteria bacterium | reverse complement strand
TCACGGTATGTTCATCTGTGGCCCGCATGAAGCCAGACGTGCCCTCCAGTGCCGACACCCATACCTGCCCCCGTGCATCCACACTGCTCAGCACCGCAAAAGGCTGGCGGCGCAGAAACTCCTGCGCCGCCAGCGGTATCACCGGGCCAATAATTTTCCCTACGCGACCCGCTTCATTCTGCACGCCAGCACGGGCCTGAACTTCCAATTCGCCGGGGTGGTACATTGACGCTTTAGAAAAATCCGCAGGATGGTGCGCCGGGAGTAGGTGCCTGGCAGCCTTCTGCGCCGCTCGGTGCGTAAATCTCCAGACGTATGCCATCGGGGTCTTCAAAAAATATCCCGCCTGATTGCGCACCTTCCGCGTGCGGTACCACACCATCGTAGTGAAACGGCACCTTGAGCGTCTTCAGCTTCTTTTCATATGTCTTCACGGCATCCATATCAGACACTTGAAATGACAGGTGGTGCAAGCCCGGTCGCTGCTTCTCAAAATGACCACTGCTCTGCTGCCAGAGCGTGATGGGCAGTTTGTCGCCGTTGCTTAAGAAGGCCCATTCGCGCCCGTCTTGCAGTGATTCCTTCAGGAGTTGGAAGCCAAACACGTCCTGATAGAATTTCTTGGAGCGTTGAATGTCGCTGACATTCAGACCGACGTGGCCGGTTTGTAGTGCTGGTTGGTGAATGTCGTCATGCATGTGTCTTCTCCTTTGGTGAGTGATAGGTACATGGTGCATTTTGGAACGATCGTTCAAAAAATAGTAAAAAAACTGGTCAAGGTCCGCCAGCGTAGCTGGGTCATGATCTTTGGATATTTCGCCCAGCTCCTGCGCACGTACGATCAGCCTCTTAAAGAATGCGAGTTGTTCACTTAATGCTGATAAGGGAACGGCGACAGCGAAAAAACCAGACGGAAGTGAAAGTCGCTACACCCAATAGCGCGGATAACTCCTGTCGCTGATTAGATTATTAAAGATCAAGGCCACCACTACCAGTATGACCGCCCCCAGCAGCGACGGGGTCATCAGAAACGGCCAACCTGCCCCGATCAACATGACGATGAGGGGATTAGAGCCTGCTGGAGGATGTACCGTTTTAGTAATCTGCATCAGCGCAATCGCCGTCGCTAACGCTAACGCCATGCTCCACCAGGTAACCCCAAAAAATGTCATATACAGTAAACCGCTCAGTGTGGCGATAAAGTGTCCGCCGATGACGTTGCGCGGTTGCGAGAAGGGACTGTCGGGGAACCCGAAGATCAGCACGCAACTTGCGCCGAACGAGGCCATGATGAGCGACTGGTGCTGTTGCAGCGCCAGGTAAGCAAGCACTGCAATGGCGATTAATCCCCCCGTGAACGACCATGCGATATGCGCCAGCTTGGGCGTGGGCGGCAAGGCGTCGCCCTGTCCACGCATTTTGGCAAAATAGTGTTTCATCTGTCCCCCTTAATCCGGCCTTGAAGAATAATCCTTCCTTGGATATATTCTCCTTCACCCAATGCTTCGACTCATTTTTGTTGATACAGCAACTCCGAGCTTGATTATCGTGTCAGCTTGGCCCAGTTGGCGCTGCCTTTGGCGATAAAATCCTCGGGGTCGGTTGACCAGTCCTTGCGGGTATCAAGTTCTTTTTGGTTATAAAACAAGTACAGTTTGCCATCGCGGATCACGTAGCTCTCAGGGTCAACATCCACCTTCTTGTTCAACTTGGCGATAGCCCATGCACACCAGCCGCCATAAACCGGCAGGTATTTGTCGGGATTGGCCTTAAAAGCGGCAAGATTGGCATCGGATGCGAAGCGATAGATAATGCCTTTGTGTGTGTAGTTACGTAATACAAATCCCTTTTCCGGCTTACCTCCGCCATCGGGGAAATAGGCAACAGGATCATAGCCGCCGATGGCCACACTTTCTCCGATGGTGTAAAACAAACCCGAACTTTTTTCATCGGCCACGCTGGCGCCAGCGATGAATAATCCCAACAAAACAGCAATGAGGTGTTGTGTAATTTTCATAGATAATTCTCCTGTGTTAGACATCCATCAAGTTCAGGCTATCTTCCGATGCAACGGCGCAATCCTTGGGAAGTCCACTTCGGTCTGCGCCACATGGTTGAAGTAGTTGGTGAAAATATTCAGCGCCACGTTGGCGACGATCTCGCTGATCTCGCCATCGTCAAAACCCACTTTCCGTACCTGCGCAACTTCGGCTTCGGTCAGCTCGGCGCGGCGTATTACCAATTGTTGCGCGAAGGCGAGCGCGGCCTCGACTTTCGGATTGTCGGAGCCTGCCCGGCCGGCGATGGCCATCTCAATATCATTCAACCCGGCGTGTTTACCCAGTAAGGTATGGGCCGACAGGCAATACTCACAACTATTGGTCTGCGCCACGGTAATCGCGATCAGCTCGCGCAGCTTGGCATCGAGCTTGCCCTTGGCCAGCGCACCACTGAAGTTGAGATAGGCCTCCAATACGGCGGGGGAATTGGCCATAGTGCGCATCATATTGGGAGTGATACCAAGCGCAGCGTTCACCACACCCAGCAGCTCCTTGGCCTTGCCAGTGGCGGTAATTGGATCAACAGCCTTTAATCGTGTCATACATAATCTCCACAGTGAGGTTAAAGAGGGGATACAGTCCGGACGGCATAAGGCCATCGGGCTGGTGGAGAAATTACAGCGATTGGGGCCAGACTGTCTGTCCGCTGGCTGACAAAGGAAGGAAAAAGACTACACGATGCTCAGGTGTCGCAGCCGTTCAATTTGATTAATGCAGATAAAATCCCTGCCGTAGGCCACCAGGCCCTGCTCGCGCAGTTCATTCAGGATGGTGCTTACGGTGGGCCGGCCAGCCCCCACCAGATCAGCCAGTTCCTGGTGGGTAAAGTGGACGTCCAGCTCCATGCCGTGAGTGCATTTCTCGCCGTAGTGGCTGGCCATTTCGCAGAGCATGGCGGCGATGCGCGCACGCACGTCTTGATAGAGCATGCACTCCAAGCGGCGCTCTAAAAAACGTTGGCGTTGCGCTAACATCTGGATGGTTCTAGCGGCCAGTGTGGGATTATTTTGCAGACAGGTGTGAAAGTCTTCTCCCGTCATACGGTAGATTTGCAACGTGCCCTTGGCGATCGCGGTCTCTTGGGCAAGCCCCTGCATATCCGCCAAAGGCGGACCGAAGATTTCTCCGGCTCGCAAAATGGCGGTGATGAATTGATCGCCGTTGCGGTTGCTGCGGGTCAGCTTGACGTGACCTTTACTAATGCAGAATACCTGCATACAGAGTTCGCCCTGCTGATAGAGGGGCTTTTTATCTCCAACCTTCACGAGCGTCAAGCTCGGGCAGTGCAGACCCCACTCCTGGAAAGGCAGCGCCTCGAGCAAACTCAAACGTTCAGTGGTTGTTGCTGGCTGTATCATGTTTGTTCAGGCAACGGCGCAACACGCCTGTGGTGTCGGTACAGTATGCCAAAAACCGGGGGCAATGACAGCACACCCAAGCCCGCGAGCCCGATGGTGTTGGCTGCCACGCTCCATCGCGGTGGTGAGCAGCGTCTATATAGAAGCCATCGGCAGACACACCACGCTAGTTCCGCCCCGCCATCACACCGCCGTCCACGTTCCAGATTGCGCCGGTTACCCAAGCCGCCTTGTCCGAGAGCAGGAAACAGATCACCTCCGCAACATCATCCGGCGTGCCGATGCGCCCGATGGGATGGAACTTGTCAAAACTTTTGAGTGTCGCCTTGAGCTTACCCGGCTCGATGAACGCTTCGTAGACCGGCGTCTCGACCACGGCGGGAGCGACGGCATTCACGCGAATCCGGTGTTCAGCCAATTCCATGGCGAGGTGCTGGGTAAGACTGTGCAGCCCGGCCTTGGCCATCGAATAAGCGGATGACGGCGTGGCGAGCACCGCCTGGTGCGCCCACATGGAGCCGATATTGACAATGCTCCCGCCCTGCCCGCGCTCAACCATCTTGCGCACCACCGCCTGCGTGATAAAGAAGTGGCCCTTGTTGATGGAGAGGTATTTTTCATAATCCGCTGCGGTGTGCTCGACAAACTTCTTCGGCACAAACACCCCCGCGGCATTCACCAGATAGTCATAGGCCGGCGCCTTGTTAACGGCTTCCAGCACCCGCTGCACGTCGTTCGAGGTAATATCGGCCTGCAGGGTGGCCGCCGCCCTGAGCAGTTTATGGGCCGCGCTGAGCTTGTGCGGACTCTTGCCGAGGATAGTCACGGCGACATCCTGTTTCGTGAGAATCTGCGCAACTGCGAGCCCGATACCGCTGCTGCCGCCGACAATCAATGCTGTTTTCTGTGACATAAGACCTCCTTGGTACTGAGACGAAATGTAGCCTCTGTTACACCATCATGTTTTACGAGAATAGCAGCATCCGCAGGCCGAGGAATGCCAGAAGGATGGCAAAATATCTTTTCAATTTGTCCGCAGGCAGCGTGTGCGCGAGCCTCGCACCGAGTGGAGCAAAAAATACACTGGCGAGCGCGATGCCGGCAAACGCGGGCCAGTAGATATAACCCGTGCTCCAGACGGGCAGCGCCGATGCATTCCAGCCGGTGATGACAAAGCCCAGCGTCCCGGCGACGGCGATCGGCAGTCCGCACGCGGCGGAGGTCGCTACCGCCTGGCGTATGCCCGTATTACACCACACCAGAAACGGCACGGTGAGCGTGCCGCCGCCGATGCCGATGATGGCGGAGACCTTGCCGATAATAATGCCTGCGAGACTCATACCCGGCCACCCCGGCAACTGGCGATGCGGCGCTGCCTTGATGCCGAAGCCCATCTGCGCGGCGACCAGCAACTCGAACACGCCGAAAATCACGCGCAGCGTGGCGCTGGGCAATTGATCCACGATGTAAGCGCCGAGCAAGGTCCCCGCAACGATACCCGGCGCGAGTTTTATAAATACCGGCCACAGCACGGCGCCATGCTGATGGTGCGCGCGCACCGAGGACAGTGACGTGATCATGATGGTGGCGAGCGAGGTACCGATGGCGAGATGCATGATCACCGCTGACGAGATGCCGTTGGCGTGAAAAATAAACAGCAGCGCCGGCACGATGATCAACCCGCCGCCGACGCCGAACAACCCGGCGACGACACCGACGCATGCACCCAGCAGGAGATACAGTGCCAGGGTTTCCACGGTGGCTATTTTATCCACACGGTTTTGATGTTCACGAATTCGTGCAGACCGTGGTGCGAAAGCTCGCGCCCGTAACCGGAATCCTTGATGCCGCCGAAGGGCAGGCGCGGGTCGCTCTTCACGATACCGTTCACAAACGCCGCACCGCATCGCAGCGCGCGTGCAATGCGTTCGCCGCGCGCACTGTCTTGTGTCCATACGCTCGCGCCCAGACCGAAGCGTGTGTCATTGGCGATGCGCACGGCGTCGTGCTCGTCGCGCGCGCGGATCACGCAGGCCACCGGCCCGAACAGTTCTGCGTCATAGGCCCGCATGCCGGGCTCGACCCGATCGAGCAGCGAGGCGGCGTAATAATTTCCGCGCCCCTCCAGCGGCGCGCAACCGGTGACGGGCTGCGCGCCTTGCGCAATACTTTCACGCACCTGCACATGCAGTTCATCGCGCAGGTCGGCGCGCGCCAGCGGGGCAAGCGTGGTGGTATCTGCGAGCGGATCGCCGGGCAGCAATCGCTCCAGCGCCGCCTTCAGTCGCTGCACAAATTCGTCGGCGACATCGTCCAGCACAATCATGCGCTTGGCGGCGATGCAACTCTGCCCGGCATTCAAAAAGCGTGACGTAACGGCGTGCGTCACGGTGGACTCAAGATCGGCGTCCTCCAGCACGATAAAGGCGTCCGAGCCGCCGAGCTCCAACACCGTTTTTTTCAAATGCGCGCCTGCGGCTGCGGCCACGGCGCGTCCCGCCGTGACACTGCCGGTGACGCTTACCGCATGCACGCGCGCATCGGCAATCACCCGCTCGACTTGGCGGTTTTCGATCAACAGCGTGCGGAACACGTCCGCCGGAAAGCCGGCGTTGCCGAACAGCTCTTCGATGGCGAGCGCGCATTGCGGCACGTTCGAGGCGTGCTTCAGCAACACGGTGTTGCCCGCCATCAATGCAGGCACGGCACAGCGGAACACCTGCCAGAACGGAAAATTCCACGGCATCACGGCGAGCACGGTGCCAAGGGGCTCGTAACACACATAACTCTTTGCCGCCTCGGTGGGAATGACTTCAGCACCGAGAAAGCGCGCGCCCTGTTCGGCGTAATACTCGCAACCCCATGCGCACTTCTCGATTTCCGCGTGCGCCTCCGCGAGCAGCTTGCCCATCTCCTGCGTAATCAGGCGCGCCAGCGTGGCTTTGCGCGCGCGTAGCAGCACGGCTGTCTGTCGCAACAGGGCTGCACGCGCGGCCAGCGGTTGCGCCGCCCATGCGGGCGTGACACGCGCCACACGCTGCAAACACTGCTCCAGCGCGCGCTCATCCCACCCCGGCAGCGTTTTGAGCAGCACGCCGGTGGCAGGATTAATGGAAACTAGATTCATCGCTGGGTTCCCCATGACGGTGGTTAGCGCTAGTATAGCGCCATGAGATTTTTCTATCGTGTACTGCATGTCGTGTCACTGGTTTTTGTCTCGGCAACATGGGTGCCGGCCCACGCCGACGGCGTGAATACAACCGAACAGCAGCGCGCAGACTTCCTTGCGGCGCGCAAGGCGCTGGACGCGGGCGATATGAAGACGTACCAGCGTCTGTCCGGCCAGTTGCGTGACTATCCCCTGTTCCCCTATTTACTCTATGACGAACTGCGCGGCCGTGTCGCGGACGCTCCGGAGAGCGAAATCCGCGCCTTTCTCAGCCGCTACAGCGACTCGAGCGTGAGCAGCCGGCTGCGTGTGGCCTGGCTCCATGCCCTGATCAGCGCCAAACAGTGGCGCACCTACCTGCAGGAGTACCGCCCCTATCCGGACGAAGAAGGCGTGGCGCTGCACTGTTATGAGATGTTTGCGCGCTATCAGCTTTCCGGGGGGCAGGACATCCCGCAGGAATGGCTCGCCGAGGTGCAGCGGCTGTGGCTTACGGGCAAGCCGCAACCGGATCAGTGCGAAACCGTGTTCACCCGGTGGCGCGCGGCCGGCCACCTGACCAAGGATCTGGTGTGGCAGCGCATCCGGCTTGCCATGGACAACCGTCAGACCGAGTTCGCCGACCGCCTTGCCAGGGAGCTGGACGGTGACGGGCGCAAGTGGATGCAGCGTTTTCAGCGCATGCACAAAAATCCTGAAGACATGCTGGGACACGCCGACTTCAAGGCCAATCATCCCAGGGCGCGCGACATCCTGCGTCATGGCATCAAACGAATTGCGCGCAGCGATGCGCTGCTTGCCGCCGAACGCTGGCAGCAGATCAAGGCCGCGCATTCATTCAGCACGGAAGATATTGCCGTCACTGAACGCGAGATTGCGCTCTCCGCCGCATTGCAACATCAGCCGCAGGCGCTGGGCTGGCTGACGGCGGTCAGTCCGGCGCAGGCCGACGAGCGCGTACGCCAGTGGCGGGTGCGCGCCGCGCTCGCCCAACAGGACTGGCCTGCGGTACTGGCCTGGGTCGATGCCATGGAGCCCGCCGAGCGCGAGAATGAACAGTGGCGTTATTGGCGGGCGCGGGCGCTCGAACAGCTCGGCCCCACAGCCACCGGCGCCGGTCCACGCTCCAGCCCGGAGCAGATTTTTTCCGAACTCGCGCAACGGCGCAGCTATTACGGATTTCTGGCCGCCGACCGGATCGCCAAACCTTACGAGATCAAGTCCCAGCCCATCCGTTACACGCCGGACGAACTGGCCGCAGTGAACGCACTGCCCGGCATCGCACGCTGTTACGAGCTTTACCATCTCGGCATGATCGGCGCGGCGCGGCGCGAGTGGGACTATGTCGTCGCCGGACTGGGCGAACGCGAGCGCCAGCTCGCCGCCGTGCTTGCCAGCCGCTGGGGCTGGCATGAGCGCAGCATATTCACGCTGGCCAAGACCAAGCACAACAACGACCTGGAGCTGCGTTTCCCTACAGTGTTTCGAGACCAGGTGCTCGCCGGCGCGGAACAGCACGACATCGACCCTGCGTGGATATACGGCGTGATCCGCCAGGAAAGTGCCTTCGTGCCGGATGCGCGCTCCAGCGCAGGCGCGCTCGGCCTCATGCAGCTCATGCCCGCCACCGGCAAGAGCACGGCCAAACTGCTGGACTCGCCCATACGCCACATCAGCGAACTGCTGGGTATCGACAAAAACATTCAGGTCGGCAGCGCCTATCTGCGCCACGTGTTGGACGTGAATAATGGCCACCAGGCCATGGCCACGGCCTCGTACAACGCCGGGCCGCAGCGCATCAAGCAATGGCGGCCTGATGCCACACAGGGCGCCGATATCTGGGTGGAAAATATTCCGTTCACGGAAACGCGCAATTATGTACAGCAGGTGATGGCCTACAGCGCGATCTTCGGCCAGCGCCTGGGACGCACCATCGTGCCGCTGCGCGAACGCATGCCGGATGTCGCGCCGCCCATCAATAAATAAAACAAATACTAGGAACGACCCATGAAACTGAAAACAATTTGCGTACTGGGCGGCACCGGTTTTGTCGGGCATCACCTCTCTCGCCGACTGGTCGAACTGGGCTACCGCGTGCGCCTGCTCGTACGCCACCGCGAGCGCCACCGCGACCTTCTCGTGCTGCCCACGCTCGATCTCATCGAGGCCGATATCCACAACCTGCGCGTGCTCGCCGAACAATTCATCGGCTGCGATGCGGTCATTAACCTGGTGGGCATACTCAACGAGAAAGGCCGCGACGGCAGCGGCTTTCGCGCCGCGCATGTCGATCTGCCGGGCAAGATCGTGCGCGCCTGTCTCGCGTGCGGCATCGAGCGCGTGCTGCACATGAGCGCGCTCAACGCAAACGCGCGCACCGCCCCCAGTGTTTATCTGCGCACCAAGGGCGCGGGCGAAGACCTGCTGCACGCCGCGCCCGACCTGCGCGTCACCAGCTTCCGGCCTTCCGTCATCTTCGGCCCGGGCGACAGCTTCATCAACCGCTTTGCCGCGCTGCTGCGACGCACGCCGCTCATCTTCCCGCTGGCCTGCCCGGCTGCGCGCCTTGCGCCGGTCTACGTGGAGGATGTGGTCGAGGCCTTCGTGCGCGCATTGCAGGACTTTCACACCTACGGCCAGCGTTATGACCTGTGCGGCCCGCAAGTGTATACACTACAACAGTTGGTGGAATACACCGCGCGCGTGCTGGGCGTGAAGCGCCGCGTGCTGGGACTGAGCGACGGCCTCTCGCGTCTGCAGGCGCACCTGTTCGAATATCTTCCGGGTAAACCTTTTTCGCGCGACAACTACCTGTCGCTGCGGGTGGACAGCGTGTGCCACGAGGGATTTCCCGCCGCGCTTCACATCACGCCGACGGCGCTGGAAGCGGTCGTGCCGGGTTATCTTGCGCACCCCGGCAGCAAGGCACGCTACTTCGCGTACCGCAGTCACGCCAACCGAAGCTGAGCGCCATGGAGATACTAAAAACAACATAAACAAAGCTGGGCTTTGTTTATGTTGTTTTTAGTAATATTCCGTATTAACTTACCCCCACCCTGTCCCGCCCCCTTCAAGGGGGCGGGGACGCATCGTTGCGTGCGGCTTATTTAATGAAGTTCTTAGTACAAGATACAACAGGCAAGTAGCAAGAAGCTTGCGTTTTTTGCCACCTGTCCAGATTTGAGCAAGCATGGCCGACAGGGTTGCTGATTGCGTGCGCCACACCAGCCGCGAGTGAGCTAGCCGATGGAGGTTGTTTTCCCCGATTGCAGAAGCTGGCTGTACGCTTCTTCGAGTTTGTGATTGAGGCTCTTCATTTCCGCATTCATGGCGGACAGTTCTGCGATGTGTTGCTGTTGCGATTCGTGCAGGCGCGCCTCGGATTCGGCGAGCTTTTTGCAGGTATTGATTTGCGCGAATATGCGCTCGACCGCCTGCGGCAGGTAACCGATCGACTCGACCGACTTGATGATGAAGTCATGCACACCGGCGCGCAGCGCCGCGATCACGGTGCTCTCGTCGCTCATGCCCGTCGCCATGATCACCGGCAGGTCATGGCCTTCGCTCTTGAGTTGCGCCAGGAATTCGAGGCCGGTGACGCCTCCCGGCAGCATGTAATCCAGCACCATCAAGTCCACGCCGCCCTAAGGATGTCTGGCACCTCAGTTAACGACACGGATCGGGTAAAACTTTAAGGGTGTGAACGGTTGTGCGGCAGCAGGCTAAGCGCTTGACTGTGAAATATGGAGATTAGGGCGGAGGCCAGGGCGGCGCGCCGGGGTGACTGATGCGGTCAAGCCGCCAGCGGCTTCGAGGGCGTGGCGGTAATGCGCCAGTCGTGGCCCACCGCACGTATTTCGCTGATGTTCAGCTCAATGCGCTGCGGCATGGTCAAGGGTGTGGACAGATGAAACAAGCTGCGGGCGCCATCGCCAAGCAGAACCGGCGCCATATAAATGACCAGTTCATCGATTAAGCCTGCTTCGAGCAGGGCGCCGCTCAGTATGGGGCCGGCCTCGACCAGTAATTCATTGATGTCATGCTCGGTGGCGAGGTAGCGCAGTGCCGCGTGCAGATCAATGCCGCCGTTGCCGTGCGGCATGCTCGCCACCGTTGCGCCCGCCTGTGTCAGTGCGGCGCGTTTGGCGTCATCACCGTCTGCGGTCAGGATCAGCGTCTGCCCCGGCTCTTGCAGCATGCGTGCGCCGGGCGGCAGGCGCAGGCGGCTGTCCAGCACGACGCGCAGCGGGTGCAGATGATCGTCCGCCAGCCGCACGGTCAGATGCGGATCGTCGGCGAGCACGGTGCCAATGCCGGTGAGGATGGCGGAACTGCGTGCGCGCCAATACTGCACGTCGGCGCGCGCGGCCTCACCGGTAATCCATTGGCTCGCGCCATCAGCCGCCGCGGTGCGGCCATCCAGCGTCATGGCGAGTTTGCAGCGCACGAAGGGGCGGCCTGCGCGCATGCGCATGATGAAACCGGGGTTGAGCCTTTCCGCTTCCGTTTGCAGCACTCCGGTCTCCACGGCGATGCCCGCGGTTTCGAGCTGCTTCAGGCCCGCGCCCGCGACCTTCGGGTTGGGGTCGCGCATCGCAGCCACCACCCGCGCGACACCCGCCTGGATCAGTGCATCGGTGCACGGCGGCGTGCGTCCGTGATGGCAGCAGGGCTCCAGCGTGACGTAGGCGGTGGCGCCGCGCGCGCGTGCTCCGGCCTGTTGCAGTGCGTGGATTTCGGCGTGCGCTTCGCCGCTGCGTTGATGCCAGCCTGCGCCCACGATTTCGCCGTCGCGCACGATCACGCAGCCGACGCGAGGGTTGGGGTGCGCGGTGTAGAGACCGTGCGCCGCGAGTTGCAGCGCATGCGCCATGCAGGCGTGGTCGCTGGTCATTTCTTGGGGGGGTCGGAAGGCAGCAGCGGAATCTGCTGTTTCTTCACGTCTTCCGGCAGCTCGTGCTTCAAGCGCTCGATCTCGTCGCGGAAGGCGTCGACATCCTGAAAGCTGTGATACACCGAGGCAAAACGCACGTAGGCGACGTGGTCAAGCTCGCGTAACGCCTCCATCACCCACTCGCCCAGCGTGCGCGAGGCTACTTCACGCTCGCCGCCGGAGCGCAGGCGTTGCTTGATGCGGCGGATGGCCGCCTCGATGCGCTCGCTCGACACCGGGCGCTTTTCCAGCGCCCGCATCATGCCCGCGCGCAGCTTTTCTTCGTCGAAGGCCACGCGGCTGCCGTCACGCTTGATGAGGCGCGGCATCGCAAGCTCCGCGCTTTCATACGAGGTAAAGCGCTCGTCGCAGGTCAAGCACTGCCTGCGCCGGCGCACTTCGGCCCCCTCGTTGGCGAGGCGCGAGTCGATTACCTTGGTGTCATCCGCTCCACAGAAGGGACAGCGCATGGTGTGCGCTCCTGTTAGCCATAATTATGTTCCGTACACCGGCAGACGGCGGCAAATCTCCAGCGCCTGCTGCTTCACGCGCGCGATCACCGTGGTGTCGCCGATGTTGTCCAGCACGTCGCAAATCCAGCCGGCGAGCAGGCGCGCGTCATTCTCGCTGAAGCCGCGCGTGGTGATCGCCGGCGTGCCGATGCGGATGCCGCTGGTCACGAACGGCGACTGCGGATCGTTCGGCACGGCGTTTTTGTTCACGGTGATGTTGGCCGCGCCCAGGGCCGCTTCCGCATCCTTGCCGGTGAGTTTCTTGCTCACCAGATCGACCAGCAGTAGATGATTGTCGGTGCCGCCGGAGATGACGTTATAGCCGCGCTCCATCATCACCTTGGCCATGGCGCGCGCGTTGGTGAGCACCTGTTGCTGATAGACCTTGAATTCCGGCTGCAAGGCCTCTTTGAAGGCCACCGCCTTGGCCGCGATCACGTGCATGAGCGGGCCGCCCTGAATGCCGGGGAACACGATGGACTGGAGCTTCTTCTCGATCTCCGGATTGGCGCGCGCGAGGATGATGCCGCCGCGCGGCCCGCGCAGTGTCTTGTGCGTGGTGGAGGTGGTGATGTCGGCGATGTTCACCGGGCTCGGATACACGCCCGCGGCGATCAAGCCCGCCGGGTGCGCGATGTCCACGAACAGGTGGGCGCCGACGCTGTCCGCAATCTTGCGGAAACGCTGCCAGTCCACCACGCGCGAATAGGCGGAGAAGCCCGCGACGACCATCTTCGGCTTGTGTTCCAGTGCGAGTTGTTCGACCTGATCGTAGTCGATCTCGCCCGTCGCCACGTTCAGGCCGTACTGCACCGAGTTGTAAATCTTGCCGGAAAAGCTCACCTTGGCACCGTGCGTGAGGTGCCCGCCGTGCGCGAGGCTCATACCGAGGATGGTGTCGCCGGGTTGCAGCAGCGCCATGTACACCGCGGCGTTGGCCTGCGAGCCGGAGTGCGGCTGCACGTTGGCGTAATCCGCGCCGAACAGTTGCTTGACGCGGTCGATGGCCAGCTGCTCGGCCACGTCCACAAACTCGCAGCCGCCGTAGTAACGCTTCCTGGGATAGCCTTCGGCGTACTTGTTGGTGAGCACCGAGCCCTGCGCCTCCAGCACGCGCGGGCTGGCGTAGTTTTCCGAGGCGATGAGCTCGATGTGGTCTTCCTGACGCTGCTTTTCGCCCTCGATGGCGTGCCACAGTTCATCGTCAAATCCAGCGATGGTCATATTTTTACTGAACATGGTCTTCCTTGGATGCGCAAAGTGCGTAGGATACCCGATTTTCCGGGCGATTTCGCGGGCCTGGTGGCCCCCGGATGCGGGTTTAAGGGCGATGCGGGTTTAAGGACAGTGCGCTACACTGGCAAGGTCGCCATGTGGCGCATCACCTAATCTGGCAGGAGGGCCCCATGTTCCAGCAAATGTATGTGTGCCTGCAAAACAGAATCCCGGGTTGGATAGTGTCGCTTATCATAGTGCTGATGATTTCCTGGTTTACCTTGAGCCCCGCAATCATGATGGCGGCGGGGCTAGGCTGGACGCTGCTGTATTGGCTCGCGGCCCTCGTCTGGTGTTTTTTCCAGGCGCTCAGGACGCCCGGCACAGACGCCGGACAGCAATGATTTTTTTACCTAAAGTTAAACCTCAGGAGACCCGATGACTCACCGCAGCGCCATTATTGAAACCAACCAAGGCACCATCCGTTTTGAGCTGTTGGAGACGGACGCGCCCAAGACCACGGAAAACTTCATCACCCTCGCCGAGCGCGGATACTACGACGGCGTGATTTTTCACCGCGTAATTAAAGGCTTCATGATTCAGGGCGGCGATCCGACCGGCACCGGGCGTGGCGGCGAGTCGGCCTGGGGCGGGCGCTTCGCCGATGAGATCGACGCGACATCGGAGCTTTACAAGCTGGGCTACAAGGCCGGTATCGTGGCGATGGCCAACGCGGGGCCGAACACCAACGGCTCGCAATTCTTCATCATGCACGCGGATTATCCGCTGCCGGCGAACTACACGATCTTCGGCCGGGTCACGGAGGGTCAGGAGGTGGTCAATGCCATCGCGAGCACGGCAAAGGATCGCAACGACAAGCCCGTCGAGCCGGTGGTGATGGGGAAGGTCATTATCGTCCCGTAAAGCGCGCAGTAAAATAGTAGTTGACAGCGCTACGTCAACTCGTACTATGTGCGCACACAATGAACACGCGCGACACAAGTACCCTTGTCATCACTGTCCCGGTGACTTACCGACAACGCCGCTATGGCTTATGCCCCAGCGGCGTTTTCATATGTCCGTTTCAATATTCATATAAATAAAAGGAGACACACCCATGCTGAACCGACTCGACGAACCTCCCGGTAGTAGCCTGCGCGATGACCTCATGCGCTGGGGCGACGTACGCCCGGCCTCCATCGCGCCGCTCGCGCTCCATGTCAACAAGGCCTTCCCCAATCGCTACCTCGCCATTGAAGGCCACAAGCTCTACCCCTTCACCATTGACGTCAAGCCGCTGTTCGAAAGTTATCTCGGCCGCGCGCAAGTCCCGCTTTCCGATTACACCTTCGCCAACAACATCATCTGGCTGTCGCAGAAGAGCGGCTTCTACCAGATCATCGACGAGTGCTTCTGCCTGTTTTGCCTCACCGGCGACGGCCTCACCATGCCGCTGCCGCCGCTCGGCAGCGCGGAAGACCAGAGCGCGGCGCTCGGCACCTGCTTCGAGATCATGGACGGCTACAACGCCACACCCTACCTCGGCAAGGTCGAGTTTGTGTACCGCGACTTTCTGCGCGCGCTGCATGTCAGCCCGGACGACGACACACTGTTCCCCACCGTGAGCGACGGCGCCTGGCTGGTCGAACGCAGCCTGCCCGACTACATCTACACCACCTCTGACCTGATCGAGCTCAAGGGCAACGCCTACAAGAC
This sequence comes from Gammaproteobacteria bacterium, assembly GCA_030655395.1. Classification (GTDB taxonomy): domain Bacteria; phylum Pseudomonadota; class Gammaproteobacteria; order SURF-13; family SURF-13; genus JAQBXX01. The sequence continues at coordinate 8,754 of JAURVQ010000043.1, read as the reverse complement.
CAAGCGCAACGAGATCAACCAGTTCCGCCGCATCCACCCGGATCATCGCATGGAGCCGGTGGGGCCGCAGCATCACGACGGCATCCGCGAGCTGGTCAACACCTGGTTGCAGGAGCGCATCAAATACCTGCCGGCGCAGGAGATCCCTGATTTTCTGTGTACCGCCGAGCTGGAGCGTACCGCGATCAACCGCGCGCTGGAGCATTACGACTACCTGCAACTCGACGGCCTGTGCCTCATCATCGGCGGGCGCATCGAAGGCTTCACCTTCGGCGAGCGCATCACCGCGGATGTCGCGAGCGTGCTGGTGGAAAAGACCAACTTCACCATTCAGGGCTCGGCGCAGTATCTGTTCCGCGAATTCGCCAAGACCTACCGCGACTGCACCTACATCAACGTGGGTGACGACCTCGGTCTGGAAAATCTGCGCAAGGTGAAGATGAGCTACCGCCCGGCGCTGTTCGGTGAGAAGTTCACCTTAAGCCGCTACAGTGTTCAGGGCTGAGCAGTCCGCGCCCGGCGGAGCGCCGGCGCATGCGGAGTTCTATGCGGCCACAGTACGCCGCGCCGCTCCCGCCGACCTCGCTGCGCTCGTAGCGCTGGAGCGGCATTTCCCCGGCGACCGGTTGTCGCGGCAGAGCTTCCGCCGCCTGCTGCAGAGCGCGAGCGCCGAGGTGTGGGTGTACGAGGAGGCCGGGCAGGTGACGGGTAACGCCGTGCTGCTCTGTCGCTCAAATTCTACGCAGGCCCGGCTCTATTCCCTCGTTGTGCACCCGCAGCATCACGGGCGCGGCATCGCGCGTGCGCTGCTCGATGCTGTTGAGCATACTGCCGCCGGGCGCGGCTGCCACCGCCTGAGCCTCGAAGTGCGCGCCGACAATGCGCCCGCCCTGCGCCTGTATCAAAAGGCAGGCTTCCAACTCATCCGCCAGATCACCGATTACTACGAAGACCATGCCTCGGCATTGCGTTTGGAGAAACCAGTGGCAAGTAGCAAGTGACAAGTAGCAAGTAGTAATAACAAGCCCTGATATCAAGTATCATATCCGCCTTGTCACTTGATACTTGCTACTTGTAACTGCCTTTATGCAATATATTTATACGATGAATCGCGTCGGCAAGGTGGTGCCGCCGAAGCGCGAAATCCTCAAAGACATCTCACTCTCGTTTTTCCCCGGCGCCAAGATCGGCGTGCTGGGCCTGAACGGCTCCGGCAAGTCCACGCTGCTGCGCATCATGGCGGGCGTGGACAAGGACTATCTGGGAGAGGCGCGCCCGCACCCCGGCACCCGCATCGGTTTCCTGTCGCAGGAGCCGCAGCTCGATCCGAAGAAAGACGTGCGCGGCAACGTGGAGGAGGCGGTGGCCGAGACCAAGGCGCTGCTCACGCGCTTCGACGAGGTGAGCGCGCGTTTCGCCGAGCCGATGAGCGACGACGCGATGAATGCGCTGCTTGAAGAGCAGGCCAAGCTGCAAGAGCAGATCGAGGCGGCGGGCGCGTGGGAGCTGGATCGCACGCTGGAGATTGCCGCCGATGCGCTGCGGCTGCCGCCGTGGGAAGCGGATGTCAGCAAGATCTCCGGCGGCGAACGCAGGCGCGTGGCGCTGTGCAAGCTGCTGTTGTCCAAGCCCGACATGCTGCTGCTCGACGAGCCGACCAACCACCTCGACGCCGAATCCATCGCATGGCTGGAGCGGTTTCTGCACGACTATCCCGGCACCGTGGTCGCGGTCACGCACGACCGTTACTTTCTCGACAATGTCGCGGGCTGGATTCTGGAGCTCGACCGTGGCCACGGCATTCCGTGGCAGGGCAATTATTCCTCGTGGCTGGAACAAAAGGAAAAGCGGCTGGAGATCGAGGAGAAGCAGGAGACCGCGCGTCAGCGTGCGATGAAGGCCGAGCTGGAGTGGGTGCGCGCCAACCCCAAGGGGCGGCACGCCAAGAGCAAGGCGCGTTTGACCGCGTACGATGATCTCGCCTCGCAGGAAACACAGAAGCGCAGCGAGACCAAGGAGCTGTATATCCCGCCGGGGCCGCGCCTAGGCGACCTCGTGGTGCAGGCCGAGGCGCTGCGCAAGTCGTTCGGCGACCGCATGCTGATCGACAACCTGAGCTTCAATCTGCCGCGCGGCGGTATCGTGGGCGTGATCGGCCCCAACGGCGCGGGCAAGTCCACGCTGTTCCGCATGATCGTCGGCGAGGAGAAGCCGGACGCCGGCACGTTGCGCATCGGCGAGACGGTGCAGCTTGCCTATGTGGACCAGTCGCGCGACGCGCTGGACGGCAACAAGAATGTGTGGGAGGAGATTTCCGACGGTCTCGACCTCATCACCGTAGGCAAGTTCGAGATGCCCTCGCGCGCCTACGTGGGGCGTTTCAACTTCAAGGGCTCGGATCAGCAAAAACTGGTCAAGGATTTGTCCGGCGGCGAGCGCAACCGGCTGCATCTGGCGAAATTATTAAAAAGCGGCGGTAACGTCCTGCTGCTCGACGAGCCCACCAACGACCTCGACGTGGAAACGCTGCGTGCGCTCGAAGAGGCGCTGCTCGATTTCGTCGGCTGCGTGGTGGTGATCTCGCATGACCGCTGGTTTCTCGACCGCATCGCCAGCCACATACTCGCCTTCGAGGGCGAGGGCGTGGTCACCTGGTTCGAAGGCAACTACGCCGATTACGAGGCCGACCGCCGCCGTCGCTTGGGCGTCGAGGCCGACCAGCCGCACCGGCTGAAATACAAAAAGCTTGCGGGCTGATATTCTACCGGCATGCCCAACGCCATTCCCGCTGACTCCGTCGGTTTAGTAGTGCCGCAGACGCTGCGTTTCAGCGAGCCGCTCGCGCTCGACTGCGGGCGCACGCTAGCCGAATACGAACTCGTCTACGAAACCTACGGCGCGCTGAACGCCGCGCGTTCCAACGCGATTCTGGTATGCCACGCGCTGTCCGGCGATCATCACGCGGCAGGTTATCATGCGCCGGAGGATAAAAAGCCCGGCTGGTGGGACTCCTGCATCGGCCCCGGCAAGCCGTTTGATACGCGCCGCTTCTTTGTGGTGTCGCTCAATAATCTGGGCGGCTGCAAAGGCTCCACCGGCCCGGTGAGCGTGAACCCCGCCACCGGCAAGCCCTACGGCCCGGACTTCCCCATCATCACGGTGCGCGACTGGGTAAAGAGCCAGGCGCGCCTGGGCGCGGCGCTCGGCATTACGCAGTGGGCCGCGGTGATCGGCGGCAGCCTGGGCGGCATGCAGGCGTTGCAATGGGCCATCGATTTTCCCGACGGATTGCGTCATGCAATCGCCATTGCCGCCGCGCCCAAGCTCTCCGCACAGAACATCGCCTTCAACGAGGTGGCGCGCCAGGCCATCATGTCCGACCCCGATTTTCACGCCGGGCATTATTACGAACATAACGTCGTGCCGCGCCGCGGCCTCATGCTCGCGCGCATGCTCGGCCATATTACCTATCTCTCCGACGACGCGATGCGCGCCAAGTTCGGACGCGAGCTGCGCGAGGGCAAGCTCAGCTTCGGTTTCGATGTGGAGTTTCAGGTCGAGAGCTATCTGCGTTATCAGGGGCAGTCCTTCGTCGAGCGCTTTGACGCCAACACCTATCTGCTCATGACCAAGGTACTGGATTATTTCGATCCGGCGGCGGACTTTAATCATGACCTGTCGGCGGCGCTCAAGGCGGCGACGGCGCGGTTTTTTGTGATCGCGTTCACCAGCGACTGGCGTTTTTCGCCCGCGCGCTCGCGCGAGATTGTGCGCGCCCTGCTCGACAACGATCATGAGGTGAGTTACGCCGAGATTACCTCGTCCGAAGGGCACGATGCGTTTCTCATGCCCAATGCGCACTATCAGACACTGCTGCACACGTATCTCGAACGTGTCGCCAGAGAGGTGGGCGTGTAATGGCCCTGCGCCCGGATTTTGAAATCATCAGCGAATGGATCGCGCCCGGCAGCCGCGTGCTCGATCTAGGCTGCGGCGACGGCGCACTGCTGGCGTATCTGAATGCCACGCGCGGTGTGAGCAGTTACGGGCTGGAGATCGACGGCAGCAACATCATCAAGTGCATCGAGGCGGGCGTGAACGTGATCCAGACCGACCTCGACGCCGGCCTGTCCGACTTCGACGCCGACTCGTTCGATTACGTGATTCTCTCGCAGACCCTGCAGGCGGTGTATTACCCCGACCGGCTGCTGGATGAGATGTTGCGCGTCGGACGCGAGGGCATCGTCACCTTCCCCAATTTCGGCCACTGGCAAAACCGCGTGCAGATTGCGCTCGGTGGGCACATGCCGGTGTCGCGCAATCTGCCTAACGAGTGGTACAACACGCCCAACATCCACCTGTGTACACTCAGGGATTTCGAGCAGTTGTGCGCGAAAAACGGTATCAGCGTGCTACAGCGCACCGTGGTCGATCATGCGCACCGCGGCGGTTGGGGCATGCGGCTGTTTCCCAACCTGCTGGGCGAGATTGCGCTGTACCGCTTTCAGCGCCGTTCGGATGTATAAGACGGGATTGTAATCAGCCGCCGTCGAGTCTCAGTATCCGTGTCCTCATGCGCCACAGCAGCCACAATCCCGGCAGCGCCGCGAGCGTGGTGATGAAGAAAAAAATCACCCAGCCCAACTCGTCGGCGAGCACACCGGCAGGCGGCCCCAGATACTGCCTGCCGAAGGCGGAGAAGGCGGAGAACAGCGCAAACTGCGTGGCCGTATAACGATGGTCGCACAACGCCATGAGCAGCGCGACAAAGGCCGCCGTGCCCATGCCGCCGCTCACCTGCTCAAACACCACGGCGGTGACGAGCAGCGCGTAACTCTTGCCCGCCCACGCCAGCGCCATGAAGCTCAGGTTGGAAATAGCCTGTAACACGCCGAACAGCATCAAGGCGCGGTAGAGCCCAAGTTTCGGCAGCAGCGCGCCGCCGAACAGTGCGCCTGCAATCAGCGCAAACAGCCCCAGCCCCTTGTTGACCGCGCCCACCTCGCTCAAGGAAAAGCCCACGCCGCGCAGCAAAAAGGCGGTGCTCAATGTGCCCGCGAAGGCATCGCCGAGCTTGTACAGCACGATCAACAGCAGTATCCACGCCGCGCCCGTGAGAGAGTGCAGCGAAACAAAGGCTTTGAACGGCCCTGTCACCGCCTCCTGCAAGGTACGCGGCGGCGCGATGTGTCCGTCCGGCTCCGGGCCGAGCAGTGTGGCGATGACGCCTATAATCATCAACCCCGCGAGGATGAGATACGTCGTGTGCCAGCCGAAGTGGTCGGCCATGATCAACGCGCCCGCGCCCGACACCAGCATGGCGATGCGATAACCCATCACCGACACCGCCGCGCCCGCGCCGCGCTCCGCCGGGCGCAGCACATCGGCGCGGTAAGCGTCGAAGGCAATGTCCTGCGAAGCGGAGGTGAAGGCGACAAACACGGCGAGCGCCGCCAAGGCCCACAGCGCGTGCTGCGGCGAACCCACTCCCATCGCCGCGATCCCCAGCATGAGCGCCACCTGCATGGCGACCATCCAGCCGCGCCGCCGACCCAGCCAAGGCGGCACAAAGCGATCCATGAACGGCGCCCAGAGAAACTTGAGCGTGTAAGGCACGCCCACCAGCGTAAAGATGCCGATGGTTTTCAAATCCACACCCGCAGTCGTCATCCACGCCTGCAACGTACCGCCGGAAAGCGCCAGCGGCAGCCCCGATGAAAATCCCAGCAACAGCACCACCGCCACGCGGCGGTTGGTAAAAATGTGGAGATAATCTTTGGCTTGCATCAGAGCGTGTAATTGTAATCCATCGTCATCGGCGCGTGGTCGGAGAAGCGCTGCGCCTTGTAAATCGAGGCAGACTTCACTTTATCTGCCAGCCCCGGCGTGATGACGTGGTAATCAATACGCCATCCCACATTTTTAGCCCACGCCTGGCCTCGGTTCGACCACCACGTATATTGCTCCGGTTCCTGATTCACCACGCGAAACGCATCCACAAAGCCGAGTTTTCCGAACAATTGATCCATCCACGCGCGTTCTTCGGGCAGGAAGCCGGAGTTCTTCTGGTTGCTGCGCCAGTTTTTGAGATCGATGTTTTTGTGCGCAATGTTCCAGTCGCCGCAAATGATGTATTCGCGTTTGCTGTTGCGCATTTTTTTGAGTACCGGCACCAGGCGTGCCAGCATGTCGAATTTCACTGCCTGACGTTCCGGGCCTGATGAGCCGGAAGGCAGATACAATGACACCACGCTTAAGCTCCCGAAGCGAGCTTCGATGTAACGTCCTTCGGCATCGAAGTCCGGCCAGCCGAGGCCCATGAAGACCTTGTCCGGTTTGTGTTTGCAGTAGAGTGCGACGCCGCTGTAGCCCTTTTTCACCGCGTCGTGAAAATAGGAATGGTAGCCGTCCGGGTGCAGTGCGCTGTCCGTCAGTTGATGCTCCTGCGCCTTGGTTTCCTGCAGGCAGACGACGTCGGGTTTTTGCTTCAGCATCCACGGGAAAAAGCCCTTGGTGTTTGCCGAACGGATGCCGTTCATGTTGAGGGTGATGATGCGCATGAGAGTAGTGCGATGATACACTGATAGCACATGGCCGCCACCCACCCGATGCAAGCCCCGGCGCAGGTTTCCTTCAGGGCAGCTCTAAGCTATTGGCTGAGACTGGGCCTGATGAGTTTCGGCGGGCCTGCCGGGCAGATCAGCCTCATGCATCAGGAGCTGGTGGAACAGCGCCGCTGGATTTCGGAGCGGCGTTTTCTGCATGCACTCAATTACTGCATGGTGTTGCCCGGCCCGGAGGCGCAGCAGCTCGCCACGTACATCGGCTGGCTGATGCACGGCATCAAGGGCGGCATCAGCGCCGGTGTGCTGTTCGTGGCCCCGTCGCTCATCATTCTGATTACGCTGTCGTGGATATATCTCGCCTTCGGCGACGTGCCGGCGGTGGCCGGTGTGTTCTACGGCATCAAGCCTGCGGTGACGGCCATCGTCGCATTCGCCGCTTACCGCATCGGTGCGCGCGTGCTGCATAACGCCGCGTTATGGACCATCGCCGTGTGCGCGTTCCTTGCGCTGTTTGCGTTGCAGGCGCCTTTCCCCCTGATTATTCTGGGTGCCGCGCTCACCGGTTACGCGGGCGGGCGTCTCGCGCCGGAATTATTCCAGGCGCCGCCGTCTCACGGAGGCAGCACTAAGGATTACGGCCCCGCGCTCATTGATGAACACACGCCGCCGCCCGCACACACGGCTTTTAATGGCGCACGATTTTTCAGCATCGTGGCGGTGGGGATAGTGCTCTGGGCAGGCGTGCTGGGCGGACTCGCGCTGAAGTACGGCTTCAACGGTGCGCTTACGCAAATGGGCTGGTTTTTCACCAAGGCCGCATTGCTGACCTTTGGCGGGGCTTACGCCGTGTTGCCGTATGTGTTTCAGGGCGCAGTGGAACATTATCACTGGCTTACCGCTGCCCAGATGATGGATGGGCTTGCGCTGGGCGAGACCACCCCCGGCCCGCTCATCATGGTGGTGGCGTTTGTGGGATTTGTCGGCGCGTGGGGAAGCGCGCTGCTTGGACCGGACATGCTGGTTCTGGCTGGCATCGCCGGTGCCTGCGTCGCCACGTTCTTTACCTTTCTGCCGTCCTTTTTATTTATTCTGCTCGGTGCGCCGCTCGTCGAGGCCACGCGCCACGAAATTAAACTCACTGCGCCGCTCACCGCCATCACCGCCGCAATAACCGGCGTGATACTGAACCTCGCACTGTTTTTCGCCTACCATGTGCTGTGGCCTCGGGGGTTCGAGGAACGCTTCGAGTGGTTCGCGGCAGTGGTAGTGGTGGGCGCGTTTGTCGCGCTATTTCGTTATCGCGTCGGAGTGATCCCGGTGATCGCTGTCTGCGGTACACTGGGCATGATTCATTCTTTAATACTATAAAAAGGGGCGCAAGTTCAGCAATGCAGGATTATCAACGCGAATTTCTCGATTTTGCCCTGGACACCGGCGTGCTCAAATTCGGCGAGTTCACGCTGAAGTCCGGGCGCGTGAGCCCGTATTTTTTCAACAGCGGTCTGTTCAATACCGGCGCGAGCCTCGCGCGGCTGGGGCGCCATTACGCAGCGGCGCTGGTTCACTCCGGCGTGGAGTACGACATGCTGTACGGGCCGGCCTACAAGGGTATACCGCTTGTGGCGGCGGTGAGCATCGCGCTGGCCGATCACCACGGACGCGACGTGCCTTATGCCTTCAACCGCAAAGAGGTGAAGCGCCACGGCGAAGGCGGTTTGATCGTCGGTGCGCCGCTCGCGGGACGCGTGCTCATCGTGGATGATGTGATCAGCGCGGGTATCTCGGTGGGTGAGTCCGTCGCCATCATAAGGGATGCGGGCGCACAGCCTGCGGGCGTGCTGATTGCGCTCGACCGCCAGGAGCGCGGTCAGGGCGAACTGTCCGCCGTGCAAGAGGTGCAAAACAATTACGGCATTCCGGTGGTGAGTATCGTCACGCTGGAGACGTTGCTGGGTTACGTGGAGCAAAGAGCTGCGGTACGGCCTCATCTTGAAGCCATTCAGGGCTACCGTACACGCTATGGGATTTGAAAGGCGCATCCTCGCGCTGTGAGTGGCGCCCTGCCGGTATCAATGACTCGAAATTGAACGTTTTGGGCATGATGTGGTCCAACTTGTCACTAAAATACGTAAATGTCTTCGAATATGCTCATAACGTGCCTTTTTGATGAGGGTTTTTTGATCCGAGG
>JAURVQ010000038.1 GCA_030655395.1 Gammaproteobacteria bacterium | reverse complement strand
GGTCTTGCCATGATCGACGTGGCCGATGGTGCCCACGTTTAAATGGGGCTTGGTGCGCTCGAATTTTCCTTTGGACATGGTCGTTGCCTCTCTTACGATTTCTTGATAATGGCATCTGCGAGGCTCTTCGGCACCTCGAGATACTTGTTGAATTCCATGGTATAGGTCGCACGCCCCTGGGTTGCGGAACGCAAATCAGTAGAGTAGCCGAACATTTCCTTGAGCGGAACCTCGGCCGTAATGACCTTGCCCGACGGGGAGTCGTCCATGCCCTGCACCAGACCGCGACGACGGTTGAGGTCGCCCATGACATCGCCCATATAGTCTTCCGGCGTCACTACCTCGACCTTCATGATCGGCTCGAGCAGCACCGGAGACGCCTTTCTGACGCCTTCCTTCAGCGCCATGGAACCGGCGATCTTGAACGCCATTTCGTTGGAGTCAACGTCGTGATACGAGCCGTCGAATATGGTGGCACGAAAATCCACCAGCGGGAAGCCCGCGATGACGCCGTTCTTGATCTGTTCCTGGATACCCTTGTCCACCGCCGGGATGTACTCCCTCGGCACCACACCGCCGACCACGCCGTTGACGAACTCATAGCCGGTGCCGGGCGGCAGCGGCTCAAGGCGCAGCCATACGTGGCCGTACTGGCCGCGACCGCCTGACTGGCGCACAAACTTGCCTTCCTGCTCCACGGTGACGCGGATGGTCTCGCGATAGGCGACCTGCGGCGCACCGACATTGGCCTCGACGCTGAACTCGCGCTTCATACGGTCAACAATGATTTCCAGGTGTAGCTCGCCCATGCCGGAGATGATGGTCTGGCCCGATTCCTCGTCGGTATGGACACGGAACGAGGGATCTTCGGCGGCCAGTTTGGAGAGGGCCACGCCCATCTTTTCCTGATCGACCTTGGTCTTGGGCTCCACCGCCACTGAAATCACGGGCTCCGGGAACTCCATGCGCTCCAGCGTGATGATATTGGCGAGATCACACAGGGTGTCGCCGGTGCTGACATTCTTCAGGCCAATAGCAGCGGCGATATCGCCCGCATGTACCTCTTTTATTTCTTCGCGCTGGTTGGCGTGCAACTGCACGATACGACCCACGCGCTCCTTGCTATCCTTGACCGGATTGAACACGGCATCACCCGACTTCAGTACGCCGGAGTAGACACGGAAAAAGGTCAGCGTACCGACAAACGGGTCGGTGGCGATCTTGAAGGCGAGCGCGGAAAACGGCTCGTCGTCCTTGGCGTGGCGCTCGGTGAGCGTTTCTGCTGCGTCGTCCTTATGGCCCTTGATCGCAGGCTTGTCCAGCGGCGACGGCAGATAATCAATCACCGCATCCAGCATCGCCTGTACGCCCTTGTTCTTGAACGCAGAGCCGCACAGCACCGGCACAATCTCGGCCTTGAGCGTGCGCGCACGTATGCCCTGCTTGATCTCGTCCTGAGTCAGCGCCTGGCCGTCAAGATACTTGTGCATCAATTCTTCCGAACCTTCGGCGGCGGCCTCGATCAGGTTGTCGCGCCACTTCTGGCAGTCCGCCAGCATTTCCTTGGGCACGTCGCGCTCTTCGAAGGTCATGCCACGACTGGCTTCGTCCCAGTGTATCGCCTTCATCTTGACGAGGTCGACCACGCCCTCGTACTTCTCTTCCGCGCCGATCGGCAATTGCAACGGCACGGCGTTGGCGCCGAGGCGTTTCGCGATCTGCTCTACGACGCGCATGAAATTTGCGCCGGCGCGATCCATCTTGTTGACGAAGGCAAGACGCGGTACGCCGTACTTGTTGGCCTGGCGCCACACCGTTTCCGACTGCGGCTCGACACCGCCTACGGCGCAAAACAGCGCGCATGCGCCGTCCAGCACGCGCAAACTGCGCTCGACCTCGATGGTGAAATCGACATGGCCCGGCGTATCAATAATATTGATGCGGTGCTCGGGGTACTTCTTGTCCATTCCGCGCCAGAAACAGGTCGTGGCGGCGGACGTAATGGTGATGCCGCGCTCCTGCTCCTGCGCCATCCAGTCCATGGTGGCGGTGCCATCATGCACCTCACCCAGCTTGTGGGAGACGCCGGTGTAGTACAGCACGCGCTCGGTCGTCGTCGTCTTACCGGCATCAATGTGCGCCATGATGCCGATATTACGGTAACGCTCAATAGGGGTCTTGCGTGCCACGTGTTATTCCTGAATGACTACTTGAATACTACCAACGGTAATGCGAGAAGGCTTTGTTGGCCTCAGCCATACGATGCGTTTCTTCACGTTTCTTGACCGCGCCGCCCTTGCTCTCGGAGGCGTCGAGGATTTCCCCCGCCAAACGCTGACCCATGCTCTTTTCACCGCGGCTGCGCGCAGCCTCGACCAGCCAGCGCATGGCGAGCGCGGTGCGGCGCCCGGAGCGCACTTCAACCGGCACCTGGTAGGTGGCGCCACCTACACGGCGTGAATTGACCTCCTCCGTGTGGCGGTTGTTTTCCAGCGCATTGTTGAACAACTCGAACGCATAGCCCTTGACCTTCTGGGTGATTTGATCCAGCGCGCCGTACACGACCTTTTCGGCCACGGACTTTTTGCCGCACTGCATCAGCTCGTTCATAAACTTGGCTAATGTCTCGTTCCCGTACTTGGGGTCGGGGAGGATGACACGCTTGGCTGATACTCGTCTTCTTGACATGAGATGCTATCGCTGATCGTAGATAAAAATTCTG
>JAURVQ010000031.1 GCA_030655395.1 Gammaproteobacteria bacterium | reverse complement strand
CTGGCGGGCGGCATTGCCCATGCCCGGGTGAGCGGAGGCATCAATGGCCTTTCCCAAAACCGCCAGTACCAGGGCCGTGCGATCGAGGGATTGGCCGGAGCGCCCGGTGTCGGCATCGGTCAGGCGCTGGTGGTCTACCCGCCCACCGACCTCGATGCCATCCCGGATCGCAAGTGCGACGATGCTGTAGCGGAAGTCGCGGCTTTTGAAAACGCGGTCGACAAGGTGCGCAGCGATATTGAAGCCCTCGCCGTACGTCTGCGTGCGACACTGCCCGCGGAAGATGTGGCGCTGTTCGACGCCTACCTGCAGATGCTGCGCGGCGAAAGCCTCATGGGCAAAACCAGTGCGCGCATCCGCGCCGGCCAATGGGCGCCGGGCGCGCTGCGCGACACCATCCTGGAGCACACGCACGCCTTCGAGGCCATGGGCGATGCGTACCTGAGCGATCGCGCAAGCGACGTGCGTGACCTGGGCCTGCGCATTCTGGTCTATCTGCAACGCGACACGCGCGGCCAGCGTCATTATCCCGAGCATACTGTGATCGTGGGCGAGGACGTGTCCGCCACCGCGCTCGCCGAAGTGCCGAAAGACAAGCTCGCCGGTGTGGTCTCGGTGCGCGGCTCCAGCTCTTCGCACGTTGCGATCCTGGCGCGTGCGATGGGTGTCCCCGCAGTGATGGGTGTTGCGGATCTTGATGTGAGCCGCGTGGATGGCCGCGAAATAGTGGTGGACGGTTATCGCGGGCGTTTATTCATAGAGCCCACGCCGGTCGTGCGCGATGAATACCTGCGCATCGCACGCGAAGAGCAGGCGCTGACCGCTGAACTTGCGGAACTGCGCGACCTGCCCGCAGTGACCACCGATGGGCATCGCATGCCGCTGTATGCCAACACCGGCCTGGTCTCCGACGTCACGCCCACGTTGAACAGCGGCGCCGAGGGCATAGGGCTGTACCGCACCGAATTCCCGTTCATGGCGCGCGAGCGTTTTCCCAGCGAAGAAGAGCAGCGCGCGATTTACCGTCAGGTGCTGGAGGGATTTTCACCGCGCCCCGTGATTCTTCGCACCCTCGACATCGGCGGCGACAAGTCCCTGCCGTATTTCCCGATTGAGGAAGACAACCCGTTTCTCGGCTGGCGCGGCATCCGCATCACGCTCGATCACCCTGAAATCTTCCTGGTGCAGTTGCGCGCCATGCTGCGCGCGAGCCGTGGCCTGGACAACCTTCACCTCCTGCTGCCCATGGTGAGCACCCTCAGCGAAGTG
>JAURVQ010000030.1 GCA_030655395.1 Gammaproteobacteria bacterium | reverse complement strand
ATTCGAGCACGGCGGGCAGAGTGGTATATTTTTCCCGCAGCTCGTCGATGAGATGCCCCACGGCGCGCAGGGTGACTTCGCGCTTGAGCGCCTTGATTTTTTCGCGCTGCTCCTGCCGTTCAGTAAACGCCTTGTGTATTTCCTCCACCTTGCCACGGTATTCGTCGCTGTCGAATGCGGCCGGGATGGCGCTGCCCAGCTCTTCGACCAGTTGCGCCATGTCCTGGCGCAACGTGACCGCCGAACCTGCCGGCAGGCGCAGCGCGCGCGGCTTGTGCGGCTGCTCGAAGTTGTTGATATAACACCAGTCGGAAGGCGCAGGCTCGCCCCCGGCGCGCTGCTCCAGATAGGCACGCACAAAGGTGTGCTTGCCCATGCCGGGCGAGCCGAGCACAAAAATATTGTACCCCTCGCGGCGTATCCCGGTGCCGAAGCGCACTGCGTCCAGCGCGCGCGGCTGGCCGATGATGTCCGCCAGCTCCTCCAGTTCGGCGGTAGTCTGGAAGGGAAGCTGCTCCAGCGCGCAGGGATGATAAAGCGATGCGGGATCGAGGGGTTTTATGGCGCCCATGTCTTAATCCATATTCTCTATTATGGGCTTCTGTTTTTCCCAAGCTTGCGCGCCCGCGCGCATGGCGGGCGCCCAGCCGTTGATGAAACGGAAGCGCCGCACGATCTCGTCAGCGGACAGGCCCAGCGCCTGAAAGCGGCGGCCCAGCGCGCGCGCGTTGCCGTCCTCCTGCGGCCCGAAGCAGCCGTAACAGTCGCGCTCATAGCGCGGGCACAGCGCGCCGCAGCCGGTGCGCGTGACCGGGCCCAGGCACGGCTCGCCCTTGGTGACCAGCACGCACACGTTGCCTGCGCGCTTGCATTCCATGCACACCGACTCGCCGGGTATGCGCGGAGTGATGCGCGCCAGCACGTCGCTCAGCACGCGCTTCAACTGCTGCTGATCGATCGGACAGCCCCACAGTTCCGCATCCACCTTGACGTGCGCCGAGACGGGCGTGGACTGCGCGAGGCTGTCGATGTATTCGGGCCGCGCATAAATCGCGCGCACAAATTCGCCGTGGTCCTTCCAGTTGCGCAGGGCCTGCAGGCCGCCCGCGGTCGCGCACGCGCCGATGGTGATGAGCATGCGGCTCGCGGCGCGCACCTGCTGGATGCGCTGCAAATCCGTAGACGTTGAGATCGAGCCCTCCACGAAGGAAACGTCATACGGGCCCTGCTGCATCACACTGGTGGCCTCGGCGAAATGCACAATCTCCACCTGTCGCGCCAAGGTGAGCAGGTCCTGCTCCAGATTGAGAAACTGCATCTGACAACCGTCGCAGGAGGCGAACTTGTGCACGGCGATGCGCAGTTTCTGTGCCATGTCAAAAACCCTTTACCGCCAGCAAGGTGCGCACCTCGGCGTAGGAAAACACCGGGCCGTCCTTGCAGATGAATTTGCCGCCGAACATGCAATGCCCGCAATGTCCCACGGCGCAGTGCATGTTGCGCTCCAGCGAAAGATAAATATCATTGAGCGCCATGCCGCGCTGGAGCAGGCTTTCCGCCACCGCACGCATCATCGGCTCCGGTCCGCACATCATGGCGACGCCCTTGAACAACTCCGGCTCAACATCATCCAGTGTTTGCGTGACCAGGCCCACGCGTCCGCGCCATTCCGGCGTGCCCTTGTCCGCCGTCAACAGCACCTGGGTGTCCGGCGCTCCGCACCAGGTCTGGATGCGATCCGTGTAAATGAGATCGTCCGGGTGCTTCACGCCGTGGCAGACGGTGAGCGGGCCATATTGCGCGCGGCGTTGCAACGCGTAGTGGATCATGGAGGTCGTCGGGGCGCAGCCGAGGCCGCCCGTGATCAGCAGCAGGCCGCGTCCGCGCGCCGCCTCCAGCGGCCAGCCGCGCCCGAACGGGCCGCGCAGTCCCAATGCGTCACCTGCCTTGAGTTGTTGCAGCCCCTGCGTGACACGCCCCACCGCGCGTATCGTGTGATCGATGAGTTCTGGATTATCGGGATCGGAGACAATCGAGATCGCCACCTCACCCGCGCCGATCAGATACAGCATGTTGAACTGGCCGGGCTGAAAGCGGTATGCCGCACGCGCGGTTTCATCGCACAGACGCAGGCGCAGCGTGAAGATATCGCGCCCTTCCTCCACGCGCTCCACCACTTCCGCGCGTTGCGGCAGATACGGGTTGAGAATGTGCGCCACCGCGTTCATATGTCTGCGGCCCTTTGCGCCCCGGGTGTAGCGCGGATGGCATTCACTTCTTCAATCAGGTCGATGCCGGTGGGGCACCAGGTGATGCAGCGCCCGCAACCCACGCAACCGCTGGTGCCGAACTGCTCGATCCATGAGGCGAGCTTGTGCGTGAGCCACTGGCGGTAACGCTGGCGGATCTGCGGACGGATCTGCGCGCCGTGCAGGTAGCTGTGATCCAGTGCAAAGCAGGAATCCCACTGGCGCCGGTGTTCGCTCGTAGCGCCGTCGAGCGAGGTCACGTCCGTCTCGCTGTGGCAAAAACAGGTGGGGCATACCATGGTGCAATTGCCGCACGACAGACAGCGCTCTGCTACATCATCCCAGCGCGGATGTTCGAGATTGTCAAACAGCAGCGCCTGAATACCGGTGGTGTCCATGCGCCGCGTCTGTGACACAGCCGCAGCCTCGATTGCCTCTGCCGCGGCAGATTCCGCTCCAGCATCCGCATTCCTCAGCGGCAACGCGGCAAGCAACGCTTCGCCCGCCGTGCTGTTCGCCTCCACCAGAAAATCATCTTCCAGTTCGGTGAGCGCAAGATCGTAACCCGCGCGCGCGCGCGGGCCGGTATCCATCGAGGCGCAGAAGCACGTCGCCGCCGAGCGCGTGCAGTTCACCGCGACGATGAACAGGTTTTCACGACGCGTGGCGTAGTAGGGGTCGGTATAAATCCCCCCATGTCCCCCCTTTAACAAAGGGGGGATTTTCTCATTGCCCGCCAGAAATGTGCGGTCCTGCACCTGCATGCCTGCGATGTCACACGCGCGTGCGCCGATCACCGCGACGGGTCGTGCCTCGGGCAGCGTCTCCTTGAAGGAAACGGTACCCTCGGCGGATACCGTCCACAGACGTTCTTCCGGCGCAAACAGAAATCGCTTGAGCGATTCGGGACCGTGCACATAATCAAAAAACCGCCCGTTGCCTGAATCTTCAAGCCGGTAACTGCCGGGCTGTTGCGCACTGACGCGACCGACGGGCAAATCCTCCGCGCGCGTGATCTCGTCGAACACGATAGCGCCGGCACGCTCACGCGGCCCCAGTACGCGATAGCCTTGTGCTTCAAGCGCATGGATGAGCGCATTGAAATCCGCGCGCGCCAGCAGCCGGGATTGCGCTGTCATATCATCTCCCGCCGGATGCCTGTTCCAAATCCGCCTCCAGCTGCACAATGCGCAGCGTGGTCTTGAGCACGCTGTCCGGATTGAGTGAAATGGAGTCGATGCCCGCGCGCACCAGAAACTCCGCAATCTCCGGCCAATCCGACGGCGCCTGCCCGCAGATGCCGGAATGACGTCCGTTGCGGCGCGCGCCCTCGACTGCCAGGCGCATCATCTCCAGTACACCGGGGTCGCGCTCGTCAAACTCGAACGCCACCCGCGCGGAGTCGCGGTCGACGCCCAGCGTAAGCTGGGTAAGATCATTGGAACCGATGGAAAAGCCGTCGAAGATTTTCGCGAACGCGTCGATTTGCATCACGTTGTTCGGTATCTCGCACATCACATACACTTCCAGACCGTTTTTGCCGCGCTCCAGCCCGTGTTGCGCCAGCGCCGCAATCACGCGCTCGCCTTCTTCCACGCGGCGACAGAAGGGCACCATGAGCTTGACGTTGGTGAGACCCATCTCCTCCCGCACGCGCGTGAGTGCGCGGCATTCGAGCGCGAAGCCTTCGGCGTAGGCGGGATGCGTGTAACGCGCCGCGCCGCGAAAACCCAGCATCGGATTTTCCTCCTGCGGCTCGAAGTCGCTGCCGCCCACGAGGTTGGCGTACTCGTTCGATTTGAAATCCGACAGGCGCACGATCACCGGCTTGGGATAAAACGCCGCCGCGATCGTCGCCACGCCTTCGGCGAGGCGCGCGACAAAATATTCGCTCTTGTCCGCATAGCCTGCGGTGAGCTCATCCATCATCTTGCGTGCGCGGTGATCGGTGACACGCTCCGGATGCAGCAGCGCGAGCGGATGTACCTTGATGCTGTTGCTGATGATGAATTCGATGCGCGCGAGCCCCACGCCGTCGTTGGGAATGAAGGACAGCCCGAAGGCCTGATCCGGATCGGCGAGATTCATCATGATCCTGGTGCGCGGCCGGCCCAGATTTTTTAATTCAGTACGCTCCACACGATAGCTCAGCTTGCCGCGATAGATGTTGCCCACCTCGCCTTCGGCGCACGACACGGTAAATTCCGCGCCGGACACCAGCGCCTGCATTGCGCCCTCCGCACCCACCACCGCCGGAATACCCAGCTCGCGCGCCACAATGGCGGCGTGGCAGGTGCGCCCGCCGCGGCTGGTGACGATGGCGGCGGCCTGCTTCATCACCGGCTCCCAGTCGGGCGTCGTAGTCTCGGCCACCAGCACCTCGCCCGGTTGAAAATCCGCGAGGTGATCAAGACTGGCAATGACGCGCGCCGTGCCCGCGCCGATCTTCTGCCCCACGCTCTTGCCCTGCAACACGGGCGCGGCGTGCCCTTCCAGCACATACGTTTCCAGCACATCGCCACGGCGTTGTGACTGCACGGTTTCAGGCCGCGCCTGCACGATGAATAATTCGTTGGTGATGCCGTCCTTGGCCCACTCGATGTCCATCGGCTGATCTTTGTCCGCCGTGCGGCTGTAATAGTCCTCGATCTTGAGCGCGTAGTCGGCCAGCGTCAGCGCCTCGTCGTTGCTGATGCAGAATTGCCTGCGCTCGTCCTCCGGCACGGCGACGTTACGCGTGGGCGCGCCCACGCCGCCGTCGGCGTACACCATGCGGAGTTGCTTGCTGCCTGCGCGGCGCCGGATGAGCGGCTTGTGGCCGGTGCGCAGGGTGGGTTTGAATACGTAAAACTCATCCGGGTCCACCGTGCCCTGCACGATGTTCTCGCCGAGGCCGTAGCTGCCGGTGATGAAGATCACGTCGCGGAAACCGGTCTCGGTGTCGAGCGTGAAGATTACGCCGCTCGCGGCGAGATCCGAGCGCACCATTCTCTGCACGCCGACGGAGAGCGCAACCTGAAAGTGATCGAAGCCCTGGTCGATGCGGTAGGAAATGGCGCGGTCGGTGAACAGGCTGGCAAAACATTTCGCCACCGCCTCGCGCAATGCGCCGTGACCGCGGATGTTGAGATAGCTTTCCTGCTGCCCGGCGAAGGAGGCGGTGGGCAGGTCTTCGGCGGTGGCGGAGGAACGCACGGCGACGTCGGTCTGCGCCCCGTATTGCGCGCACAATTTGTCGTAGGCGGCGCGTATCTCTTCCCACAGATCTTCCGGAATACCTGCGCCACGGACCAGATCACGCGCGAGTGCGCCGCGCCGTGCGCGCTCGGCAACACCTTGCGCATGGATGTCCGTCATCAGGCGTTGCAGTTCGCCGCGCACGCCAGCACTCTCGAGCACATGCCAGTAGGCCCGCGCACTGATGGCAAAGCCGTTGGGGATCTTCACACCCTGCGCGGCAAGTGCGCCATACATCTCGCCGAGCGAGGCATTCTTGCCGCCGACCACCGGCAAATCCCGTAACGCGATTTCTTCAAACCAGAGAATGTAGCCGGGCATGATTTTTGCCTGCGAATGAGTGTGACTGACACGGCACATGAAATTGTGTTTATTGTACGTTAACAGGGCGTACGCCCGCTTGACATAGCTCAAATCAATTGTTTTTGCACCGCGTGATCGCAAAGCCCTTGCCACGGCGTGCAAACTCTCTATGATTAGCACAGAATTCTTGCTCGCGCGGCAGGGCTTAATGCCCTATGCGAGTCATCTTGGGGGGATGGGTGGATATCCAATTCTTGGGCGCGACTGGCACCGTCACCGGCTCCAGATATCTGGTCACCTGTGGCGCAAAAAAGGTATTGGTGGATTGCGGCCTGTTTCAGGGCTACAAGCAATTGCGCCTGCGCAACTGGGCGCCCTTCCCGCTGGATCCACGCGAAATAGACGCCGTGGTGCTCACGCATGCGCATCTCGATCACAGCGGCTACTTGCCGCTGCTGGTCAAAAACGGCTTTAAGGGCAAGGTCTATTGCAGCGCCGCGACGCGCGACCTGTGCGGCATTCTGCTGCCGGACAGCGGCTACCTGCAGGAGGAAGAGGCGCGTTACGCCAACAAGCGCGGTTTCTCGAAACACGCCCCCGCGCTGCCGCTGTACACGGTGGAGGACGCCGTGCACGCCTTGCGCCAGCTGACACCCGTCGGCTTCGAGCTTGATGTCGATCTGGGCGCGGGCCTTACGCTGCGCCTGATCCCCAACGGCCATATCCTCGGCTCGGCGTGCGCCCTGCTGCACGACACGCACACCCGCCTGCTGTTCTCGGGTGATCTGGGGCGCCCGCATGACCTCACCATGCTGCCGCCGCACCTTGTACAACGCACGGATTATCTGGTGATCGAGTCCACCTACGGCAATCGCCGCCACGACCCGACCGATCCGCGCATCGAGCTCGCCGACATCATCAACCGCACCGCCGCGCGCGGCGGCATGGTGCTCATCCCCGCATTTGCGGTGGGCCGCACGCAGACGCTGCTGCACTACCTCCGCCTGCTGAAGGACGCGGGCACTATCCCCGACCTGCCGGTGTTTCTCAACAGCCCGCTCGCCACCAGCGCGACCGACATTTTCTGCAATCACAGCGGAATGCATCGCCTGACTGCCGCCCAGTGTCAAGCGATGTGCAACATTGCCCACTATGTCGCCAGCGTGGAGGAATCCAAGGCGCTCAACCGGCGCAAAGGGCCGATGATCATTATCTCCGCGAGCGGTATGGCGACCGGCGGGCGCGTGCTGCACCACCTCAAGGCGTTCGCGCCGGATGCGCGCAACACCATATTGTTCTCCGGCTACCAGGCCGGCGGCACGCGCGGCGCGGCGATGCTGAACGGCGCGGAAGCGATCAAGATTCACGGCGAATACATACCGGTGCGCGCCGAGGTTGCGGCGCTCGACAATCTCTCCGCGCACGCGGATTATGCCGAGATCATCGACTGGCTGCGCCACTTCGATGCGCCGCCGCGCGCCACCTTCATCACGCACGGCGAGCCTGCCGCGGCGGACGCTCTGCGCCACCACATTGAAGAGCAGCTCAAGTGGCGCGTGGAGTTGCCGGATTATCTGGAAACGGTCAGCCTGGAATAACAGCATGGGAAATCCGCAGTTGGCCGCCAGGATTCTGGAAAACATCATGGATGGCGTGCTCATCACCGATGCGCACAAAAACATCGAGTACGTGAACCCGGCGTTTTGCACCATCACCGGCTACAGCGCCGAGGAGGTGATCGGAAAAAATCCACGCATTCTGAAGTCCGGTCATCACGATGAGGTATTTTACAAAAACATGTGGACCAGCCTCGCGCGCAGCGGCCAATGGCAGGGTGAAATCTGGAACCGGCGCAAGAACGGCGAGGCCTATCCGGAATGGGAAAACATCGTCATCATCCGCGATGATGCGGGCAGCATCACCAATTATGTTGCCATCTTCAGCGACATCAGCACACTCAAGCACGCGGAGCGGCGCTTCCAGCACCTTGCCCATCACGACGCGCTCACCGGCCTGCCCAACCGCCTGCTGTTCGAAGACCGCCTGCAGCAGACACTGGCCCAGGCCAGCCGCCAGGGCCAGATGGTGGCGCTGCTGTTTATCGACCTCGACAACTTCAAGCCGATCAATGACACGCAAGGCCACGCGGTCGGCGATCAAATGATCCGCATCGCCGCCGAACGCCTCACGGGTTGCGTGCGCAGCGCCGACACCGTCGCCCGCCTCGGCGGTGATGAGTTCACCGCGCTGCTGGCCAATATCGCCCGGGTCGCCGACGTAGAACTGGTGGCGCAGAAAATCCTCGAGGTCATCGCGCGCGCGTTCGTCATCGGCGGGCATGAACTGTTCACCACCGCCAGCATCGGCATTGCGCTCTACCCCGCTGACGGCAGCGACGCCGAAACACTCCTCCACCACGCCGACAGCGCCATGTACCGCGCCAAACAGGCGGGCAAAAACAAATACCAGCTTTATACCCAGACATAGCCTGGCCATTTGAGCAGCGCCCTTGCCCGCGATGGTTTGGGGCCGATACAGTCTGTTTTTGTTCCCGGTGCGCAGTGCTAGAATGCCCGACAGGACTCATAGCAGAGCAGGGTTACATGGCAGGTCATTCCAAGTGGGCCAACATCCAGTACCGGAAAGGGGCCCAGGACGCCAAGCGCGGCAAGATATTCACCAAGCTCATCCGCGAAATCACCGTGGCCGCGCGCATGGGCGGCGGCGACCCCGCCACCAACCCGCGCCTGCGCCACGCCATCGACAAGGCACTCGATCAGAACATGACGCGCGACACCATCGAGCGCGCAACGAAGCGCGGCGCGGGCACGCTCGAGGGCGTGCATTACGAAGAGGTGCGCTATGAAGGCTATGGGCCGGGTGGCGCGGCGGTGATGGTCGATTGCATGACCGACAACCGCGTACGCACCGTGGCCGAGGTGCGCCACGCCTTCACCAAGTGCGGCGGCAATCTGGGCCAGGACGGCTCGGTGGCCTATCTGTTCACCCAGCGCGGCATACTGAGTTACGCGCCGGGCAGCGATGAAAACAAGATCATGGAGGCGGCGCTGGAGGCGGGTGCGGATGATATCGTCACCAACGACGACGGCTCCATTGATGTACTCACCACACCGGAACAGTTTGCCCGCGTCAGGCAGGCGATGGGCGCGGCGGGGCTCGCGGCGGAGCAGGCCGAGGTCACCATGCAGCCGTCCACCGGCGCGGCCCTCGGCGTGGACGACGGCCAGCGCATGGTCAAGCTGCTCGACATGCTGGAGGACCTCGACGACGTGCAGAACGTATATTCCAATGCAGACATCCCCGACGCAGTAATGGCAAAACTGGCGTGATACGCACGCGCATCCTCGGCATAGACCCCGGCTCGCGCCTCACCGGCTTTGGCGTGATCGACGTGGAAGGGAGCCGCGCCGTTTACGTCACCAGCGGCTGCGTGCGGTTGCCCGAGGGCCCGCTCGCAGAGCGTCTGAAACACATCTTCGAAGGCGTGACCGAACTCGTGAACAGCTACTCTCCCACCGTCATGGCTATCGAGTGCGTGTTCATGCACCGCAATGCCGACTCCGCGCTCAAGCTCGGCCAGGCGCGCGGCGCGGCGATCTGCGCCGGCGTGACACAGGCGCTGGACATCGTCGAGTACACCCCGGCTGCAATCAAGCAGGCCGTGGCCGGACGCGGCAATGCCACCAAGGCGCAGGTGCAACACATGGTGCGTGCGCTGCTCAAGCTGCCCGGCGCGCCGCAGGCGGACGCCGCCGACGCGCTCGCCGTCGCGCTGTGCCACGGCCATCAGCAGCCGTTCGTAAACGCGCTGCGCGGCACGCAACGCCGGGCGGGGGCACGCCGATGATCGGACGCCTGCGCGGCATTCTGCTCACCCGGCAACCGCCGCAGCTCACGCTCGAGGTGCAGGGCGTGGGTTACGACATCGAGGCGCCGATGTCCACCTTTTACGAACTGCCGCCGGTGGGGAGCGAAGCGGTGCTGCACACGCATCTCGTGGTGCGCGACGACGCGCATCTCCTGTTCGGCTTTGCCACCGAGGCCGAGCGCGCGTTCTTCAGAAGCCTGCTCAAGGTGAACGGCGTCGGCGCAAAGGTCGCGCTCGCCATTTTGTCCGGCATCTCGGTCACCGTCTTCGCGCGCTGCGTGCAGGACAACGACAGCGCCAGCCTCACACGCCTGCCCGGCATCGGCAAAAAAACCGCCGAGCGCCTGATTCTCGAAATGCGCGACCGCCTGAGCGACTGGCACATCGGCCCGGCATCCGCCTCCGGCGGCCTCCATGGCACTCAGCTTACGGAAAAGCCCGACCCCATCAGCGACGCGGTGCGTGCGCTGATCGCGCTCGGTTACAAACCGCAGGAGGCGAGCCGCATGGTGCTCGCCATTGACGCCGCCGGCCTCGGCAGCGAGCAGCTCATCCGCCGTGCATTGCAGTCGATGGCAAGGGCATAAGGGTATGATTGAAACCGACCGTCTTATCGCTCCCCAGGCCGCCGCGCGCGACGATGATGTCGTCGATCGCGCCATCCGCCCCAAGACGCTCGCCGACTACGTCGGCCAGGCACCGGTGCGCGAGCAGATGGACATCTTCATCCGCGCGGCGCGTGCGCGCGGCGAGGCGCTCGACCATGTGCTCATCTTTGGGCCACCCGGCCTCGGCAAGACCACGCTCGCGCACATCATCGCGCACGAGATGGGGGTCAACCTCAAGCACACCTCCGGCCCGGTGCTGGAGCGCCCCGGCGATCTCGCCGCGATCCTCACCAACCTCGAACCGAACGATGTGCTGTTCGTGGACGAGATTCACCGCCTGAGTCCGGTGGTGGAGGAAATCCTGTATCCCGCGCTGGAAGACTATCAACTCGACATCATGATCGGCGAAGGCCCGGCGGCGCGCTCGATCAAGCTCGACCTGCCGCCGTTCACGCTGGTCGGCGCGACCACGCGCGCGGGGCTGCTCACCTCGCCGCTGCGCGACCGCTTCGGTATCGTGCAGCGCCTGGAATTTTACTCGCACGCCGATCTCAAACTCATCGTGCAACGCTCCGCGCACATCCTCGGCCTCGCCCTCGACGAGGGCGGCGCGACACAGATCGCGGGCCGCTCGCGCGGCACGCCGCGCATCGCCAACCGCCTGCTGCGGCGCGTGCGTGATTTCGCCGAGGTGAAGGCCGCAGGCCGCATCACCGGCAGCGTGGCGGATCAGGCGCTGCTGATGCTCGACGTCGACAGCAACGGCTTTGACATGATGGACCGCAAGCTGCTGCTCACGGTGATGGAAAAATTCGACGGCGGGCCGGTGGGCGTCGACAACCTCGCCGCCGCGATGGGCGAGGAGCGCGACACTATTGAAGATGTGCTGGAGCCCTTTCTGATCCAGCAGGGCTTCCTCATGCGCACCCCGCGCGGACGCGTCGCCACGCGCGCGGCCTATCAGCACTTCGGCCTCACGCCGCCGCAGGGCGGATCGAATACCGCGCCGGATCTGTTTGATAAAGATGGCTGAATTTTCCTGGCCGGTGCGGGTCTACTACGAGGACACGGACAGCGGCGGCGTGGTGTATTATGCCAACTATCTCAAATTCATGGAGCGCGCGCGCACCGAATGGCTGCGCGGCCTCGGTTTCGAGCAGGATGCGCTGCGGCGCGATGAGGGTGTGATCTTCGCGGTGCGTTCGGTAACGCTGGACTTTCTGCAGCCTGCACGCTTTAACCAATTGCTGCACGTGACGGTAAAACTCATCGAACAAGGACGCGCCAGCCTGGGCTTTGAGCAGCAGGTGCGCGACGGCGTAACCGGCACCGCTTTATGTTCCGGCCGCGTCAAGCTGGCGTGTCTCGACGGCGCCACATTCAAGGCGCGCGCCATACCAAAAACCATAATCGCGGAGCTTCCCGGTGACCTCTGATCTGTCCATCCTGCATCTTATTATCAACGCAAGCCTGCTGGTGCAGCTTGTCATGCTGCTGCTGCTGGTGGTCTCGATGATGTCGTGGACCATGATCTTCCGCAAACGTGCGGTGTTGCGCGAGGCGCGCGCGGCGGCAGACGTGTTCGAAAAACGCTTCTGGTCGGGCAATGACCTCAATCTGCTCTACGACCAGGTGGCACACCGCTCCAATCCAAACGGCCTGGAGGCCATCTTCGAGGCCGGCTTCAAGGAGTTCGCGCGCCTGCGCAAGCAGACGGGCGTGGAACCGATGGCGGTGCTGGAAGGGGCACAGCGCACCATGCGCGTGGCGCTTTCGCGCGAAGTCGAAACACTGGAAATCAACCTGTCGTTTCTCGCCACGGTCGGCTCCACCAGCCCCTACGTCGGCCTGTTCGGCACCGTGTGGGGCATCATGAATTCGTTCCGCGGCCTCGGCAACGTGCATCAGGCCACGCTCGCGATGGTCGCGCCCGGCATCGCCGAGGCCTTGATCGCCACCGCCATGGGCCTGTTCGCGGCGATACCGGCGGTGATCGCATACAACAGCTTCGCCAACGACGTCGAGCGCCTGCACAGTCGCTATGACGCCTTCCTCGAAGAATTTTCCACCATCCTGCAACGACAGGCGCACGTGTAGTGGCACGCGAACGCAAACGGCGCGCGCCGATGGCGGAGATGAACGTGGTGCCGTACATCGACGTGATGCTGGTGCTGCTCGTCATCTTCATGATCACCGCGCCGCTGCTCACGCAGGGCGTGAAGATAGACCTGCCACAAGCGGCGAGCGCGCCGATTGAGCCGGACAAGAAAGAGCCGCTGGTGGTGACAGTGAGTGCGAGCGGAAAATTTTATCTCAATGTCGGCGACGGCCAGGAGAAAGGCATCGACGATGCGCTGCTGGTTCAGCGCGTGAGTGCGGTGTTGCGTAACCAGCCCGGCACGCCGGTACTGGTGCGCGGCGACAAGAACGTCAATTACGGGCGCGTGATCCTCGCCATGACATTGCTGCAGAGCGCGGGCGCGCCGAGCGTGGGCCTTGTCACCGAATCGCCGCCGTCACCCGCCCGTAAATAACCGCACCTGATGCTGAAAAAATTACGCAATAACCTGCGTGCGGTGGTGCTGGCCGTGCTGGTGCACGTCGCGCTGATCGCGATGTTGGTGGTGAGCCTCGACTGGACGCCCAAGCCGCAACCTGTGAGTACACAACCCGCCGTGGTTCAGGCCACAGTGGTGGACAATGCCAAACTCACGGCCGCGCAACGGAAAAAGCAGGAAGAGGCCGAGCGCAAGAAACGTGCTGAGCAGGAGGCTGAAGAAAAGCAGCGCGCGGAGGAACAGCGGCGCGAAGAGGAAAAGCGCCAGGCTGCGGAAGAGGTGCAACGCAAGGCGGAAGACGAGGCGAAGCACCAGGAGCAGATCAAGCAGGAGCGGCTGGTCGCGGAACAAAAACGCGCCGCAGAGGCCAAACGTGAGGCGCTGAAGGAAAAACAGGCCGCGGCAGAAAAGCGGCACACGGAACAATTGCGCCGCGCTGAAGAAAAGCGCTTGGCCGCAGCCGACGCGCAACGTAAAATCGAGACGGAAAAGAAGCGCAGGTCGGCGCAAGAGGCGCAGGAGCGGCGCGAGGCCGAGCAACAGATCAAGGAGCAGCTCGCCTCGGAGGAACAGGCGGCACACGAGCAGCAGGCGCAAACGCTGATCAGCCAATATATCCCGCTGATCAAGAAACGTGTGGAAGAGAAATGGCTGCGCCCGCCGAGCGCCAAGCCCGGCATGTCGTGTACGGTGACGGTGCGGCTGCTTCCGGGCGGCGAGGTCACCGATGCGCGGGTCACCGTGAGCAGCGGTGATGCGATCTTTGACCGCTCGGTGGAGGCTGCGGTGAGCAGGGCCTCGCCGCTGCCGCTGCCGTCCGATCCGGCCCTGTTTGAATATTTTCGTGAGTTGAATTTTATCTTCAAGCCCTGAGGACACATGTTGAAAAAACGATTCCTGCCGTTGTGCGCGCCGGCGCTGTGGGTGGCCCTGTGGCTGCCGCTGGGCGGTGCGCATGCAGCGCTCACCATCGAGATCACCGAAGGCGTGCCGGGCGCGCTGCCCATTGCCGTCGTGCCGTTCGGCGCAGAAGGGCAGGGCGCGCCGCCGGACGACATCGGCGCCATCGTCGCCGCCGCCCGGCACCGCAGCGGACGCGTTGCGCCGCTGGCGGAGCAGGACCTGCTGGCGCGCCCGCACGAAGGGCGTGAAGTCAATTTCCGCGACTGGCGCGTGCTCGGCGTGGAAGGCCTGGCGGTGGGCAAGGTGCGCGCCACCGGCGCGGGCCAGTACACGGTGCAGTTCCAGTTGTTCAACGTGTTTCAGGCCACCCAGCTGGCGGGCTACACCATCCCGACCACGAACGCGGATCTGCGCCGCACCGCGCACCAGATCAGCGACATCATTTACGAAAAGCTGACCGGCGAGCCGGGTGCGTTCAACACGCGCATCGCCTACGTCACGGCCGCGGGCAAGGCACCGACGCAAACCTATTCGCTGCAGGTGGCCGATGCCGACGGCCACAATCCGCGGACGATTCTCAACTCCAAGCAGCCGCTGCTCTCGCCCGCGTGGTCACCCGACGGCACGCGGCTCGCCTACGTATCATTTGAAAACAAGCGCGCGCAGATTTACATCCAGGAGATCGCCACCGGCAAGCGCGAGTTGATCGCGTCTTATCCCGGCCTGAACGGCGCACCCGCGTGGTCGCCCGACGGCACGCGGATCGCGCTCACGCTGTCCAAGGACGGCAACCCGGAAATCTATGTGCTGAGTCTCGCCGCCAAAACCCTGCAACGCCTCACCAGCAATCCGGCCATCGATACCGAACCGGTCTGGTCGCCCGACGGCAGCACGCTGGTATTCACCTCCGACCGCGGCGGACGTCCGCAGTTGTATCGCATGTCCGCCAGCGGCAGCGGTGAGGCGAGCCGCATCACCTTCGCAGGCGACTATAATGCGCGCGGCGTATTTTCACCCGACGGCAAGCAGCTCGCCATGGTGCACGGCACGGGCGGCCAGTACCGCATCGCACTCCTGGAGCTGCAAACCGGCGCACTGCGCGTGCTCTCCGACCGCACGCTGGACGAGTCGCCGAGCTTCGCGCCGAACGGCGCCATGATTATTTACGCCACCAATGAAAACAACCGCGGCACGCTTGCGGCGGTGTCGGTGGACGGACGCGTGCACAACCGCCTGGTGCTGCAGGAAGGCGACGTGCGCGAGGCCGTGTGGTCGCCGTTTGGCCGTCGTATAATGCTTCACCCTGATCCCAAACCTTAACTTGAATAAACAACCTTAAAGGAGCCCCTCATGAAGTTGCCAGTGAACTTGTCGGCCAAATTGTTATTTTTGATCCTGCCCGCAGCCGTTTTGATCGGCTGTCAGAGCACAGGCACCAAGCCGGGCGAAAGCGCCGCGATCGAAGATAAATCCAGTGCCGCGAACGGCGCGACCACAAGCGCTGCGGGCGATGCAGGCGCATTCCGCGGTGACGCACTGGATGATCCCGCCGGTGTGTTGTCCAAGCGTATCGTCTATTTCGCTCTCGACAGCAGCGAGGTCACGCAGGATGACCGCGCCACCGTATCGGCCCATGCCAGGTATCTCACCGGCAACCCCACCGCCGCCGTCACGCTGGAAGGCCATGCCGACGAGCGCGGCTCGCGTGAGTACAACCTCGCGCTCGGTGAGCGCCGCGGCAACGCCGTGCGCCAGCTCATGCTCGCCGAAGGCGCCGCCACGAAGCAAATCCAGGTGGTGAGCTACGGCGAGGAAAAACCGGTGGCGACCGGCCATGACGAGGCGTCCTGGCATCAGAACCGCCGCGTCGAAATCAGCTACACCAGCCGCAAGTAACAGCCATGCACGCGCGCACGCTGATTTTCGCAGGCGCATTGCTGCTGCCGCTCTTCGCGGCGGCAGCAGAGGATCCGAGCGCGCAGATGTCCCTGCAGGCGCGCATCATGCGGCTGGAGCGCATTGTGGAAGGTCAGGGCATGGTGGAACAGATCACGCGCATTGAAGCCCTGCAGCAGGAGCTGCAGCGGCTACAGGGCGTCATTGAGGTGCAAACGCACGAGATCGAGGAACTCAAAAGCAGCAAGCAGGGCGCAAACCAGGATTTCGACCGCCGTCTGCACGAGCTGGAGAGCCGCAGCACGAGCGCCACACCGCCGCCCGCACCCGTGACAGCAAGTGAGCCCGCCCCGGCGGCGGCTGCGCCATCCACAGCGCCGTCAACCGCGCCGGCAAAACCGCCTGCTGCCGCACCACCGTCAGCGCCTCCGGCCGGCAACGCCACACAGGAGCAGGCGGCCTACCAGCAGGCCTTCGCGTTGCTCAAAGAGGCGCGCTACGAAAAGGCGATCACGGCGTTCCAGGATTATCTTACACGCTACCCCGCAGGCGCGCGTGCCGACAACGCCCAATACTGGCTGGGTGAGGCGTACTACGTCACGCGCCAGTTCAAGGAAGCGCAACAGGCGTTTCAGACCCTCGTGGACAACATGCCCACCAGCCCCAAGCACCCGGATGCCCTGCTCAAGATCGGCTTCGTGCATTACGAACTCGGCCAGTGGGACGATGCGCGCAAAAGCTTAAGCGAGGTCGTCAAGACCTTCCCCACTGCCCCCGCCGCGAAGCTCGCCGACACCCGCCTGCAGCGCATGAAGAAAGAGGGGCACTAGCGCAAAACCCACGGCGGCAGGGTGTAAAATGTTTGCATGCACCCTGCCGCCGACATCAAGCAAGACACCGCGCCCTCACACGAGACGCGGCTGCGCATTACGGAAATCTTCTACTCACTCCAAGGTGAAACACGCACGGTAGGTCTGCCCACCGTATTCGTGCGCCTCACCGGCTGCCCGCTGCGCTGCGGCTATTGCGACACCGCCTATGCGTTTCAGGGCGGCGAGTGGGTGCTGCTGCCGGATATCCTCGCGCGTGTAGCGGACTTCAAGCCGCGCTACGTCACCGTCACCGGCGGCGAACCGCTTGCCCAGCGCGCCGCGCTCGATCTGCTCACCGCGCTGTGTGACGCGGGCTACGAGGTCTCGCTCG
This sequence comes from Gammaproteobacteria bacterium, assembly GCA_030655395.1. GTDB lineage: Bacteria > Pseudomonadota > Gammaproteobacteria > SURF-13 > SURF-13 > JAQBXX01. Next base: position 11,971 of record JAURVQ010000030.1, on the reverse strand, counting down.
AAACCAGCGGCGCGCTCGATGTCTCACTGGTGGATGCGCGCACGGTCAAGGTGATGGATATCAAGACACCCGGCTCCGGCGAAGCAGACAAAAACCGCTTCGAAAATATTGCGCATCTAACGCCGCGCGACCAGGTCAAGTTCGTGCTCTGCAACCGTGACGATTATGAGTGGGCCAAGGCCTTGTTGAGTCAATACGATCTCGCGGCGCGCTGCGAGGCGCTGTTTTCACCGAGCTTCGGCGAACTGGACGCCACGCAACTCGCTGACTGGATACTTGAGGATCATCTGCCGGTACGCTTGCAGATTCAGTTGCACAAATATCTGTGGGGCAACGTCCCCGGAAAATAAATACGGGTGCCTCTAAAAATGATGGATTTTGGTTCAAGACAAGGCGCAGCGCAGGCGAGCAGCGGTCGCTCCTGCGCGTCCTGCGCCCGCGACATTCGTACGTCCCTGTACAGCACAGCATACACGCCAGTATGTGAGCAGCGGAGACAAGCTGCAACGCAGTATTGGAGCAAAAGACGCGTTTTTAGAGGTGCCCAGCAATGAGCGCCGCCGTCATCCCCTTAACCGCCTCGCACACCCGCGCCGTGGTGCTGCTCTCCGGCGGCATGGACTCCGCCACCACGCTCGCCATCGCCAAGGGCTTAGGCTTCGAGTGTTACGCGCTCGCCGTCGATTACGGCCAGCGCCACCGTGCGGAGCTCGACGCTGCTGCGCGCGTCGCGCACAGTCTTGGCGTCGCTGCTTACAAAGTGATCAAGATCGACCTCGGCGCCATCGGCGGCTCGGCGCTCACCGACGCGAGCATCGCCGTGCCGCAGCAGCCGAGCCAGGGCATTCCCGTCACCTACGTGCCCGCGCGCAACACGATACTGCTTGCGCTCGCGCTGGGCTGGGCCGAAGTGCTGAAGGCGTGGGACATCTTTATCGGCGTAAACGCGGTGGATTATTCCGGCTACCCGGATTGCCGTCCGCAATTTATCGAGGCGTTTGAGCACCTCGCCAATGTCGCCACCAAGGCCGGCGTGCAGGGCAACCGCTTCATCTGCCATACCCCGCTCATCCACTTGAGCAAGGCAGAAATCATCCATGAAGGGCTGCGCCTCGGTGTGGACTACGCCGAGACCGTCTCCTGCTACAGCGCCGACGACGCAGGCCGCGCCTGCGGCCGCTGCGACGCCTGCCGCCTGCGCGCCGCAGGTTTCAAGGCAGCGGGCGTGGCTGATCCCACCCGTTACCGCCAATAACTTTTCCCCAAAACGCATCCACGCCTTGGTGTTAGGGCCGCGCCCGCTTACAATATGCAGTCCTCGTGGGGCCGTTAGCTCAGCCGGTAGAGCAGCAGACTTTTAATCTGTTGGTCGTGCGTTCGATCCGCACACGGCCCACCATCCTCTTGCACCAACTTCCGGTCCTTCAACAAAGGGAGGTAATATCCATGCACGGTTTCATCGACTTTATAAAAAAGCAGGGCGTAGCAGGCCTGGCGGTCGGTTTTATTTTGGGCGGCGCTGTGTCAAAAGTGGTGACCGCGCTGATCACCGACGTCGTCAATCCGCTCCTCGGCATTGCACTGGGCGCGGCCAAGGGCCTGGAATCCGCCACCGTGGCCTTGGGGCCGGTCGAAATATTGCTCGGGCATTTTGTGTCCGTGATGATTGATTTTCTGGTCATCGCGCTCGTGGTGTATTTCGGCGTGAAGGCACTTGGGCTCGACAAGCTCGGCAAAACCGCCTGAGCAGGCACGTAAGACCGGGCCAGTCACTGGCCCGGTCTTTTATTCAACCGTTACAGACTTCGCCAGATTACGCGGCTTGTCCACGTCGGTGCCCTTGAGCACGGCGACGTGATAGGCCAGCAACTGTAATGGGACAGTGTAGACCAGCGGCGACGTATCATCCTCTGCGTGCGGCACATTCAGCACCTGCACGCCTTCTGAAGATTTGAAGCCTGCCGCGCCGTCAGCGAACACGATCAGCTTGCCGCCGCGCGCGCGCACCTCCTGCAGGTTCGACTTGAGCTTCTCCAGCAGTTCATTGTTGGGCGCCACGGCAATCACCGGCATCTCGGCGTCCACCAGCGCGAGCGGCCCGTGTTTTAATTCGCCCGCAGGGTACGCCTCGGCATGGATGTAGGAAATCTCCTTCAGCTTGAGCGCGCCTTCCATCGCCACCGGATAATGCGCGCCGCGCCCCAGGAACAGCGCGTGATGCTTGTCGGCAAACTGTTCGGAGAGGCGCTTGATGTCATCACTCATCAGCAGTGTTTGCTCGATCTTGGCGGGCAGTGACTCCAGTTGTGTAACGAGCTTACCTTCCAACTCCGGCGTCATCGCATGACGCCGCCCCAGCACAATGGTGAGCAGCATGAGTGCAATGAGTTGCGTGGTGAAGGCCTTGGTGGAGGCGACGCCAATCTCGGGTCCGGCGCGCGTCATGAGCACGATGTCCGCCTCGCGCACCAGTGAGCTTTCCGGCACGTTGCAAATAGCGAGGGAGTAACGGAAGCCGAGCCGCTTCGCCTCACGCAGCGCGGCGAGTGTGTCGGCGGTCTCGCCGGATTGTGAAATCGCTACTACCAGACAGTCGGCGCTCACCACCGGGCGACGATAGCGGAACTCGCTGGCCACTTCGACATTGCAGGGGATGCCCGCAAGCGCCTCAATCCAGTAGCGCGCAATCAGGCCCGCATGGTAACTCGTGCCGCAGGCAATGATGTGCACGCGCTTGACGGCATTCAGGATCGCAGCGGCGTTGGGGCCGAGGCTTTCTTCCAGCACGCGGCCTGCGTTGAGGCGCCCCTCCAGCGTGTCACTCACTGCGCGCGGCTGCTCGAAGATTTCCTTCAGCATGTAATGGCGGTACTCGCCGCGCTCGACTGCATCGGCGCTGAGCGTGCTCACATGCACCTTGCGTGTGACCTCCGCGCCCGCCGCATTGATGATGTGCACACTGTCGCGGGTGATGTCGGCGATGTCGCCGTCTTCGAGCAAGATAAAGCGCCGCGTCACGGGCAGCAGCGCCGCGACATCGGAGGCGATGAAATTCTCGCCCTCGCCAAGGCCGATCACCAGCGGGCTGCCGCGCCGCGCCGCGACGAGGTGCGCAGGATCGGCAGTCCCGATAACGCCCAGCGCATAGGCACCGTGCAACTCCGCAACCGTCGCACGCAACGCGTCAAACAATGATGTCCCGGGTCGCAAGTGATGGTGTATCTGATGCACCACGACTTCGGTGTCGGTCTGCGAGGTAAATTCGTAGCCCGCCTTCACCTGTTCGGCGCGCAGCTCTTCGTGGTTTTCGATAATGCCGTTGTGCACCACGGCGACGGTGCCGCGGCAGATGTGCGGATGCGCATTGGCCTCGCTCGGCACCCCGTGCGTCGCCCAGCGCGTGTGCGCAATGCCGGTGTGGCCTTGCAGCGACTTGGCCGCAAGCTGCAGCTCAAGCTCCACCACCTTGCCCACCGCGCGCGCGCGCGTGAGCTTGTTGTGCGCATCGAGCACCACCGCGCCGGCGGAGTCATAGCCGCGATACTCCAGACGCTTGAGGCCCTCGACCAGCGCGGGCATCACGTCACGTTCTGCTATGGCTCCGATGATTCCGCACATATCAACTCCGCTCTGCGGAAGAGAAAAGAGGCAAGAGGAAAGAGACAAGAATCATGGTAAGACGCTTAGCTTTTCTCTTTGCTCTTTACTCTTTTCTCTGTTTTAACAGGGCGCTTCCAGCCCGGCACGGTGCTTTGCTTCGCCCGGCTCACCGCCAGCACCTCCGGCGGCACGTCCTGGGTGATGGTGGAGCCCGCGCCGATGGTTGCGTGCGCGCCGACGGTGACGGGCGCCACCAGTTGCGTATCGGAGCCGATGAAGACACCATCTTCAATGATGGTCTGATGCTTGTTCGCGCCGTCGTAGTTGCAGGTGATGGTGCCCGCGCCGATGTTCACGTCGCGCCCGAGGGTGGCATCGCCGACGTAGCTCAGATGATTGATCTTGGAACCCGCGCCCACTGCGGATTTTTTGATCTCGACGAAATTTCCGATGTGCACGCCGGCGGCAAGTTTTGTTTCGGGGCGGATGCGCGCAAACGGCCCGATGCGGCAGCCGGATTCGATGACCGCGTCGTCAATCATGCAATGGGAAAGTATTTCGACGTCATCGCCGATCTTCGTGTTGCGGATCACGACGTGCGGGCCGATGCGGACACGATGGCCAAGCGTAACCCTGCCTTCCATGATGACGTTCACATCTATCGTGACATCCCGACCTGCGCTGAGATCTCCGCGCAGGTCAAAGCGCAGCGGATCGAGCAGCGTGATGCCTTGCTCCATCAGGCGCTCCGCCTGCCTGTGCTGATAGTAGCGCTCAAGCTCGGCAAGCTGCGCCTTGTTGTTCACGCCCATCACCTCGGCCACCTTGTCCGGCTCCACGGTGTTGATCATCCTGCCGTCCTGCACCGCGAGTGCGATCACATCGGTGAGATAAAACTCTTTTTGTACGTTGTTGTTTTCGAGCCTGGCGAGCCAGCCACGCATCCGCACCGCGGGCGCCGCGATCATGCCGGTGTTGATTTCGTTGATCGTGCGCTCGTCCGCGGTCGCATCTTTTTCCTCCACGATGCGCGTCACCTTGCGGCCATCATCGCGCACGATGCGGCCATAGCCGCTCGGATCGTGCTGATAGACCGTGAGCAGGCCGAGGCCTTCGCTGCTCGCGGCCGCAAGCAGGCGGCGCAATGTCGCCGCGCCGATCAGCGGCACATCGCCGTACAGCACCAGCACCGTGTCATCGTCCGCCACAAACGGCATTGCTTGCATAACGGCATGGCCGGTGCCGAGCTGCTCGGCCTGTTCGACCCAGTGCGCGTCGAGATGCGCCAGCGCACGCGGCACGGCGTCGCCGCCGTAGCCGTAGACGACATGCACGCCCTGGGCGTCAAGCTCATGCGCGGTGTGGATGACATGCTCCAGCAGCGGCCGGCCCGCGAGCGGGTGCAGCACCTTGGGCAGCGCGGAGCGCATGCGCGTGCCTTGTCCGGCGGCGAGGATGATTACGGAGAGGCCCATAGGCCCAAGATACAGGAAAAGTGAACGGTTAATAAGAAGGTCATTAGCAAGATGCCATCTCGGTCTACGTCCCCGCCCCCTAACCAGGGGGCGGGACAGGGTGGGGGTAGAGTAAACACGGAGATATTACCAATAAGAAACAAAGTAAGCGATGTCCGCTTACTTTGTTTCTTATTGGTACAAGCGGAAAAGAGTGAGGCGAGCAGCATTGTGTGTCGGATCCGCTGCGCTTGATCCGACCTACACGTTGTATCAGCGGCCCTTTTTGCGCAGACGCTGGATGGTCTGCAACTGCGCCACGGCCTCGGCCAGCTCGGCCTGCGCCTTGGCGTAGTCGAGGTCGGACTTGCGGTCGCGCATCGCCTGCTCGGCGTGCTGCTTGGCCTCCAGGGCGGCGGCCTCGTCCACATCGTGCGCGCGCAGCGCGGTGTCGGACAGAATGGTGACCACGTGCGGCTGGATTTCCAGTATGCCGCCGGAGACGTAAAACACCTGCTCTTCGCCATCGGGAATCTTCACGCGTACCTCGCCCGGCCTGAGAGTGGTGAGCAGCGGCGTATGGCGCGGCAGGATACCGACCTCGCCTTGCGAGGCGGGCGCGAACACCATCTCCGCCAGACCGGAAAAGATTTCCGCTTCGGCGCTCACGATATCCAGATGCAGTGTCATGGCCATAGATTTAGTCCGTATTCACACCATCAGCAGGGCTGACGTGCCGTTACTTGAGTGTCTTTGCCTTTTCGATCGCTTCGTCGATCGTGCCGACCATGTAGAACGCCTGCTCCGGCAATGAGTCGTACTCGCCATTGACGATGCCCTTGAAGCCGCGGATCGTATCCTTGAGCGATACATACTTGCCCGGGCTGCCGGTGAACACCTCGGCGACGAAGAACGGCTGCGACAGGAAGCGCTGAATCTTGCGCGCGCGCGTCACCGTGAGCTTGTCTTCTTCCGACAGCTCATCCATGCCGAGAATCGCGATGATGTCCTTCAGCTCCTTGTAGCGCTGCAACGTGCCCTGCACCGCGCGCGTGGTGTCGTAGTGGTCCTGCCCAATGATGAGCGGATCGAGCTGGCGGCTGGTGGAGTCGAGCGGATCCACGGCGGGGTAAATACCCAGCTCCGCGATCTGACGCGACAACACCACGGTGGCGTCCAGATGCGCGAACGTGGTCGCGGGCGACGGATCGGTCAGGTCGTCGGCGGGCACGTAGACGGCCTGAATCGACGTAATCGAGCCGGTCTTGGTGGAGGTGATGCGCTCCTGCAATGCGCCCATTTCGGCGGCGAGCGTCGGCTGATAACCCACGGCCGACGGCATACGGCCGAGCAGCGCGGACACCTCGGTGCCAGCCAGCGTGTAGCGGTAGATGTTGTCGATGAACAGCAGCACGTCGCGGCCTTCATCGCGGAAGAATTCCGCCATGGTGAGACCGGTCAGCGCCACGCGCAGACGGTTGCCGGGCGGCTCGTTCATCTGGCCGTACACCAGCGACACCTTGTCGATAACCTTGCTCTCGGTCATTTCGTGGTAGAAGTCGTTACCTTCACGGGTACGCTCGCCCACGCCCGCGAACACGGAATAGCCCGAGTGCTCGATGGCGATATTGCGGATCAGCTCCATCATGTTCACGGTCTTGCCCACGCCCGCGCCACCGAACAGACCGACCTTGCCGCCCTTGGCGAACGGGCAGATCAGATCGATAACCTTGATGCCGGTTTCGAGCAGCTCGGTGCTCGCGGCGAGTTCGTCATAGGCCGGGGCCTTGCGGTGTATCGACCAGCGCTGCTTTTCGCCGATCGCGCCCTTTTCGTCGATGGGCTTGCCGAGCACGTCCATGATGCGGCCCAGGGTTTCCTTGCCCACCGGCACCGAGATCGGCGCGCCGGTGTTGCTCACCGCAACGCCGCGCTGCAGGCCGTCGGACGAACCCATCGCAATGGTACGCACCACGCTGTCGCCGAGCTGCTGCTGCACCTCGAGCGTCAGCCCGGCCGCGTCCACCAGCAACGCGTCGTATACCTTGGGCAGCGACTCGGGCGGAAACTCAACGTCCACCACGGCGCCGATGATTTGAACTATCTTTCCTGAACTCATCCTCAGTTCCTCACAACCTCAAATTAAAATTCGTAAAATTCTTATGCCGCTGCGCGCACTACACCGCCGCCGCGCCGGCCACGATTTCCGACAGCTCCTGCGTGATGCCTGCCTGGCGCGCCTTGTTGTAAATCAGCTGCAGATCGCCGATCAGTTCGCCCGCGTTGTCCGAGGCACTCTTCATCGCCACCATGCGCGCCGCCTGTTCGGAGGCGATATTCTCCAGCACGCCCTGGTACACCAGCGACTCGACATAGCGCGTGAGCAAATGGGTCAGCACCTCTTTCGACTCGGGCTCGTAGATATAGTCCCAGTGGTGGCGCAGCGTTGCATCGGTATCGGGTACCACGGGCAGCATCTGCTGCAGCGCCGGCTTCTGCACCATGGTGTTGACGAAATCGTTATAGACCAGATAAAGGCGGTCGATGTGCGCGTTGTTGTAGGCATCCAGCATCACCTTCACCGCACCGATCAAATCGGTCAGGCTGGGCGCATCACCCAGATGCGACTTCTCCGCCACGATGTTGCCGCCGAAGCGCTTGAAGAAACCCGCCGCCTTGGTGCCGACGGTGCACACATCCACCTGCACGCCCTGCGTGCTCCAGTCGCGCATCGCGACTAGCGCGGTGCGGAACAGGTTGGTGTTCAGGCCGCCGCACAGCCCGCGGTCGGAGGACACGATAATAAAGCCGACGCGCTTTACCGTGCGCTCCTGCAAGTAGGGATGCTTGTACTCCGGGTGCGCATGCGCCAGATGGCCGATCACGTTACGCATCTTGGCGGCATAGGGGCGCGCGGCGCGCACGCGCTCCTGCGCCTTGCGCATTTTCGAGGCCGCAACCATCTCCATCGCACGCGTGATCTTCTGCGTGTTCTTGATGCTCTTGATCTTGGTGCGTATTTCTTTTTTGCTGCCAGCCATATTAAATTCCAGTAAGCATTAATTGTCGGATCCGCTACGCTTGATCCGACCTACTTGCTATCTTTACCAAGCACCGGTCTTCTTGAATTCCGTCAGCGCGGAGCGCAGGCCGCTCTCGATCTCGCTGTTGTAATCGCCCGTGGCATTGATCTTGTCCATGAGCGCAGCATGCTTCGATTTCATGAAGCTCAGCAGCGCGTGTTCGAAGCCCTGAATCTTGGCCACTTCGACGTCGTCGAGGAAGCCCTGGCTGGCGGAGAACAGCGATACTGCCAGTTCCGCCACGCTCATCGGCGCGTACTGTTTCTGCTTCATCAACTCCATCACGCGCTGACCGCGCTCCAGCTGCTTGCGCGTGCTCTCGTCGAGGTCGGAGGCGAACTGCGCGAACGCAGCCAGTTCGCGATACTGCGCAAGGTCGAGGCGCACGCCGCCGCCCAGTTTCTTGATGATCTTGGTCTGCGCCGCGCCACCCACGCGCGACACGGACAGGCCGGCGTTGATGGCGGGCCGGATACCGGCGTTGAACAAATCGGTTTCGAGAAAGATCTGCCCGTCGGTGATCGAGATCACGTTGGTGGGCACGAAGGCCGATACGTCGCCGGCCTGCGTTTCAATGATGGGCAGGCCGGTGAGTGAGCCGGTCTTGCCTTTCACCTTGCCGTTGGTGATCTTCTCGATGTGCTCCGCATTCACGCGCGCAGAGCGCTCCAGCAGGCGCGAGTGCAGGTAGAACACGTCGCCCGGATACGCCTCGCGGCCCGGCGGGCGGCGCAGCAGCAGCGACACCTGGCGGTAGGCCCAAGCCTGCTTGGTCAGATCGTCGTACACGATGAGCGCGTCTTCGCCGATGTCGCGGAAGTATTCGCCCATGGAGCAGCCGGCGTAAGGCGCGATGAACTGCATCGCGGCGGAGTCCGACGCGGTAGCGGTCACCACGATGGTGTGCGCCAGCGCGCCGTGCTCTTCAAGCTTGCGCACCACAGCGGCGACCGACGAGGCCTTCTGGCCGATGGCGACGTAGACACACTTCACGCCCGTGCCTTTCTGATTGATGATGGTGTCCACCGCCACCGCGGTCTTGCCGGTCTGACGGTCGCCGATGATGAGCTCGCGCTGACCGCGGCCGATTGGCACCATCGCGTCGATGGCCTTGAGGCCGGTCTGCACCGGCTGGCTCACCGACTGGCGCGCGATAACACCCGGCGCCACTTTTTCAATCGGCGAGGTCTGCGTAGTCTTGATCGGCCCCTTGCCGTCGATGGGGCTGCCGAGCGCATCCACCACGCGGCCCAGCAGCGCCTCGCCCACCGGCACCTCCAGAATGCGGCCGGTGCACTTTACGCTGTCGCCTTCGCTGATGTGTTCATAATCGCCGAGCACCACCGCGCCGACCGAGTCGCGCTCAAGATTGAGCGCCATGCCGTAGGTGTTGCCGGGAAACTCGATCATCTCGCCCTGCATCACGTCGGACAGACCGTGTACGCGCACGATGCCGTCGGTCACCGAGACCACGGTGCCTTCGGTGCGCGCCTCGGTGAGCACCGCGAAATTCTCGATGCGGCTCTTGATCAAATTGCTGATTTCTGAAGGGTTGAGCTTCATGTAAGCTTCCTCAAATAAAGTACTAGAATTCGGTTAAGGTTCTTGTCGGTCAGCGCGCCAGCGTTTGCGCGAGCTTGGCGAGCTGGCTGCGCACGGAGCCGTCGATGACGCGGTCGCCGGCGCGGATCACCGCGCCGCCCAGCAGGCGTTTATCCACCACACTGGAGAGACTGATCTCGCGCTGCATGCGCGCCTTCAGCGCGGCGGCTATCTTGCGTTCTTCTTCACTGGAGAGCGGGAAGGCCGACGTCACCTGCACCTTGAGCACACCCTCGGCCTCGGCGCGATTCGCCTCATACAGCGCCGCGATCTCCGGCAACAGCGCCAGCCGTCCGTTTTCGACCACCAGCCGGATGAAGTTCTGCCCGGCGTCATTCAGCTTGTCGCCGCAAATCTCCAGCACCAACTCCGCCAGTTTGGTTTTATGCACACGCGGATGGCCGATCAATTTGCGTAACGTGTCGTCGCCCGCCACGCTCACGGCGAGCACCAGCATCTCCGACCAGCGCTTCAGGTCGCCGTGCGCCTGCGCCAGCTCGAATATGGCTTGCGCGTAAGGACGGGCAGCGGTGATTTTTTCGGCCATGGGGATGCGGCGTCCGGATTAAATTTCAGCGACCAGGTGTTTCAGCAGGTCGCTGTGCGCCTTGGCGTCGATCTCGCGGCCCAGAATCTTCTCCGCACCGCTCACGGCAATCGCCGCCACCTGCGTGCGCAGCTCGGCCTTGGCGCGGTTCACTTCCTGCTCGATCTCGGCCTTGGCCGCAACGATGATGCGCTCGCCCTCGACGCGCGCGTTGCCCTTGGACTCTTCCACGATTTCGTTGGCGCGGCGCTCGGCCTGCGCGAGGATCTCGGCGGACTGGGTCTTCATCTTGTGCAGCACTTCTTTGGCGTGCTTCTCGGCCAGCTCCAGATCGTGGCGGCCCTTTTCACCGGCGGCGAGGCCGTCGGCGATGCGCTTCTCGCGCTCCTTCATCATCGCGGTCAGCGGCCCCCACAGCAGCCGGTTGACGAACCAGATGAGCAGGATGAAGGCCACGATCTGGCCAAACAGGGTAGCTGTAATATTCATGCGCTTCTCACTCGATCAAGCTGAATGTATGAGCGGACAATTAGCCCGCCGCGCCGATGGCCGCCTGGAGCGCGCCCACGAACGGGTTGGCAAACAAAAACCACATGCCGAACGCGAGAATGATGAACGGGAACGATTCCATCAGACCTGCGAAGATGAACATGTTGGTCATCAGCGCCGGGCGCATCTCGGGCTGGCGCGCGATGCCTTCCAGCGTCTTGGCGCAGATCAGGCCCCAGCCGATGGCCGAACCCAGACCGGCAGCGGCGAGAATCACGCCCACGCCTACGGCGGTGTAGGCATAAATCATTGCAATCATGTCAGGTGTCATTTTCTACTCTCCTTAAAAATAAAAAATTCAAATTCAACTACTCAACGCAAAGTCGCAAAGACGCCAAGAACCAAAAAAACAATAGCCGTATTTACCTTTGCGTCTTGGCGTCTTGGCGTTGGGTTTTATAAGCTTTCAATGTTCCTGATGCGCCATCCCCAAATAGACGATAGACAACACCATGAAAATAAACGCCTGCAGCGTAATCACCAACAGATGGAAGATGAGCCAGCCGAGGTCGAGCGTCACCTGCAACGGGAACCAGAACAGCCAGCCCGCCACGCCCGTGACTAGCGTGCCGCCGATGAGCGCGATGAGCAGAAACACCAACTCGCCCGCGAACAGGTTGCCGAACAGTCGCAGGCCGAGGCTGAGCGGCTTGGCCAGCTCTTCGATCAGGGTCATGACGATGTTGACCGGGATCAGGAATTTACCGAAGGGGTGAAACAGAAACATCTTGAGGTAGCCGACCGGCCCCTTGATCTTGATGTTATAAAAGATGACCAGCGCAAACACGGTAAGCGAGAGTGCAAGCGTAGCACTCAGATCGGTGGTGGGCACTACCTTGAGGTAAGGTATTCCCACCAGCTGACCCAGCCACGGCAGCAAGTCCACCGGAATCATGTCCATGGCGTTCATCAGGAACACCCAGATGAAAATCGTGAGCGCGAGCGGCGCGATGAGCGGGTTGTGGCCGGGGAAGCTGTCTCTTACCTGGCCGCCGACGAATTCGAGCACCGCCTCCACCGCATTCTGAAAGCCGCTCGGCGCGTCATGCGACAGGCGGCGCCCCAGGCGCCAGCTGGTAATCACGATCAGCGCGCCCAGCATGAAGCTGACGGCGAGCGTATCGACATGCCACGAC
>JAURVQ010000007.1 GCA_030655395.1 Gammaproteobacteria bacterium | reverse complement strand
ACATTTACTCATAAGTCAGTAATTAAGGCTACGCTCTTCTACACATCCCCGCCCCCTGCTGAGGGGGCGGGACAGGGTGGGGGTAGAGTAAACAGGGTTGTTGCTCAGGAGGACACCCCGTCGCAATGTCTACTTACTTGGTGTCTCCTGAGTAATAGTTGACTATTTTACTAGGTCATGTAGACTGGGTGGCATGAAACTTACTACCAAAGGCCGTTACGCGGTCACCGCCATGCTCGATCTCGCCCTGCACCACAGCAGCGGGCCGGTCGCGCTCACCGACATCGCCGGACGCCAAGGCATCTCGCTCTCTTATCTGGAGCAGTTGTTCGCCAAGCTGCGCAAGCAGGGGCTGGTTATCAGCGCACGCGGCCCCGGCGGCGGTTACCGTCTGGGCGCGGCGGCAGATGCGATTTCCATCGCGGACGTCGTCAGTGCGGTGGACGAAAAAGTCGACGCGACGCGCTGCGGCGGCAAGAAAAACTGCCAGGACAACGAGCGCTGTCTCACGCACGATCTGTGGCAGGATTTGAGCGGCAAGATCTATCAGTTTCTGAACGGCATTACCCTTGCGCAACTGGTCGCGCAGCGGGGTGTGCTTGAGGTTGCGGCGCGCCAGGAGGGTGTGCCGGAGTTTCCCGTCGCCGATTGCCGCGAGCGGCGCATTGCGCAAAATTCACGCGCGTGATTTATCTGGATCACAATGCCACTACGCCGCTGGATGCGCGTGTGCTGGAGGCCATGCTGCCGTATCTCACTCAACAGTATGGCAATCCGTCCAGCACACATCAGCACGGGCGCGCAGCACGCCGCGCGATTGACAGCGCGCGTGAGCAGGTGGCGGCGCTGGTCAACGCGCGGCCTGAGCAGGTTGTTTTCACCAGCGGCGGCACCGAGGCGAATCATCTGGCGCTGCTCGGCGCCGTGCACGATGAAACCCCCGCACGGCTTGCCCTGAGCGCCATCGAGCATGCCTCCGTGCGCGGTGCGGCCCAGTCATTGGAGCGCCGCGGCTGGCGGGTGGATGTGATTCCGGTGGATGAGCAGGGCCGGGTGGCGCCTGACATCGAACGGCAGGTGCATGCGGATACGCGCCTCGTGTCGGTGATGTGGGCGAACAATGAAACCGGCGTGGTGCAGGACATCCGCGCCATTGCAAAACGTGTACGCAAATGCGGTGCATTGTTTCATAGCGATGCGACACAGGCCGCAGGCAAGGTGCCGGTGGATTTCACCACGAGTGGTGCGCACTGCCTGACGCTCGCCGCGCACAAGCTCAATGGCCCCAAGGGCGTGGGTGCGCTGGTGGTGGAGCGTACGTCACTGCTCAAGCCATGGTTGGCGGGCGGCGGGCAGGAAAAGGGCTTGCGCGCCGGTACGGAAAACGTCGCGGGCATTGTGGGATTCGGAGCGGCGGCGGAGTATGCGCGCCGCGAGTTGAGCGGGCGTGCAGCACAGTGGCGTGCGCTGCGTGACAAGCTGGAGTCGGGCCTGCGTACCCTGGGCATCACGCCCTTCGCGGAGCACGCCGAACGGTTGCCCAACACCGTGCAGTTCAGTGTGCCGCAATTTGAAGGCGAGACGCTGCTGGAAAAGCTGGATCAGGCGGGCTTCACACTCTCCAGCGGTTCGGCCTGTTCGAGCGGCGAGATCGCGCCGAGTCACGTGCTCACTGCGATGGGTGTTGCGCGCGAGCATCTACGCAACGTGTTGCGGGTGAGCCTGGGCGCAGGCAACACCGAGGCGGATGTAGATGCGTTCTGCACCGTTTTGGCGGGCCTGATACAGAGCAGCCGCTCGTGGCGCAGACGCGATGCGATTGCAGTATAAATTCATGACGTCGAGCTTTAAGGTGGAATCATGGCCATTACAGTGACAGAAAGTGCCGCCGGGCACATCCAGAATGCGCTCGCCAAGCGCGGCAGCGGCGTGGGCTTGCGTGTGGGCGTAAAGCAGGTCGGTTGCGCGGGCCTGGCCTATACCTATGATTACGCCGATGAGGTCAAGGCGGACGATCATCTGTTTGAGGCGCACGGCGTAAAGCTGCTGGTGGATCCGAAGAGCCTGCCGTTCATCGACGGGTCGGTGCTGGATTTTACCAGGGACATGTTCAAGGAAGGTTTCAAATTCACCAATCCGCAAGTGAAGGATCAGTGCGGCTGCGGTGAAAGTTTCAGCGTTTAGTATTCCGGCCCCACCCGTAAATGCAAGGACTTGGCGTGACATGAGCGCAACACTGGACAGCCTGATCAACCGGCCCTACACGGCAGGCTTCGTCACGCCCATCGAATCGGACAGTGCGCCCAAGGGCTTGAGCGAAGATACCATCCGCCTTATTTCGGCCAGGAAAAATGAGCCGGAGTGGCTGCTCGAGTTCCGCCTCAAGGCCTACCGCCACTGGCTGACGTTGCAGGAGCCGCAGTGGG
>JAURVQ010000017.1 GCA_030655395.1 Gammaproteobacteria bacterium | reverse complement strand
CCTGAACGGCAACCTGGTGGACACCGGCGCCACCTATAATGCGGTATACAGCAATCCCATCGCGGACAATTTTGACGTGATCAATATCACCTCGACCGGAATGGCGGACAGCGGCTCCCGTTATGTCGCCAATCAGGTCGTCACCTTTACCTCGTGCTGCGCCCTGCCTCCAGGGCCCGGAAACGCCAAGGGCAAGATCGAGGCGAAGGGAACCTCAAGGCTCACCAACCCCGACACCAATGTGGCCGCCTGGGCGGGCGGCAATGTGAAAGCGGATGGCGGCGCCACCATAGCCAACAACAGCGGCGGCACCACCACAGGTATTGCCAAAAATGATGCCGCCTTGGCCAGCCTGACGAATGATGCCTTTTTCCAGAATTTCTTTAATGGCACCAAGGACTCTGTTAAAAACCTGAGCGAGGTTTATACCGGGGCTGGCAATTACAGCGCCACCCTCAGCAGCGTGCCGAGCACTAAAATAATCTGGATCGTCGGCGATGTCACCATCAACAGCACCGTCACGGTAGGCAGTGCCGCCGCGCCTGTTGTCCTGATCGTAGAGGGCAAGCTCACGATCAATGGTTCCGCAACCTTTAATGGTATCGCTTACAGCACCGGCGAAATGAAGGTTAACGGCAGCGCACGCTTCAATGGGGCGGCCCTTTCCGAGAGTAATCTTAAAATCTCAGGCAGCGCCCAGGTGGCCTACGACCAGGAGCTGCTCGAAGAAGCGGTAAATAATTCAGGCAGCTTCGCAAAAATCGGCGGGGCGTGGACTGACCTGACTGACAGCGCCTCCTGAACGATTCACAGAGGATACAGCCATGACACCCATGAGCACATACACCCGGCAAACTGGCTTTTCACTCGTCGAGACACTCATCGCCATCGTGGTTCTGGCTGTTGGACTCATCTCCATGGCCAGGTTCCAGGGAGCGGTATTACAGGACAGCAGCCTCGCCAAGGCGCGCACGGAAGCGACCACACAAGGCGAAACAAAGATAGATCAACTCCGTGTCTTTGCCAATATCAATGGCTACAACGCAATAGTTGCCGGCACTGATACTGTGACGGCGGCGACCGCAGGCTCCAACACGGCCTACACCCGGGCCTGGACCGTGACCGACGATGTCGTCACTCCCCACAAGCTGCTCACCATGCAGGTGACCTGGCCGGACAAACAGGGCAATGTCACGCCTGACACGACAGCCACGCTGGCCACCATCATCGGCGAGATTGATCCGAGAGTGGGCGGCAATCCTCTTACCCCGCGCACGGGAGGAGCAACTCCAAAGGCCAATCCGAACGACTCCTCCGACTCAGAGACCGAGCCAGATACGGAGGATGAGGATCGTCCCGAGCGTACTGAACGGGATAGTCGTCCGGAAAGAGTACAAGAGCGTGTGCACAGACAACAGAGGGACTAAACCCCGGATGGGGGCGTTTTAACAAACAGACCAGCGGATCAGGTGCTTCCCCCGGCAGCCACGAGTTCCCTGGGCAGCGGGAATATCACGTTCTCGCGTGGCCCGGCGCCCTCTGCGACGGTCTCCACGCCGGAGGTCCGCAGGTGCGCAATCACCTGCTGCACCAACGCCTCCGGCGCGGAGGCACCGGCGCTCACGCCGATGGCGGTCTTTCCGGCCAGCCATTCAGGCTGTATATCCGCGGCGGAATCGATGAGGTAGGCCGGGGTGCCGAGCTTGATGGAAAGCTCTTTCAAGCGGTTGGAATTCGAGCTGTTGGGCGAGCCGACGACCAGCAACACATCACACTGCTGGGCAAGCTGTTTAACCGCATCCTGACGGTTTTGCGTGGCGTAACAGATATCGTCTTTTTTCGGGCCGATGATGGCGGGGAAGCGTGCGCGCAGAGCTTCGATCACGCGCGCGGTGTCGTCCATCGAAAGCGTGGTCTGTGTGACAAAGGCAAGGCGCGCGGGCTTTTTTACCGCGAGCTTCTGTACGTCCTCCACCGACTCCACCAGATACATGCGACCCAGCTCTGCGGGTTTGTTGTACTGCCCCATGGTACCCTCGACTTCCGGGTGGCCCTTGTGCCCGATGAGAATGCACTCGCGTCCTTCGCGGTAATGGCCCAACACCTCCATGTGCACCTTGGTGACCAGCGGGCAGGTGGCGTCGAACACCTTGAGTCCGCGCCGCGCGGCCTCCTCGCTCACCGCGCGTGACACGCCATGCGCGGAGAAGATGACAAGGCCGTCGTCCGGCACTTCATCCAGTTCATCGACAAACACCGCGCCCTTGGTGCGTAACGCATCCACCACGAAGCGGTTATGCACCACCTCGTGACGCACATAGATCGGCGCGCCGAATTTCTCCAGCGCGCGCTCGACAATGACGATGGCGCGATCAACACCGGCGCAGAAGCCGCGTGGGTTGGCGAGGATGACTTTCATTCGCAGCGCGCCAGATAGCTCAGAATAAACTCCATGCACTCCACACGATTATAGGCCTCCTGCAGCGAACCGCCCCACACCGTCACGCCGTGGCCGTGCACCATCAGCGCAGGCACCTGCGGCGGTTCGCGCTCGAAGCGCGCGGCGATGGCGTCCGCAATCTTGCTCACCTCGAGGGTGTTCTCAAACAAGGGCAGGCTCACGCGCGGGTGCTGCTCCCAGATGCCGAGTCCCTTGAGCATTTCCAGCGCGGGCAAAGGCAATACACGCGCATCTTCGGCTACGCGCGCGGCGGCGAGACAGGCATCCACCGTGTGCACATGCAAACAGGCGCGCGCCGCCGGAAAACACTGGTAGATGACGCGATGGATGGAGGTTTCGGCGGAGGGTTTTCCGTCCACGCGCGCGCGCTCGATCACGCCGCCGTCGGCCACATTGACCAGCAGAAAATCGGTTTCGTCGAGGCGGCCCTTAGGGCGCCCGCTGGCGGTGATCCAGAAGCCTGCATCGTCGCGCGCGCTGAGATTGCCCGCCGTGCCGGACATCCAGCCGCGCGCGTGAAAGTCGTGCGCGATTTCCACCAGCGCCGTGCGTAGCGGAAGATCATTCAGTGATTTAGTCATACTCTGAGGCGACAAACAGCGTGGATTTTAGTTCGTCGGATCCGCTGCGCTTGATCCGACCTACATGCTACTCGAAACTTGCTACTGTTCTTTCCGTATATACCGGGGTCCAGCCGCTGGTGTCTATGAAGTAGCGCACCGCCTTGATGCGTGTCGAATCGCCCAGCGTAAACCAGTGCTCGGTGTTGGCCGGCACGTTGATGTAATCGCCGGCATTGACCTCGAGCATGAATTGTCCACCGCTATTGTCGACGAAACCGAAGTAACCCTTGCCCGCGAGGATGTAACGCACCTCGTCGTCGGTATGGTAGTGCACCTTGTCGAACTTGCCGAGCATCTCGGCCAGGCCGGGAACATCCTCGTGCAGCACAATCATGTCGCGTGTGGTATAGCCCGCTTCCTGCTTCAGCGTTGCAAACCTGTTATCCACCGCGCGCAGCAGCTCTTCCTTCTCGGCGTCACTCAACGCTGCCTTGGCCAGCAGCGCCTGCGCCCGGGCCTCAGCAGGGGCGGGCCAATCACGCAGCGTGATGCCGATTTCAGCGAGCTTGCTTTGGATGGCGGGAAAATCTCGCGTCTCGCGGCCATCGGCGAAAATCATGCGTGCCATCGTACGTTCCTTAGCTTGACTGTTGTATCCGTCAGCCGCGCCCGCGCGAACGCGACGAGCCGTGACTGTGACTCTTGGGCGGCGCGCCACGCCCGCCCGGCGCCCTGCCACCCGCCCTGCCCTGCCGCGCGGCGCCGAAGCCCTTAGGCGCAAACTCGGACTTGTGCGGCGGCAGCGGTGTGGCCAGCAGTTCGTCGGTGACGCGCACGACGGGAATCTTGTGACCGGTATACGCCTCGATCTCGGGCAGCGTAAAGGCGTACTCCTCGCACGCAAAGCTGATGGAGTCGCCGGAGGCGCCGACGCGCGCGGTGCGCCCGATGCGGTGCACGTAGTCTTCGCCCGATTGCGGCAGGTCGTAATTGAACACGTGGCTTACCTCCGGGATATGCAACCCGCGCGCCGCGACGTCGGTGGCGACCAGGATGGCCAGCTTGCCTTCCTGGAATTCCGCCAGCAGTTGCTGGCGCTTTTTCTGCGGCACGTCACCCGACAGCAGCGCCGTGCCGAAGCCATTGCCGAGCAGATAACCGAGCACCTTGTGCGCCGCCGCCTTGGTGTTCACGAACACGATGCTGCGCTTCGCATCGGTGCGCCGGAGCAGGCCGATCAGCAGCGCGATCTTTTCCTCGTTGCCCACGTGATACACCGCCTGCGTCACCTTGTCCGCCGTCACCTTGTCGGGTTCGACTGCAATCAGGCGCGGGCTGTTCATGTGCTCGTAGGCAAGCTCGGTCACGCGCCACGACAGCGTGGCGGAAAACAGCATATTGAGGCGCTGCTCCGGCGGGGGCAGGCGGCGCAGCAAAAAGCGCACGTCCTTGATGAAGCCGAGATCAAACATGCGGTCCGCCTCGTCCAGCACCATCACCTGCGCCGCCTTCAGATCGAACACGTGCTGTTTGAAATAATCGATCACACGCCCCGGCGTGCCGATCAGGATATCCACACCCGCTTCCATCATGGCACGCTGGGTATCGTACCCGGTACCACCATATACCAGGCCCAGGCTCAGGCCGCTGTGTTTGCCCAGCACCTCGGCGTCCTTGTGGATTTGAATCGCCAGCTCGCGCGTAGGCGCGAGCACCAGTGCGCGCGGCTGATTGGCTTTGCGCCCCGCTGGCACAGGATGCTTGAGCAGGTGATTCATCAACGCGAGTAAAAACGCCGCCGTCTTGCCGGTGCCGGTCTGCGCCTGACCGGCGACATCGTGGCCGGCCAGCGCCAGCGGCAAGGTCTCGGCCTGGATCGGGGTACACCAGGAAAATCCAGCCTCTTCAACGCCTTGCAGCAGCGGCGCAGGAAGCCCGAGGTCTGAAAACGCTACTGTTGTCAGATGTTTTTCGCTTGCTTGTTCAGTCATAGTGCTACACGATAGCAGAATTGATGGCCCGGGGCTTGTCCTGTTGGAAAAAACCGAGGCTTGAAAAACGCCCCCAAGTGCGGTGAAATGGCGGCAACAAGGGCGGAACAACAAAGCGCAACACCCGCAAACGGCCCCGATCCGGGCCACCCGATCACTTCTAGCAGAGGCATACCCGTGAGCGGAAATATCGTTCATATCACTGACGCAAGTTTCGAAAACGAAGTGCTCAAGGCCAGCGGCCCCGTGCTGGTGGACTACTGGGCCGACTGGTGCGGACCGTGCAAGATGATTGCGCCGATCCTGGATGAGATTGCCACCGAATACAGCGGCAAGCTCAAGATCGCCAAGCTCAACATCGACCAGAATGCGGCCACGCCGCCGAAATTCGGTATCCGCGGCATACCCACCCTGATGCTATTCAAAAACGGCAGCGTCGCGGCCACCAAGGTGGGGGCGCTTTCGAAGTCGCAACTCACGGCCTTTATCGACACCAACCTTTGAAGGGCACCTGAACACGTGCCACTGGACGCAAGATTGATGGCATGATAGTGTTGTCTCAACTGTAAAGCCTGTTGACCTGCCCTTCGGCAGTTCTCCCCAGACCACAACCATTTTTTTACCTCGGGCGTTAAACGTCCGTGTCGCATCACCCACCCGTCATCCAGAAATACACGCATGAACCTCACTGAACTGAAACAAAAATCACCCTCTGATCTGATCGACCTTGCCCAGTCCATGGGCATCGAAGGCATGGCGCGCTCGCGCAAGCAGGACGTCATCTTCGCCATTCTCAAGGCGCACGCGCACAAGGGAGAAGACATCTCCGGCGACGGCGTGCTGGAAATCCTGCAGGACGGCTACGGCTTCCTGCGCTCGGCGGACAGCTCCTATCTCGCCGGCCCCGACGACATCTACGTCTCGCCCAGCCAGGTACGGCGTTTCAACCTGCGCACCGGCGACACCGTCTCCGGCAAGATCCGTCCGCCCAAGGAGGGCGAGCGCTATTTCGCGCTGCTCAAGGTGAACGAAATCAACTTCGAGGCGCCGGAAAACTCCAAGAACAAGGTGCTGTTTGAAAACCTGACGCCGCTGTTCCCCAACGAACGTCTCAGCCTCGAGATCGGCAACGGCACCACCGAAGACCTCACCGCGCGCGTGATCGACCTCATCTCGCCCATCGGCAAGGGCCAGCGCGGTTTGATCGTCTCGCCGCCCAAGGCGGGCAAGACCATGATGCTGCAGAACATCGCGCACTCCATCGCCGCCAAACATCCGGAATGTTATTTGATCGTGCTGCTCATCGACGAACGCCCCGAGGAAGTCACCGAGATGCAGCGCTCGGTGAAGGGCGAGGTGGTCTCCAGCACCTTCGATGAACCGGCAACCCGTCACGTGCAGGTGGCGGAGATGGTGATCGAGAAGGCCAAACGCCTGGTGGAACACAAGCGTGACGTGATCATCCTGCTCGACTCCATCACCCGCCTGGGCCGCGCCTATAACACCGTAGTGCCCGCCTCGGGCAAGGTGCTCACCGGCGGCGTGGACGCCAATGCCCTGCAACGCCCCAAGCGCTTTTTCGGCGCGGCGCGCAACATCGAGGAAGGCGGCTCGCTCACCATCATCGCTACCGCGCTGGTGGATACCGGCTCCAAGATGGATGACGTGATTTACGAAGAGTTCAAGGGCACCGGCAACATGGAAGTGCACCTTGATCGCAAGATGGCGGAAAAGCGCGTTTACCCCTCGATCAACATCAACCGCTCCGGCACACGGCGCGAAGAACTGCTCACCAAGCCGGATGAATTGCAGAAGATGTGGATACTGCGCAAGCTGCTGCATCCCATGGATGAACTTGCGGCGATGGAATTCCTGCTGGAAAAACTCAAGACGACCAAGGTCAACTCCGAGTTCTTCGATTCGATGAAACGTTGAACGGCAGAGAAAAGAGGCAAGAGAAAAGAGAAAAGTTAAAGCCTGGAAATGTTTGCACCAGGGCGGCTGTGAAATAATTCAATCCTTTGCTCTTTGCTCTTTGCTCTTTGCTCTTGCCTCTTTCCCCTGTCTTAAATAGGGCACTGCAACGTCACCTCTACCGGCGCGACGTTCCATACCTCTTCGGCATATTCACGGATAGTCCGGTCGCTAGAGAATTTGCCCATCCCCGCCGTATTCAGTATCGCCTTGCGCGTCCACTCTTCCTGATCACCGTAAAGCTGCGCCACCTGCTCCTGGCACGCCACATAGGACGCATAATCGGCGAGCAACAGATAATGATCGCCGCCGTCGAGCAGGTTGTGAATGATGGGATGATACAAGGCGGGCGCATCGGCTGAAAAAAATCCCGAGCCGATCATGTCGAGCGCCTGCCTGAGCTCGCTGTTGGCGTGATAGTAATCCCAGGGCCGGTAGCCTTCGCTGCGCAGCCGCCGCACTTCTTCGGTGGTGAGGCCGAAGATAAAGATATTGTCCGCCCCCACTTCTTCACGTATCTCGACATTGGCGCCGTCCAGCGTGCCGATCGTGAGCGCGCCGTTCAACGCGAACTTCATATTGCCGGTGCCGGAGGCCTCGGTGCCGGCGGTGGAAATCTGCTCCGACAGATCCGCAGCGGGAATAATATCGAGCGCGGTGGAGACATTGTAGTTCGGGATAAACACCACCTTGAGCCGATCACGGACGTTGGGGTCGTTATTCACCACGTCGGCCACGTCGTTAATCAGCTTGATGATCAGCTTTGCCATCGCATAAGCGGGCGCAGCCTTGCCGCCGAAGACCACGGTGCGCGGCACGATGCCGTCTCCACCGTTGGCGCGGATGCGGTTGTAGAGCGTGATCACATGCAGCACGTTGAGCAACTGGCGCTTGTACTCATGGATGCGCTTGACCTGCACATCGAACAGCGAGTCGATGTTGACCTCGATGCCGAGACGTTGCTGGATCAGCCGCGCCAGACGCTCCTTGTTGGCGCGCTTGGCGGCACGGAACGCAGCGCGGAAGGCGCGATCCTCGGCCAGCGGCGCAAGCTTTCGCAGTTCATCCAGATTCGTGAGCCAGCCACTGCCGATGTGCGAGCTGATGAGTTGCGTGAGCGGCGGGTTGGCCTGGTTGAGCCACAGCCGCGGCGTGATGCCGTTGGTCTTGTTGACGATGCGGCCCGGAAAGTTGTGCTCGAAATCGGAGAACAGCGTGGTCTTCAGCAGATGCGTGTGCAACGCCGCCACGCCATTGACCTTGTGGCTGCCGACGATGGCGAGATGCGCCATGCGCACGCGCTGCTCGCCGTCCTCATGGATGATCGACATGCGGCGCAACAGGTCGAAATCACCGGGATGCCGGTGGATCACCTGCCTGAGAAAATGATGATTGATCTCGAAGATGATCTGTAAATGGCGCGGCAGCATGACCTCAAACAGGGCGACCGGCCAGGTCTCCAGCGCCTCCGGCAACAGTGTGTGGTTGGTGTAGGAGAAGGTGCGCTGAGTGATGTCCCACGCGCGTTCCCACGGCACATTGTATTTGTCGACCAGCAGCCGCATCAGCTCCGGAATGGCAATCGCCGGATGGGTGTCGTTCAACTGGATCGCCACCTTGTCGGGCAGCTTGCCGATGTCATCGTGTTTTTTGTGAAAACGCGCGAGGATGTCCTGCAACGAGGCCGACACGAAGAAATACTCCTGCTTCAAACGCAGGCCGCGGCCCGTGCTCGTGGTGTCGTCGGGGTACAGCACCTTGGAGATACTTTCCGAGGCGCTCTTGTCCTGCACCGCGCGGATATAATCGCCGTCGTTGAAATATTTGAGATCGAAATCGCGCGAAGACTTGCTCGCCCACAAGCGCATGTTGTTCACGGTGTTGGTGCCGTAGCCGGGAACCGGGGTGTCGTAGGCCATGGCCAGCACCTCCTCGCCGTCCACCCACTGGAAGTGCGACTTGCCGTGTTCATCCACGTAGTCCACCACGCGCCCGAAAAAGCGTACCGGGTAGAGCATCTCGGGGCGCGCGAACTCCCACGGATTGCCGTAACGCAGCCAGTTGTCCGGGTGTTCGACCTGATTGCCGTGCTCGATGCGCTGGTTGAACATGCCGTATTCGTAACGGATACCGTAGCCATAACCGGGCAGGCCCAGCGTGGCCATGGAGTCGAGAAAGCACGCCGCGAGCCGGCCCAGGCCACCGTTGCCGAGTGCGGCCTCCGGTTCGAGTTCGACGATCTCGTCGAGTTCGAGGCCGAGCTCGTCCAGCGCCTCACGGTATTCCTTGAGCACGCCCAGGTTGAGCAGGCTGTTGATGAGCGCACGTCCGGTAAGAAATTCGAGCGACAGGTAATACACGCGCTTGGTGTCTTCGCGGTAATAGGTGCGCATGGTCTCCATCCAGCGCTCGATCAGACGGTCGCGCACGGTATAGCTGACCACGGAGAACCAGTCGCGCGGAGTGGCGGTGTACAAGTCCTTGCCCGCCGAGTATTCGAGCCGGTTGGCGAGCGTCTGGCGGATGGCCTCGACATCCATGCCGAGGCATTCATATTTAAGTGACTGAAGCTTGCTTTTGGTCAACATGCCTGCCTCGGTACGAAGGGGTTCAAGCCTGTGGCGTGCACAAATCAGGCCATTGGGGTCAGATTTTCACTATACCAGTTACTTTAAGGCCTACAGCAACACGACTTCAATAGCGCTCGGTCACGGGTTATAATTCATACGGTGCATTCATTTACAGGCGGGCCTGATGCAAACCGCGTTTGATTGGGACTTTGACTTCGATACCTGGTCAGCCCTCGCGAGTTCCGATCCGGAGGCGTTTGAAAAACAGCGCCAGGACATCGTCAACCAGGCCATCGCCGGTGCCCCGGCAGGGCAGCAGCAGCGCCTGCGCGGCCTGCAATGGCGCATCGACAAGGTGCGGGAAAGATCGGGCACCCCGCTGGCGGCCTGTATCCGCATTTCCGGCATGATGTGGGATGCCGTACTGGGCGACGGCGGTCTGGTCGACAGCCTGCAAGCCCTGCGCGATGCCAACCCCCTTACCGCAACACAGGACACGGTGACCGCGCCCAAACCGCGCAGTTCGGCCTCTGTACTGCCCTTTCCCGGAGCGGCGCGCGACAAATAGCAGCCGCTGGCTTGCTGCCCAGGGCGAACTCAAGTAAAATTCTTGGTTCGAATGTGGCCGCAGTCGGGTATACCCGGCCCGGCAGAGGAATGAGGCCTTACACCATGAAACCGGATATCCATCCCGCCTACCAGGCGATCACCGTCACCTGCAGCTGCGGCAATACCTTCAAGACCCGCTCCACCACGGACAAAGACCTGCACCTGGACGTATGCTCCGCGTGTCACCCGTTTTTTACCGGCAAGCAGAAGCTTACGGACACCGGCGGCCGCGTGGACAAATTCCGCCAGAAGTACAACCGCAGCGCTAAATAACCCGCCGTCTGGCACGCTCCTGTGCCGCACCGTCTTTTTCGCCCGCTGCTCATCGCCCTCGCCTTGCTGGCGGCGGCGCCTGCGGGCGGGGACACTCACTGCCCCGCAGACCGTACTGATGAGCGCATCCGCGTCGACTTTGTTTACGACGGCGACACGATCAGGCTGGACGACGGCCGTAGCGTGCGTCTGATCGGGCTCGACACGCCGGAGATCGGCCATGACGGCGCCCCCACGCAGCCGTTCGCCGAACAGGCGCGCACGGCGCTGGAAAAGCTGCTCATCGACCATCCCTACGTCCGCCTGCGTTACGATGCGGAGCGACAGGATCGTTACCGGCGCACCCTGGCCCATGTCTACCTCGACGACGGGCGCAGCGTCGCGGCCTTGCTCATCGAGCAAGGGTTGGCCACGACACTCGTGGTGCCGCCCGACCTGTGGAACATCGACTGTTACCGCGCCGCCGAGCAGCGTGCGCAGACCGGGCGGCGCGGCATCTGGACGCTGCCGGCCTATCAGCCAGTCACATCCACTGCGCTCGCGACCGGCGCACAGGGCTTTCATCTCGTGCGCGGGCGCGTGACGCGCGTGGGCGGCAGCCGCAAGTCGGTACGGCTCACGCTGGAAGGCGGCGTCTCTTTGCGCATCGAGCGCGACGATCTACACTACTTCTCCACGCCGCCCGAACAACTGCATGGCCGCACCGTCATCGTGCGCGGCTGGCCGCATCCCGGCGCAGAGGGCGCGCCGGTCATACGCATCCGCCATCCGGCGGCGCTTGAGGTCGTGCATTGAAACGTCTATTAAAATATTCGCCACTCCTGCTGACCGCGCTGACAGGCGCGATTCTGCTTGGCGGCTGCGCGGTCAACCCGGTGTCCGGCAAGCAGGATTTCGTGCTGATGTCGGAAGAAGCCGAAATCGAAATGGGCCGCAAGGCCGCGCCGGAGGTACTCAAGGAATTCAGCCGCTACGACAACGCGGAATTGCAGGCCTACGTGCAGCGCGTGGGCGAAGGGCTCGCCGCACACAGCCATCGCACCAATCTCGTCTACCGCTTCACGGTGCTGGACAGCGCCGACGTCAACGCCTTTGCGCTCCCCGGCGGCTATATCTACATCACGCGCGGGCTGCTCGCTTACCTCAATTCCGAGGCGCAACTCGCCGCCGTGCTCGGCCATGAAATCGGTCACGTCACCGCGCGCCACAGCGTGCAGCAACAGAGCGCCGCACAGGCCGCCGACATCGGCCTTACGCTGGGCTCGATCCTGATTCCCGGGCTGGATAACCCCGGCGCGCAGCAATTGTTTGGTACGCTGGGGAGCGCGCTGCTTTCCGGTTACGGGCGCGATCACGAACTCGAAGCCGACCGTCTCGGCGCCGAGTACATGGCACGCAGCGGCTACAACCCGCACGAAATCATTGCAGTCATCGGCGTACTCAAGGATCAGGAAACCTTCGAGAAGCAACTGGCCGCCGAGGAGAAGCGCGAACCGCGCGTCTATCACGGCCTGTTCGCCAGCCACCCCGACAACGACACGCGCCTGCAACAGGTCGTGGCCAGCGCCGAGGCGTTCAAGACACCTGCCGCCACGCGTGTAAACCAGAGCGGCTTCCTGAACATACTGGACGGCCTCACCTATGGTGACAGCGAACGCGAGGGCGTGCGGCGCGGCAACCACTTCTATCACAAGGATCTGGGCTTTGCGCTCACCTTCCCCGCAGGCTGGCGCGTGGAAAACCGTCCCGACCGCCTGATCGCCACGGCGCCGCAGGGCGACGGCGTGCTGCAGATCAACAGCGAAGACATCAACAAGCGCGTTACACCGGAGGCGTTTTTACGCACGCGCCTCAAGCTCGCCACACTGCAAAACGGCGAGCCGTTCAGCCATCAAGGCATGGAGGGATACACCGCGCTGGCGCGCACGCGCACGCCGTACGGCCAGCGCCTCGCGCGTTTCACGGTGATCTATTTCGGCACGCAGGCGTTCGTCTTCGCCGGCGTAGGCAAGGACGAGGGCGAGCCGTATCGCTATGACAAGGACTTTCTCGCCAGCGCCAAGAGCTTCCATGCCCTGACCGAAGCGGAGCGCCCGCTCGCGGCGGCGCTGCGCCTCGATATCATCCGTGCCGGCAACAACACACGCTTTGCCGGCCTCGCGCGCGAATCGCGCATCCCGCACCATGCCGAGGAGCAACTGCGGTTGCTCAATCATTATTATCCCGCAGGCGAACCCGCACCCGGCGCATCCATCAAGATAGTGCGCTAGAATGGTTCCAGTTTACTTTTACTGCCGCGCCTCACATCCTCCATGTCTGAAGACCTGAAACGCGCCGCCCTCGAATATCACGCCAGCCCCACACCGGGCAAGATCGCGCTCGCCATCACCAAGCCGTGCGCCACGCAATACGACCTGTCGCTCGCCTATACACCGGGCGTGGCGGCGCCGGTGCGTGAAATTGCGCGCGACCCGGAGGCGGCCTACCGCTATACCGCCAAGGGCAACCTGGTGGCGGTGATCACGGACGGCAGCGCCATCCTCGGCCTCGGCAACCTGGGCGCGCTCGCAGCCAAACCGGTGATGGAAGGCAAGGCGATACTGTTCAAAAAACTTGCGAACATCGACGCCTTCGATATCGAAGTCGATGCCGAATCGCCGCAGGCCTTCATCGACACCGTGGTGCGCATCGCGCCCACCTTCGGCGGCATCAATCTGGAAGACATCGCCGCGCCGCACTGCTTTGAAATCGAACGCGCACTCAGCGAGAGGCTCGACATTCCCGTATTTCACGACGACCAGCACGGCACCGCGGTAATTATCGCAGCGGGACTGCTCAACGCGCTCGAATTGCAGGGCAAACGCCTGGCCACAGCGCAGATCGTGTGCCTCGGCGCGGGTGCTGCGGGCATCGCGTCCATGCGCCTGCTGGTCGCACTCGGCGCGCGCAAGGAAAATCTCACGCTGGTGGACCGCAGCGGCGTCATCCACTCCGGGCGCAGCGATCTCAACATTTACAAACAGGAATTCGCGCGCGCGACACAGGCGCGCACGCTGCACGATGCGCTCACCGGCGCGGATGTGTTCATCGGTGTCTCCGGCCCCGATCTCGTGAGCGCGGACATGCTGCGCGCGATGGCCGCGAAACCCGTCGTGTTCGCGCTCTCCAACCCCGACCCGGAAATCAGCCCTGCGCTGGCGCACGCCACGCGCAAGGATTTGATCATGGCGACGGGGCGCTCCGATTATCCGAACCAGGTCAATAACGCACTCGGCTTTCCGTACATCTTCCGCGGCGCACTGGATGCACGCGCGCGGCGCATCACGGCGGAGATGCAGATCGCCGCGGTGCATGCACTCGCCACGCTGGCCCATGAAGACGTTCCCGCCGAAGTGTTGCAGGCGTATAATCTCAAGCAACTCGCATTCGGCCCCGGCTACATTCTGCCCAAGCCCTTCGACCCGCGCCTCATCACCCGCGTCGCACCCGCCGTGGCGCGCGCCGCCACCAACAGAGTCTGACCAAACGATGTCCGCACACCCTTCACTCCGCTACAAAGTCACACTGCTGGTCGTCACGCTGCTGTGCGCTTCACTGGCGCATGCGACCTTCAAGCAACGCGAGGAACGCTGGGCACAGCAGATACTGCAGTATCTCACCATAGGCAAGGCAGAGTGGCTGTCTGACCCCACTGGAAAATTTTTAAGCATCTACACCGCAGCCGACGACAAGGCCAAGGGCGGAGTGATCCTCATGCACGACGAAGGACAGCACCCGGACTGGCCCGACGTGATCTCTCCGCTGCGGCGCGGCCTGCCGGCGCACGGTTATGCGACGCTCTCGCTGCAAATGCCTATTCTGCCGCGCGGCGCACCGCTCACCGGCTACGGACTCGCCCTCAATGAGGCGCCCGCGCGCATCAGCGCCAGCATAAAATTCCTGCGCGCACAGGGCATCCACCATATCGTGCTGATCGGCCACGGCATGGGCGCAAGCATGGGCAGCGCCTATGTCGCCCGCGCAAAAAATAGCGGCGTGCAGGGTTTTGTCGGGCTAGCCATGGACGCCCCCGTGGGGAGGAGCGAACTCTACAAACTCGATCCGCGCCTGCACGCGCCCACCATGCTCGCGCGGATACGCATGCCGGTGCTCGACCTCTACGGCAGTCTTGATCGCGTCACCGTCGTAAACGCCGCACCTCAACGTGCGGCGGCGGCGAAAAAGGCAGGTAACACAAATTACACACAGATCAAGATCGAGAATGCCGATCACGCCTTCACACGCCTCGACGACGACCTGGTCGAGCGCATCTCCGCCTGGCTCGATCAGCAGATGGCATCACGCTGACGCATGGAGGGCGCGTACCACATGGTGCTGTGTACGTGTCCGGATCAGGACGTTGCCTTGAGTATCGCCAACGCGCTGGTGGACGGAAAGCTCGCGGCGTGCGTGAACATCGTGCCGGGGCTGCGCTCGGTGTATCGCTGGAAAGGTGCGCGCGAAAACGCAGAGGAGGCATTGCTCATCATCAAGTCACGCGCGGACGATTACGCACCCCTGGAAACCGCCGTGCGCGCGCTGCATCCGTATGAACTTCCCGAGATCATCGCTGTCCCTATCTGCACCGGTCTGCCCGCTTACCTTTCATGGTTACAGCGTCGCGGCGAGGATGAATAACATGAAGCTGTGCAAATTAACGCTGCTGGTTTGTCTCGCTCTGCTGGGCACCGGTCTCCCCGCTGCTGCAACTGCCGCGACAAACTCCACCACCAGTTCCGTCTCCGGTTTTTTCGACAACCTCGGCTCGAAGCTGGGCCTGCCCCGCAGCAACTCCGAACAGACATTTCTCGAAGTGGATGACGCCTTTGTGTTTTCCGCCGAGATGGCGGACGGCAACACCGTGGTGGCGCACTGGAATATCGCCGACGGCTACTACATGTACCGCGACAAATTCCGCTTCAATCTCGTCAACAGCCCGGACGTAAGTCTCGGCGCAGCGCAATTCCCGCCCAGCGAAACCAAGCAAGACGAAAACTTCGGCAAGGTCGAGATCTATCACCGCACGGTCGCCATCACCCTGCCGTTGGCGCGCAACAGCACGGTGCCCGCCTCCATTAACCTGCACGTCACCTATCAGGGCTGTGCCGAAGCGGGTTTTTGCTATCCGCCCACCAACAAAACCGTCACGTTGCACCTGCCGGTCGCAGCCTCCGTGAGCACCGCATCCGGCGCCAACAGCGCGGCACTGCCGAAGCAAGACCAGCTTGCTCGTCTGCTGGCCGGCGGCCATACCGTGGCCGCACTGGCGACCTTCTTCGGCCTCGGCCTGTTGCTGGCGTTTACGCCGTGCGTGTTCCCCATGGTGCCGATACTCTCCAGCATCATCGTCGGCCAGCACGCCCTGCGCAACACGCGCCGCGCCTTTGTGCTGTCGCTCGTCTATGTGCTCGCGATGGCCGCCACCTACACCGTTGCCGGCGTGATCGCGGGGATGTTCGGCAGCAACCTGCAAGCCACGTTTCAAAACCCGTGGGTACTCAGTGCGTTCAGCGCCGTGTTTGTACTGCTGGCGCTTTCCATGTTCGGTTTTTACAAACTGCAAATGCCGACCGCCCTGCAAAGCCGCCTCACGCATTTAAGCAACCGCCAGCAGGCCGGCAGTCTGCCGGGTGTCGCCCTCATGGGGCTGCTTTCCGCGCTCATCGTCGGACCCTGCATGGCGGCGCCGCTCGCGGCGGCGCTGATTGTCATCGGCCAGAGCGGCGATGCCGTGCTCGGAGGCGCCGCGTTGTTTGCGCTCAGCATCGGCATGGGCGTGCCGCTGCTCATCGTCGGCACCTCGCTCGGTAAATGGCTGCCGCTGGCGGGCGGCTGGATGAACACCGTGAGCGCCGTGTTCGGCGTACTGCTGCTGGCGCTCGCCGTGTGGATGCTGTCACGCATCCTGCCTGCCGCCGTTACGCTCGCGCTGTGGGCGCTGCTGCTGATCATCTGCGCCGTGTACATGGGCGCGCTGGAGCGCCTCGAGCCCGAAGCCACCGGCTGGCGCAAGCTGTGGAAGGGGGTGGGGCTCGTCATGCTGATATACGGCAGCCTGCTGGCCATCGGCGCGGCGAGCGGCGGCAGGGACGTACTCCAACCGCTGCATAGCTTCGCTGTAGCGGGAGCGAATCCGGCGGCGGCAGCCGTGCCGGCCTTGCCGTTCAGGCCGGTGAAGGACATGGCGCAGCTTGAACAGGAGCTTGCCCAGGCGCGCGCGCAAGGCAAACCGGTGATGCTCGATTTTTATGCGGACTGGTGCGTGGCGTGCAAGGAGATGGAGCAATTCACCTTCTCCGACCCCGCCGTACAACAAGCGCTGTCGGTGGCGATACTGCTGCGCGCCGATGTAACCGCAGATGACGCTACCGACCGTGCCCTGCAAAAGACCCTGGGCGTATTCGGCCCGCCGACCATGATCTTTTATGGTCGCGACGGACAAGAGCGCAAAGAGTATCGTCTGATCGGCGCACTCAACGCCGGGAAATTCCTCTCCCACGTACGTCAGGCGCTGGCACCCTCCTCTACCCTATGATTTTCTTCTAATTGCTGCGAACTTCGCCGTGTAGACTCATTCCTGCTGGACAAACCGGCCTTGGCTGGGCACAATGACCCGGTCTTTGGTGCTGCGGGGAACCTCTGGATGGCAAAACTTCTGGTGTTGCATGGCCCCAATCTTAACCTGTTGGGCAGCCGTGAGCCTGAATATTACGGCCATACCGGGCTTGCCGCCATCAATGCGCGGCTGGAGAGTCTGGCGCAAGCGGCGGGCCACACCCTGCTGCACTTTCAGAGCAATGCCGAGCACGCCCTGGTAGATCGCATCCATGCCGCCCAGACCGAGGGCGTGGACTTCATCATCATCAACCCCGCCGCCTTCACCCACACCAGCGTCGCGCTGCGCGATGCCCTGGCCGGCGTGGCCATCCCGTTTATCGAAGTGCATTTATCCAACGTCCACGCGCGCGAGGAATTCCGCCATGCCTCGTATTTCTCCGACATCGCGGTAGGCATCATCAGCGGGCTCGGCGCACTGGGCTACGAGCTTGCGTTGCAGGCCGCGCTACAGCGCCTGTCTTCCGGCCCTTCCGCCACCCCTTAACTGGACACACCCTCATGGACATCCGCAAGGTTAAAAAGCTGATCGAGCTGCTGGAAGAGTCCGGCATCGCCGAGATCGAAATCCGCGAAGGCGAGGAATCGGTACGCATCAGCCGCCACGGGCAGGCCGGTACCCAGGTGGCGATGCAGCACGCAGTCCACCACGCGCCGGCCCCCAACGGCACCGCACCTGCCGCACCCGTCGAGGCCGCAGCACCTGCCGAGCCCGTCGGCCACACCGTGAACGCCCCCATGGTCGGCACCTTCTACCAGTCCGCGGCACCCGGCACCCCGCCGTTTGTAGTACTCGGCCAGACCGTAAACGTGGGCGACACCCTGTGCGTGATCGAGGCGATGAAGATCATGAACCAGATCGAGAGCGACAAGGCCGGCGTAGTGAAATCGATGCTGGTGGAAAACGGCCAGCCCGTCGAATACGGCCAGCCGCTGTTTGTCATCGAATGAGCCCAGCCCCTGTTCCGCCCTTCTTCCTAACGGCTATCCCCCATGCTTGAAAAGGTCGTCATCGCCAACCGCGGTGAAATCGCGCTGCGTATCCTGCGTGCCTGCCGCGAGCTCGGCATCAAAACCGTGGCGGTGCATTCCACGGTGGATCGCAATTTAAAACACGTGCTGCTGGCGGATGAGTCGGTGTGCATCGGGCCGGCGCCGTCGGCCCAGAGCTATCTCAATATCCCGGCGGTCATCAGTGCCGCCGAAGTCACCGACGCGGTCGCCATTCATCCCGGCTATGGCTTTCTGTCGGAAAATGCCGACTTCGCCGAACGCGTGGAGCAAAGCGGCTTCATCTTCATCGGTCCGCGCGCCGAGACCATTCGCCTGATGGGCGATAAAATCTCCGCCATCACCATGATGAAAAAAGCGGGCGTGCCCTGCGTGCCTGGCTCCGACGGCCCGCTGGGCGACAACGCCAAGGAAAACTTCGCCACCGCGCACAAGATCGGCTACCCGGTCATCATCAAGGCCGCGGGCGGCGGCGGCGGGCGCGGCATGCGCGTGGTGCACACCGACGCCACCCTGCTCAATGCCATCGTGCTCACCAAGTCCGAGGCGCTCGCCGCGTTCAGCAACGACACCGTCTACATGGAGAAGTTTCTCGAACACCCGCGTCACATTGAGTTTCAGGTGCTCGCCGACACCCACGGCAACGCGATCCACCTCGGCGAGCGCGACTGCTCCATGCAACGCCGCCATCAGAAAGTCATCGAAGAAGCGCCCGCGCCGGGCATCCCGGAGAAACTGCGCAACAGCATGGGTGAACGCTGCGCCGAGGCGTGCCGCGACATCAAATATCGCGGCGCCGGCACGTTTGAATTTTTATACGAAAACGGAAAATTTTATTTCATCGAAATGAACACCCGCATACAGGTCGAACATCCCGTCACCGAGATGATCACCGGCATCGACATCGTCAAGGAGCAGTTGCGCATCGCGGCGGGCGAACGCCTGTCCGTCCGTCAGAGGGATGTCACCTGGCGCGGGCACGCCATCGAATGCCGCATCAACGCCGAAGACCCGGTGAAGTTCACGCCCTCGCCCGGCACCATCACCCAGTTCCACGCCCCCGGCGGGCCGGGCGTACGCATGGATTCGCACATCTATAACGGCTACACCGTGCCGCCGAATTACGACTCACTGATCGGAAAGCTGATTGTGCACGGCGAAACGCGCGCCGCAGCCTTCGCACGCATGAGCACTGCACTCGTCGAGACCGTCGTCGACGGCATCAAAACCAACATCCCGCTGCACCGCGACATCATCGCCGACGCCGCCTTCCAGCAGGGTGGCACGTCGATTCACTATCTGGAGAAGAAGCTGGGGTTGTAGGCGGCCTGCCGGGCTACAGCCCCCGGCACCTGGCTTGATATCATATTCGAAGATCGCGCACTTCACTTCCAGCTCGCGCAGCCGCCCCGGCTCCGCCGCGTTTACGACCGTGACCCGCTCAGACGCGGGACCTCCTTCGTGCACCTCCTTGCGCCCGCGCGACCACTATGGCCAGACGATCCGCCTGCCCCATAAGAGTGGCTATTAATTAAAGAGGTGCGCTCCTTAAGTTTCAATGGCATATGCCGAAAACCCAGTAACTGCGTCATTTAGCATGATTCCCTAGTAAGGTCTAAATGACTGGAAAGGGCTGGATTTGATTATGAAGAAAGCAGATGTTCCCGTAAACGAGCCGGCTCGCATTGCGGCCTTGTGCGGTCTCGAAATCCTCGATACGCCACCCGAAGAGCGGTTCGATCGCATAACGCGCATCGCCCAACGGCACTTTGCCGTACCCATCGCGCTGGTCAGCCTGGTCGACACTGGGCGCCAATGGTTCAAATCGCACCAGGGTCTTGATGCGGCCGAGACCCCGCGCGATATCTCCTTTTGCGGCCACGCCATTTTCAGTGATGATATCTTTTATATTCCCAATGCACTGGAGGATCCCCGGTTTGCCGATAATCCGCTGGTGACAGGCCCGCCGCACGTCCGTTTCTACGCCGGCGCGCCGATACATTCGCCCGATGGGGAGCGTATCGGTACC
The DNA here is from genome assembly GCA_030655395.1 of Gammaproteobacteria bacterium. Taxonomy (GTDB): domain Bacteria; phylum Pseudomonadota; class Gammaproteobacteria; order SURF-13; family SURF-13; genus JAQBXX01. The sequence goes on along the minus strand of JAURVQ010000017.1, from coordinate 11,342 downwards.
TTGTGCATCATTGATCATCAACCGCGGGAGTTTACGGATGCCGACCTCGCGGCGCTGCGTGATCTTGCAGACTGTGTTGAAGAAGAGTGCTAGCGCACGAGTCTGCTGAAATCCGCCCAGACGTTACGCGATCAGGAGCAACGGTTCCACTCGTTGTTTGACACCATCGTGGACGGCATCATCGTGATCGATGCACAAGGCCGCATCCAGACCCTGAACCCGGCGGCGGTCACCCTGTTCGGTTACGCGCCGGATGAGGTACAGGGAAAGAACATCAAGATGCTGATGCCGGAGCCCTATGCCCGCGAGCACGACGGTTACCTGCACAACTACCTCACCACCGGCGTCAAGAAAGTCATCGGCATCGGTCGAGAGGTGACCGGCAAGCGCAAGGATGGTTCCACCTTCCCCATGGAGCTGGCGGTCAGTGAAATGGAAGTCAACGGCGAACGCATGTTCACCGGCATCGTGCGCGACATCACCGAGCGCAAGCGGGCCGAAGATGAATTGCAAGCTGTCACCGCCCTGCGCCAGGCTATGCTGGATAGCGCCAACTTCTCCATCATCTCGACCGATACTGCCGGCATGATACAAAGCTTTAACCGTGGTGCCGAGCGTATGCTGGGCTATCCGGCAGAGGAAATGGTGGGCCAATGCACGCCGGCCATTATCCATGACCTGGACGAAATTATTAAGCGTGCCAAAGAGCTTTCCAACGAGTTAGGTGAGGTTGTTGAGCCGGGCTTCGAGGCCTTCGTCGCCAAGGCACGCAAAGGTATGCCCGATGAGAGGGAATGGACCTATGTTCGTAAGGACGGGACCCGGTTTCCGGTATTGCTCTCGATAACGACTGTCCGGGGTGCCGAGGGCAATATCCGCGGTTTCCTGGGCATTGGCAGTGACATCACCGAGCGCAGGAAAGTGGAACGGATGAAGAGTGAGTTCATCTCTACCGTCAGCCACGAACTGCGCACCCCGCTTACCTCGATCAGGGGTGCCTTGAGCCTGGTGATGGGCAAGGCCGCGCAACAGCTACCGGAAAAGGCGCGGCGCATGCTGGAGCTGGCGGAACGCAACAGTGAGCGGCTGACCTTGCTGATTAACGATATTCTCGATCTGGAAAAGATCGAGGCGGGGCGTCTCGAGTTCAACTTCAAAATCGTGGACCTGGCCACCCTGGCAGGTCGTGCCCTGGAAGACAATGAAGGCTATGCGACTGAGCATCAAGTCCAGCTGGTGCTCGACAGGCAGGTCACGCATGCACCGGTGCGGGCCGACGAGCACCGCCTGTTGCAGGTGTTTTCCAATCTGATTTCCAATGCCGTGAAGTACTCTCCCCGAGGCGGCCGGGTAGAGATTTCCGTGGTTGTGCACGGCGATGGTTTCCGGGCTGCGGTGAGGGATCACGGCGCAGGGATTCCTGAGGAATTTCGCAGCCGTATCTTCCAGCGTTTTGCCCAGGCCGACAGCTCCAATACCCGGGCAAAAGGTGGCACTGGCCTCGGCTTGAGCATTACCAAGGCTATTGTAGAGCACCACGAAGGCAGGATCGGCTACGAGTCGGAAACAGGTGTAGGCACTATTTTTCATTTTGAACTGCCAGCCTGGCATGTGCTGCAAGAAGCGACAGATCAAGCCACAACCAGTGCACGTGTGCTGATCTGTGAAGACAACCCCGATGTCGCTCAAATCCTGGTCAATATGGTGACACCGGAAGGCGTGATATGTGACACCGCCGCCACCGCGGCCGGAGCAAGGTCTCTGCTGGCCAAGCATGCCTATCGCTTGATGCTGCTGGATCTGACCTTGCCGGATGCAGACGGCCTGACATTTTTGCATGAATTGCGCGGAGATTCGGCAACAGCACAGCTGCCGGTCATCGTGATATCAGGTCGGGCCCATGAGGGGCGCGTCGCCTTCAGCGGTGACGCCGTTACAGTGGTGGACTGGATTCAGAAACCGGTGGAGAGGGAACGCCTGGAGCGGGCACTGAAGGAGGCGCTGCGCCGCACCAAACGTCCGCATATTCTGCACGTGGAAGACGATCCCGATATTGTGCAAATCGTACGTGTGCTGCTTGAGGGTATGATTGACCTCACGTGTGTCGACAGCCTGCGGGGTGCGCGCCAGCAATTGGCCGACAAGATATTTGACCTGGTCATCCTTGATCTGGGTCTCGCCGATGGTTCCGGTGTTGAACTGCTGGATGAGCTGAAGGGGCACTGCCCGATAGTGATCTTCTCGGCACAGGCCCCTGATCGCGCAATTACCGAGCAGGTGACGGTGGCCCTGACAAAATCCAAAACCAGTAACAAGCAGCTGCTGGGCACCATCAAAGAGATTTTGCAGCTGAAGGCAGCGGTGCCATGAAAAAGGTGTTACAGATACTCTACGTCGAAGATGAACCGGATATTCGAGCCGTCACGGAGCTGGCCCTCGAGGATGAGGGCTTCGAATTGATTTCCTGTGCCTCCGGCCGCGAGGCCTTGGACAAGGCTCCCGGGCTCAAACCTGACTTGATCTTGCTCGACGTGATGATGCCTGATATTGACGGACCAACCACATTGAGCAAGCTGCGCGAACTGCCGCATTTGACCGATACGCCGGTGATCTTCATGACAGCCAAGGTGCAAGCCTCCGAGGTGGAGCAATACAAGGCAATGACTGCGCTGGGAGTGATTGGTAAACCGTTCGACGCCATGACGCTGGCCGGCGATATCCGCGCGATTCTGGAGCGTAGTGGTGGCCGGTAACCACACAGCCAAGGCTGATAGACTCCATACTCTGCTGGAGGCTTTTAGCGCGCAACTGCCTGACCGGCTGGCGGGGATTCGACGCATCTGGAAAGAGGTGCAGGAGCGTCCCGAAGACGAACTGCAGTGCAAGGAATTCTATCATCAGGTACACAATCTGGCAGGCTCCGCGGGAACCTTCGGCTACCACCAGATCGGGTTGTGCGCGCGCCGGCTTGAGCAATTTCTACTGCAACAGAATGAGGCGGCATACTGCGACGCGGGTAATTCAGAAACCATCGACAGCGCCTTGACCCAGCTCGAGATGCTCGCCATCAAGGGAGCTGATAAAGCACGGGAGGAGATGCCTGCAACGGATGTCCAGAGGGCTCATGACAGGCCCTTGGTTTATGTGCTGGAGGATGACCTTCTGTTGGCGCAGGAAATCGCGCGCCAGATGGAACACTTTGGCTACGAAGCCGCAGCCTGGCCGACTGCTGAAGAAATTATCCGGGCACAGGAAAGGCGCCCGGCAGACGTTTTCATCCTGGATATCGACTTGACGGAGGGGCCGCTGGAAGGCCCGAGAATTGCCCCGCAGCTACAAGCACTGGGCAAACAAAATGTCCCATTGATTTTTATCTCTGTGCGCGATGACTGGGAGGCCCGGCTGGCTACCATACAAGCGGGAGGGTGCGCCTATTTTTCGAAGCCGCTGGATTTTACCTCGCTGATAGAACGGCTGGACCAGCAGGTGGGGCGTAAAAAATCTGAGCCCTATCGGGTAATGATTGTGGACGATTCGGTTTTGCTGGCCAGCTACTATGGTTCAGTATTACAGAACGCAGGCATGTCAGTGGATATTGTGAATGATCCTTCCCGGCTGCTCGATACCATGGCCGACTTCAGCCCGGATATCGTTATTATGGATCTGCACATGCCGCAGTGTTCCGGTATCGAGGCCGCGCAAGTCATCCGTCAGCATCCTGCTTATCAAAGCTTACCCATTGTCTATTTCTCCACCGAGAGTGCACTAGAAAAGCAATTGAACGCACTGCGAGTGTGCGGCGACGACTTTCTGCAAAAGCCCATCAGTGATGCTCACTTGGTAGCGGCGATCAGTTTCCGTGCGAAACGCTTTCGTGACTTGAACACCCTGATGACGAGCGACAGCCTTACCGGGTTGTTAAACCATATCAGTCTGAAGCTGGCGCTGGAACGTGAGCTGGCGCTGACACAACGTCGGGGTGGGTCGCTGACGTTCGCCATGCTGGATATTGATTACTTCAAATCGGTTAATGACCACCATGGACACCCAGTGGGCGACCGGGTAATAAAAAGCCTCGCGCGCCTGCTTACTCAGAGGTTGCGCAAGTCGGACATTGCGGGGCGCTACGGTGGAGAGGAGTTCGCTGTCATTTTTCCTGATACAGGGCTGAAGGCAGCCTATGATTTGCTCGATGATCTGCGCGAGATATTTTCGGAAATTACTTATACCCATCAAGCCGGTGAATTCAGCGTTTCTTTCAGTGCGGGCATTACCAGCGCACCGCCTTATCTTGATATGGACAGCGTGATCAGATCGGCAGACAACGCCTTGTATGAGGCCAAGCGCGGAGGACGCAATCGGGTGGTGTTGAGCAACATCAGCGCGGCTGCGGTAAATGATGGAGTGAAACGTTTTCCCGGAACTAGTAAATCGGATTAACCCCCTCCTGAACTGGTCGTGCTACGGCTGCTTCGTTATCCGTTTCACCGGCCGTCTGGCTTGGGATTTTGCAATCTCGGCCAGCGTTTCAATGCGCACCAGACGCTTGTCAATGTCGCGCACTTCGACGGACAGCACTTTAAGCCCTTCAGAAACACGCTTGAGTTCGTCGCTCATGCGCAGCACTTCCTTGACACCATCGATGATTCTGTCGAAGCCGGATACCATCACGCCGCCTTCCGTTTCGGGCTGCGTTTGGCGGCAAAGTAGTCGAGCGTTTTACCCAGCTCGGCATGAGCTTCGCGCAGGGCCTTGCGCGCCTGCTTGCTGGATTTCTCAAGCTCGTCGGCAAGTGCGTTGAGCAACGCATCATCGTTGCCGGGCCGGTAACTCTCCATCGCGCGGCGCACAATTTCTCCGGTGCTGAGTTTCAACGTCTTCGCGCGCTGGGTGATGGCGCGTTTTTGCTCCGGCGTTACCAGGATTACCATACGTTCTGTTTTCATCACGGTTTCTCACGACGAATTAAATATATGATAATGTACATGTTAATGTTTGGCGGGAAAAGATCAAGCCCTCATGTCGTGGCTGCAACTTAAATTTCAGGCGCCGTCGGCGCTGGCGGAGGAGCTCGCGGACAGGCTCACCGACGCCGCATTCCAGCAGGGCGGCACGTCCATACACTATCTGGAAAAGAAGCTGGAGTTGTAGACGCTTCGGGGCGTAACGTCCGAGTTAGGGCGCGCGCCGTTTGTCGCCACGCCCCTTTGAACGAACTGTTAAAGCCTGAGCATCTACATAAGCGTCGAGGAGTCGGCGAATCATGCGCTGGTATTGGGTGCGATGCTTCGTGGCTTCGGACTTGAAAAACTCGATACTCTTCTTGCTCAGAGCCAGAGTGACTTTTACGCCTTCTTCACGAAAAGCCAACTCGACCGGTGAGGGAAGAAAGTCGGGAACCACTTGAGTCTTGCCAAGGGGTTCATCGGTGTACTTGATTTTCGCGCTCATAGATAAATTTTCCTTTGCGCCAATAGCCGGCGCCGATGATTCGAATAATCGAAGCGCGATATGTGAATCGCACCGTGAGAACGCCACCATCAACCTCACCGAAGCAATAGAAGCGCTCCTCGGCTTGACTGTGGGTGATGTCCTTGGCAATCACGCGCCGTGGATCAGCGAAGGCATATTGGGCGCGGATGAACGAAACGCCGTGCTTGCGCTGGTTTTCCGCATCTTTGTCGGGGTCCCAGTCAAAGCGCGTGCTTGCCATGCGTAAAGGCTACCACAGGGCAATACAAAAATCCATACGATAGTATGTATGATCTAACAAGCCTTAGACGCCATCTCTCATGGCCGGAATATGATAGTGTGCATGTCATCGCTTAACGGTAAAAGATAAAGCCCTCATGTCATGGCTGCAACTGAAATTTCAGGCGCCGTCGGCGCTGGCGGAGGAGCTTGCGGACAGGCTCACCGAGGCGGGCGCGCTCGCCGTGACGTTGCGCGACAGCAAGGACGACCCGCTGTATGAGCCCGCGCCGGGTGACACGCCGTTATGGGCGCACACCAGCGTTGAAGGCTTGTTTGCCGCCGATGCGGACATTCCTTCCGTCGTCGAGCAGTTGCATGCACAGAGCGGTGACGAATCGGTGCGCGATTACACGGTTGAACCACTGGCGGATCAGGCGTGGGAACGGGTGTGTCTGGACCAGTTCAAGCCGCTGTGTTTCGGCGACACGCTCTGCATTTGCCCCACCTGGCTGACGCCGCCCGATGACGCGCGCGTCACGCTGCTTCTCGACCCCGGGCTCGCGTTCGGCACCGGTACGCATCCCACCACCGCACTGTGTCTGGAATGGCTGGCGCGGAATCCTCCCGCCGGGCTCACGGTGATCGATTACGGCTGCGGCTCAGGCATACTCGCGCTCGCGGCGGCGAAGCTCGGTGCGCGCATGGTGTACGCCACCGACCATGATCCGCAGGCGCTCACGGCCACACGCGCCAATGCGGAAAAAAATGAATTGCAGTTGTTGATTCACACTATGACACCGGAACAACTTCCGGCACTGGAGGTGGATGTGCTGCTCGCCAACATTATTGCGCAGCCGCTGATTGCCCTTGCGCCTGTGTTCGCGCAGCATGTGCGCGCCGGAGGCCGCATCGTATTGTCCGGCATTCTGGAGCATCAGGCCGAAGAGGTGATCGCCGCGTATCGCCCCTGGTTTGCGATGGTGGAAAAAGTGCAGCGCGATGACTGGATGCTCTTGGAAGCCACGCGCACATCCGCTATGGTGTAACCCATATGTACACGCAATGTCCGCTGTGTGACACGCAATACCGCATCAGCGCCGCTGAGTTGAAGGCGGCGCTGGGCAAGGTGCGTTGCGCGCACTGTCAGAATGTTTTCAATGCGCTCAGCCAGCTCACCGACACGCCGCCGGAAATCCCCACCCTCACTGAAAGCGTTGCCGCGCCTGCGGCTGATATCGCCGCCGAGCTTAAGGATGCAGGGCCGGCGCCGCAAATGCTGGAAACGTTCGCCCATCCCAGTCCGCACAGCGAGCCGTTCTCCGCAGAAGAACACATTCCGGAAATCACTGGCGCGATGCCCGCCTTTGCGCCCACGCAAGACTCTGCGGATTTACCGAAGGATGAGGAACCGGCGCTGGACATGCCGGAGGCGCCAGCCTATTCCAGCCCGCACATCGAGCCTCCCGCCGTAGACGAACACATCATGGAAATCACGGGCGCTGCGCCCGCCTTCGCGCTCACGCAAGCCGCCGCGGACTCGCTGCAGGATGAGGAGCCGGCGCCATACATGCCGGAGACGCCCGCGGATTCCGGTCTGCACATCGAACCTTTCGCCGCGGACGAACACATTCCGGAAATCACTGACGCGATGCCCGTATTCGCGCCCACGGAAGATGCTGCGGATATACTGACGGCTGACGCCGCTTTCGAGCAGCCCGCACAACCGTCGCGCCCCATTATTCCCGAGCTGGTTGGCGCGCCGGCCCGCCTCATGGCCGACGAGTTCGCCTATGCGCGCAAAAAACCTTATGGCGGACTGGGCACCGCGTTGTGGAGCAGCGGTATTATTCTGTTTCTCGCGCTGCTTGTAGTGCAGTATCTCTACGCGATGCGCAACGACCTCGCGCGCACCCCGGAATTTCGTCCGGTGCTGGAGCAATTATGCGCGGTGGTGAAAAACTTCGCACGCTGCGAAATTCCGTTGCGGCGCGATCTGACGCAGATCGAGTTGCAAGGGCGCGACATCCGTCCACATCCGCGCTTTGAGAATGCCTTGCTCGTCAGCGTCACGCTACTGAACAAGGCCTCGTTCAGGCAGGCCTACCCGGCTATCGAGCTCACGCTGGCCGATTTTAACGGCGCGCTGATCTCACGCCGCCGCTTTCAACCCGCCGACTATCTCCTCACCGACGTCAGCATTTCACAGGGGCTGGCGCCGCAGGGCGTGGCGCAAGTCACGCTTGAGATTGTCACTCCCGCGGCTCCGCTCAATCTCGATCTCACTTCGTGGGATTTTGCGCTGTTCTAGCATCCACACTTTCCGCGATCACCTTGTTGTTGTGCTGCAGGCGGCGCGCCAGGACGTGGAGCAGGTTGCGCGCCAGGCCGTGTGAGATGCGGATCATGGCCCACAGCGTCGCCTGTTTGATGACCAGCAATACGCAATCCTCCGTGGCTATCACAGAGGCAGTGGCGGTGGTCTCGGTCAGGATGGAAATCTCGCCCGCGCACTCGCCGGGCCCGAGCGTGAGGAACGCCGGCTTGGCCGGGCTGGCAAGGTGCACGCCCAGACTGCCGGAGAGCACCAGGTAAAGCTTGTCGTTGTTCTGGCCGGGGGCGAGCAACACATCGCCCTGCGCCAGTTTCTTCAGCGGGCACGACTCCAGCAGGTGCGACATCCCTTCCAGACTGACATTGCTGAACAGCGTCGAATGGGATATCTGCGACCGGTACGGCTCGGTCATGCATTTGCTCATAAATCGCCTCGCTTGATGTGGGTGTCAACCCTGTCTTTATTGCGAAACCTGCATATCCTGCCATCCAACCGCCAAAGAGCCGCTTAAGGTTACCGCATTGCACCGCGCCAGAATAGCCATGGAGTCGGCCAGCAAGAAACCCCTGACGTGATCAGAAGTTCCGGTGGCACAAGGATGCAGGGCTCACAACTGCTCCCGGAGAATCGTGATCTCGACCCGGCGGTTCTTCGCGCGGTTCTCCGGCGTCGGATCGAACCGGGGATGGTAATGGGCATAGCCGGAGGCGGAGAAACGCAGCGGATCAATCCCGCCTTCCTCGATCATGAGCCGCACCACGCTGCTGGCCCTGGCGGTGGAGAGTTCCCAGTTCGAAGGGAAGCGGTCGGTGCCGATCGGGACATCGTCCGTATGGCCTTCGACCAGCACCTTGTTGGGCACCTGCTGGAGCAGCGGGGTGATGCGGAGCAGGAACTGCTGGCCTTCATGGGTGATGGCCGCCTGCCCGGATTCAAACAAGGCCCCGCCCAGCGCATAGAGCGTCACCCCGCGCTGGTCTGCCACCAGTTCAATGGACTCCGCCAGCCCCATCTCCGTGACGACACCTTCCATGCGCTGCATCAGCCGGGTCAAATTCTCAAGCTCCGGAGCCGGAGGCATCTCGCGGCTCGCGGCATCGGTATGGGGAGCGGGAACGGGGACGGGGACGGGCGTGGTTCCCCCCCCGAGTTGCAGCTGGATCTGCGTGAGCGCCTGCGAATATTTTTTCGTATCCACGGTGGAGAGCGAAAACAGGATCACAAAGATGCCGAGGAGCAGCGTCACCATGTCGGCATAGGTCAGCAGCCAGCTTCCCTCCTCCTCATCCTGATCCGCCTCTCCCTCCTTCGACCGGAGCATGGCCCGCAGCCGCCCCTGCTCTGCCTTGAGCTGCTTGACCTCCTTGAAGAACACCCGCGCGTCGTCTCTCGGTGCGCCCGCCTGCCCCCGTTCTCGCTCGGCCATGTCATGCCTCCCTGGGACCGCCTTCGTTCTCCTTCCTGGACTGACCCAGAGGCAGGTAGGCATTGAGCCTCAGCTCGATCACCCTGGGGTGCGTCCCGGCCTGTACCATCAGGATGCCGTCCAGAATGATCTGACTGCGGAGCGCCTCCGCCTCGGATCGGGCGCGGAGCTTTTCGGCGACGGGCTGGAACAGAAGGTTGGAGAGCATCACCCCATAAAAGGTGGCCACCATCGCCACCGCCATACCCGGCCCAACCGATTGGGCCGAGCCCGGCCCCAGGCTTCTCAACATGGCGATGAGCCCGATGAGCGTGCCTACCAACCCGAACGCCGGAGCCAGCCTGGCCGCCGCGCGGAAGATGCGCTCTCCGGCCCGGTGCCTGGCGCGCATGGAGGCGATCTCGACTTCCAGCACCTCCCGGATCACCTCAGGAGGATGACCGTCCACCACCATGCTCACGCCCAAGCGGATCGTCTTGTCCTGTATCTGCTGCGCCTCATCATCCAGCTTGAGGAGGGTGTGCTGCCTGGCCACTTTGGCCAACCGCACCATCAGCGTGATCACCCAGGACGGCGACTCGATCTCGCGCCGGAAGATGTGCTGCAGAACCCCGAACACCCTGATGACCGTCGGCAGCGGGTAGCTGATGAAGAGGGCGGCAGTGAGGCCTCCGATCACAATCATGGCCGCGTGGAGGTTCAGAAACAGCCGGGCTCCGCCTTGATCCAGCGCGGCATAAAACAGGATCAGCGTCCCGCTGATGATACCTATGAATGTACCCATCTCGCCCCTTACTCTCGATTATTCCAGCCCCCGGCGCGAGGCCAGAATCTGACGCTGACGTTGAAACACGTAGGTGATGAGTTGCTCCCGGTCCTCTTCATTGATGGCGGCAAAGGTCACAGCGGTGTCGTAGTGGGGTCCGGCCGGGCTTGAGTCCCGCACCACTTTGGCCAGGAGTCCAACACCGCACGGGGCGAACCCGGGCAGGGGGATGAGCATGTCCAGCAACTCCCCGACGCTGAACCGCCGGCCCACCATCCGGAGCCCGCTACCGCTGATGTCGGCACAGGTGGCCTGCTCGGCCCGGACAGGCTGAACCGGCAAACTCCCCTGTGGCGTTTCCCGATCCAGCAACTTGAGTATCCGGTCCATCTTCCCGTTCAGCTCGCGCAGCAAGCCGACGACCCTCTCGTCCGCCGGGCCGTCCCCGGCCGCCATGGCCGGGCTTGCACCCCGCTCCTGCGTGGGGATCAGACGGTACTGAGACTCGAGCGCTCCGTATTCGGCCTCACTGATCACCCGATACTCGACCGGGATGCAATCTTCGATGCGCCCGCTTGATCGCTTTTCCATGCCCACCATCCCCCGAGGATATCCTCGCCCTGACCTTATTAAAGATCGCACACCCTCTAATCTGTTAGAATGATGCAAGGAGTCGGCCAGACAGTCGCTCTGCACCTGAACCTCAGGCGCGGGGAGGAAAGTCCGGGCTCCACAGGGCAGGACGCCAGGTAACGCCTGGGAGGCGCGAGCCTATGGAAAGTGCCACAGAAAATATACCGCCTACGTCTGCACTACGTGCAGGCCGGCAAGGGTGAAATGGTGCGGTAAGAGCGCACCGCGCAGATGGCAACATCTGCGGCAGGGTAAACCCCGTCCGGAGCAAGACCAAATAGGGAAACAATGGTGCGGCCCGCACCGTTTCCGGGTAGGTTGCTTGAGGTGTGCGGTGACGCGCATCCCAGAGGAATGACTGTCCACGACAGAACCCGGCTTATCGGCTGACTCCTTTTTTTCAGACGACACACCAAATGGTGTGTCGTCTGAAAAAATACTGTCTTTACCCTACCCCCACACCCTGTCCCGCCCCCTAAACAGGGGGCGGG
>JAURVQ010000010.1 GCA_030655395.1 Gammaproteobacteria bacterium | reverse complement strand
CTGCTGCTGCTGGCGCTGTTCCTGTTCATCATCACGCGCGGCCTCATCATCGCCTACGAGGCGCAAACCAACTTCAACCGTTTGCTTGCAGGCGGGCTCACACTCAGCTTCTTCATGTACATCCTGGTCAACATCGGCATGGTCACCGGACTGGTGCCTGTGGTGGGTGTGCCGCTGCCGCTCATCAGTTACGGCGGCACTTCGCTCGTGACACTGATGGCATCTTTCGGTATCCTCATGTCCATTCATACACACCGCAAGCCAGAACCCTCCTGAGACTCACCGTGCAAAAAATCACATTGTTATGCCTGTTGCTGTGCTCCCTGTACATGTCCAGCGCCAACGCCGTGGATATCGACGACCGTCCGGAGTTACGCGGCTTCATTGACGAGATGGTCAAACAGCATGGCTTCGACCGCGCCGAATTGACGCGTTTGTTTACGCAAACCGAGGTAAAGCCCGCCATCATCGAGGCGATCCGCTCCCCGGCGGAGAAAAAATCGTGGCGTGACTACCGCCCCATCTTCGTGAATCCGGCCCGCATCCGCGCCGGCGTGGAATTCTGGAACACGCACGCGCAAGTCATCGCACGCGCGGAGAGCGTCTACGGTGTAGCCCCGGAAATTATCGTCGCCATCATCGGCGTCGAGACACGCTACGGCAAAAACACTGGCGGCTACCGCGTGCTCGATGCGCTCACCACACTCGCCTTCGACTATCCGGAACGCAGCACATTTTTCCGCAGCGAGCTCGAACACTATCTGCTGCTCGCGCGCGAAGAGCATCTGGATCCCACCGTTCCCAAAGGCTCCTACGCCGGCGCGATGGGTGTGCCACAGTTCATCTCCAGCAGTTACCGGCGCTACGCCGTGGATTTCGACAATGACGGCCGGCGCGATCTGTGGAGCGATATCGACGATGTGATCGGCAGCGTGGCCAACTACCTCAGCGTGTTCGGCTGGCAGCCCGGCGCACCCGTTGCAGGCCGCGCGCGCGTGAGCGGCGAAAAATTCAACCTCCTGATCGACGAAGGACTCAAGCCTGAGCTGAGCCTCGACCAGCTTCAGCACTACGGCATAAGTCTCGATGAAGCGGAGCCACCGCCTGCCTCCAGGGCCGGGGCCGCGCGCGGCGCGCTGATTGCGCTGGAAGGAGATGACGGCACGGAATATTGGGTGGGCATGCAGAATTTTTATGCCATTACCCGCTATAATAACAGCGCCATGTATGCCATGGCGGTGTATCAGTTGAGCCAGGAGATTCGTGCGCAAAAACAGTCCCAAGTTTCAAGTGACAAGTAGCAGGCAAAGGCAAGACTTCCCTCACGCTTGCCACTTGTCACTTGCCACTTGCTACTTGCTACTTATTGCTGTTCTGGTATCCGCCTGCGGCACGGCGCCGAAACCCGGAGCAAAGCCGCCGTCGGCGGCTTCGTCGAAGGACGGTGCGCCCGTCAACCCGCCTGACCTATCATCGCTACCCGAACCGATACCGCGCGTTGAACCCCGCAGCAAATATGGCAATCCGCCGTCCTACACCGTGTACGGCCAAACCTACACTCTCATGGAGAGCAGCGCGGGCTATGTCGAGCGCGGCATCGCCTCCTGGTACGGCACCAAGTTTCACGGCCAGTACACCTCCAGCCGCGAACCGTACGACATGTACAGCTTCACCGCCGCGCACAAGACGCTGCCCATCCCGTGTTATGCGCAGGTCACCAACCTGCGCAACGGGCGCACGCTGATCGTGCGCGTCAATGATCGCGGGCCGTTTGTGGACAACAGGCTGATCGACCTGTCCTATGCCGCTGCGGACCGGCTCGGCATCCTCGGCACCGGCACCGGGCTGGTCGAAGTGCGCGTCATTGACCCGCGCGCGACGTCCGCAGCACCGGCGCAGATCGCCACTGACAACGGCGCAACACCCGTCACGACCGCGCCCAATCTCTATCTCCAGGTGGGCGCATTCCAGAGCCGGATCAACGCCGAACGTCTGCGTGAACAATTACTGCGCAAGGCGAGCGTAGTGGTGGATATAGTCAAGGCCACACTCAACGACGGCGCGCTCTACCGCGTGCGCCTCGGGCCGATGGAAAATGTGGAGCAGGCCGACAGCCTGAACACACTGATCCATCAACTAGGGCTGGGTGAACCGCACGTCGTCATCAATTAAAACCACACTATCACTGAAAGGCGATTATTTATCATGACCATGATTCGTTTACTGGGCGGGCTGGTATTGCTGACCCTGCTTGCCCCGGCGCAGGCCGCACCTTCACCCACCTTAGCCGTGCAGCCTGTCCCGGCCGCACCTGCGCTTGCGGCGCGCGCCTACGTCCTGATGGATTTCAGCAGCATGCGTGTACTGGCGGAAAATCGCGCCGACGAGCGCATGGAGCCCGCAAGCCTCACCAAACTCATGACGGCCTATGCCGTGTTCAAGGAGCTCGCGGCAGGCAAGCTCAAGCTCACCGACCCGGTCACCATCAGCGACCAGGCGTGGCGCTCGGAAGGTTCGCGCATGTTCGTGAAGGTAGGCACCAAGGTTACGCTGGAAGACCTGCTCAAGGGCATGATTGTCCAGTCCGGCAATGACGCGAGCGTGGCGCTCGCGGAACATGTCGGCGGCAGCGAGAAAGGCTTCGTGACGCTCATGAACCAGTATGCACAGGCACTGGGCATGAGCCGCAGTCACTTCACCAACAGCACCGGCCTGCCGGATCCGGAGCTTTACATCACCGCGCGTGACATCGCACTGCTCGCGCGCGCACTCATCAGCGAGTTCCCCGAGCACTACAAGTACTACTCCATCAAGGAATTCACCTACAACAGCATTACCCAGTACAACCGCAACCTGCTGCTGTGGCGCGATCAGGGCGTCGATGGCCTGAAGACGGGACATACCGAGAGCGCGGGCTTTTGCCTGGTAACCTCGGCACTGCGCGACGACATGCGCTTGATCGCGGTCGTGCTCGGCACCAAGGATGAAAAATCGCGGGCACAGGAAAGTCTGGAATTGCTGAACTACGGTTATCGCTTCTATGAGACACATCGCCTCTATGCCGCCGGTCAGCCGCTCTACACACTGCCGATCTGGAAGGGCGCCGAAAAAAGTCTGCGCCTCGGTCTGCGCAACGACCTCTATGTCACCGTACCACGCGGCCAGTATAAAAATCTGACTGCGGCCATGGAGGTGGACGCGCGCATCATGGCCCCCGCCGCCAAGGGCCAGGCCTTCGGCGCGGTGAAGATCACGCTCGGCGGTGACGTGATCGCAAAGCCGGCGCTGGTGGCGCTGCACGATGTGGCCAAGGGCGGCGTGTGGCGGCGCATGATCGACAGCATCAGGTTGTGGTGGCATTAAACCAGTAGCAAGTGACAAGTTGAAAGTCGCAAGAAAAACCCGATCATTTGCAGGTTACGTATGACAAACATCGCTCCTATTGTTTACCTGAACGGAAAGTTTCTGCCTCTCGACCAGGCCTTTGTGCCGGTGCTGGATCGCGGCTTCATCTTCGGCGACGGCGTGTATGAAGTGATTCCGGCCTACGGCGGAAGATTATTCCGGCTGGCGGAGCATCTGGCGCGCCTCGACCACAGCCTGAGCGGCATCCGCCTTACCAATCCGTTCTCGCATGAGCAGTGGGACACGATGCTGAGTGAGTTGATCCGGCAAAATACAGCGCGCGACAAGCCCGACACACAGGGACGTGTTAGTGTCGCGGGAGGCAGGATGCCGGGAG
>JAURVQ010000009.1 GCA_030655395.1 Gammaproteobacteria bacterium | reverse complement strand
AATTAACACCGAGAGAAGGAGTCACCCCATGAACAAATCAATCAAGAATCTTTTACTTGGCAGTGCTGTGGCCATAATGCCGTTCATTGGTATGAGCACCTCCTTTGCAGAAGGCGCCACCAATAACCACGCCTATGTTGTAGACAGCTCCGGAACCTTGGTGCGCGATGGCTCCAAAGAGTGTGTCCGTACCGGCTCCTGGAATGAAGAGCACGCCTTGGTCGAATGTGGCGATGCTGCTGCTCCGGCCGCAGCAATGGAGAAGGCCCAGCCTGCTGCAGGCCCGCAGCCCCCGGCCATCCGCGCCGTGCTGCAAACCGACGCCTTCTTTGATTTCGACAAGGCGGTACTGAAGCCGGAAGGCAAGGCCAAGCTGGACGAATTCGTCGCCAAGATGAAGGAACATACTGAAGTCGACGTGTTGCTCGTCACCGGTCACACCGACCGCATCGGCAGCAACAGCTACAACATGAAGCTCTCACAGCGCCGTGCGGATGCCGTGAAGTCGTATCTGGAACAGCAGGGCGTCAGCAGCAACCGTATTGAAACTGCGGCCAAGGGTGAAGCCGAGCCCGTCGTAAGCTGCGATGGCATCAAGGGCCGCTCCGCCCTCATCAAGTGCCTGGCGCCGAACCGCCGCGTCAATGTTGAGACCAAGGTGCAGCGCGAGAACTAAATCGACCTGCCTAAACAGAACCCCTTCAGCCCCGCCTCGTGCGGGGCTTTTTTTATGCAGGGAGCAGCCGCTGAAATACCATGTTCAACATTGATCTCCTGATTCATGCGCGCTGGATCATTCCGGTGGAGCCGGAAGGTGTCGTTCACAGCGGCCACTGTCTCGCGGTGCACGAAGGACGCATCCTTGATCTGCTACCCGCTACCGAGGCGAACACCCGTTACAGCGCCGCCACGACGCTGCATCTCGACGAGCATGCCCTGATCCCCGGCCTCATCAACGCCCACACCCATGCCGCGATGTCGCTGCTGCGCGGGCTGGCCGATGATATGCCGCTGATGGAGTGGCTGAACCAGCACATCTGGCCTGCGGAAGCCGCCTGGGTCAACCCGCAGTTCGTGCAGGACGGCACGCAACTCGCCATCGCCGAAATGCTGCGCGGCGGCACCACCTGTTTCAACGACATGTATTTTTTCCCCGATCACACCGCGCGCGTGGCGGCGGCCAGCGGCATGCGCGCGAGCATCGGGCTGATCCTGATCGACTTCCCCACCGCCTGGGCCGCCAATGCCGACGAGTATCTGCACAAGGGCCTTGAGGTGCACGATGCCTGGAAGGATCACCCCCTGATTACCACCACGCTTGCGCCGCATGCGCCCTACTCGGTGTCGGATGCGCCACTGGAAAAGATCGTGATGTACGCCGACGTGATCGACCGGCAAATCCACATGCACGTGCATGAGACGCGCGACGAGATCGAGCAAGGCCTCGCAAAATATCACATGCGTCCGCTGGCGCGGCTGCACAAGCTCGGCCTCCTGTCACCGCGCCTGCAGGCGGTGCACATGACACAACTCACCGATGACGAAATCGCGCTGGTCGCCGCAAGCGGCGCGCACGTCGTGCATTGCCCGGAGTCCAACCTCAAACTCGCCAGCGGCTTTTGCCCGCTGGACAAACTCATCAAGGCCGGCATCAACGTTGCGCTCGGCACCGACGGCGCCGCGAGCAACAACGACCTCGACATGTTCAGCGAGATGCGTACCGCGGCGCTGCTCGCCAAGGGCGTGAGCGGCGATGCCACCAGCATGCCCGCCGCCGCCGCACTGCGCATGGCGACGCTGAATGGCGCGCGCGCGCTGGGGCTCGGCGACCTTACCGGCTCGCTGCTACCCGGCAAGGCCGCCGACATCACGGCGGTACATCTCGGCGACCTCGAAACGCAACCGCTCTATGATCCCGTCTCGCAACTCGTCTACGCCATCGGCCGCGACAAGGTGACCGATGTGTGGGTGGCGGGGCAGCACGTCCTCAAGCAGCGTAAGCTCACCACGCTGGACGAATCTGAACTGGTAGCGAAGGCGCGCGCATGGGCGCAGAAAATCCGGCCGAGCTAAGCCACCGCAGCGCGTTCTGCGTTATTCTATGCGTATGGCACACACCACCCACAACGTAGACCCCGCCGAAGTCGCCAAATTCCGCACGCTGGCCGCGCGCTGGTGGGATCCGGACAGCGAACTGAAGACGCTGCACGACATCAACCCGCTGCGCATTGATTACATCGACACGCGCGCCAGACTGGCCGGAAAAAGGGTGCTGGATGTCGGCTGCGGCGGCGGCATACTCGCCGAAGCCATGGCGCAACACGGCGCGGTCGTCACCGGCATCGACATGGCCGAAGACGCCCTCAATGTCGCCAAGCTGCATCTGCTGGAGTCCGGCGTCCAGGTGGATTACCGGCACGGCACTGCGGAGCAATTTGCCGCGCAGCATCCCGCGGCATTCGACGTCGTCACCTGCATGGAACTGCTCGAACACGTGCCCGACCCCTCCTCCGTGGTGCGTGCCTGCGCCGCGCTGGTCAAACCCGGCGGCCACGTATTTCTTTCCACCCTCAACCGCACACCCAAGGCCTATTTGCTGGCGGTAATCGGCGCGGAGTATGTGCTGAATATGCTGCCGCGCGGCACGCACGATTACGCGCGCTTCATCCGCCCGTCGGAGATAGAGGCGTGGGCACGCCACGCCGGGCTGACCGTGACAGAACTCACCGGCATGACCTACAACCCGCTCACGCGCCGCTACAGTCTGGGGCGCGACATTGACGTCAACTACCTTGTCCACCTCCAGCGCGCACATGACTAACACGCTGCGCACCGTCCTGTTTGATCTGGACGGCACACTCGCCGATACCGCCCCCGACCTCGCCTTCGCGCTCAACGCTGTGTTGCAGGAGCAGGGCCGCGCGCCGCTGCCGTTTGAAACTATCCGGCCTGTGGTGTCGCATGGCGGCACCGCGCTCATTCGCCTCGGCTTTGAAATCGAGCCCGGCACTGCCGCGTTCGAGACGCTGCGCCTGCGTCTGCTCGACATCTACCGTGATCATCTGGCGCGGCACACGCGCCTGTTCCCCGGCATCGAGGAACTGCTGGGCGCTATTGAGCAGCGCGGCATGAACTGGGGCGTGGTGACCAACAAGCCCGCGTGGCTCACCGACCCGTTGCTGGAACAGATCGGATTATCAGCGCGCGCGGCGTGCGTAGTGAGCGGCGACACCGTGGCCGAGCGCAAGCCGCATCCCGCACCCATGCTGCACGCCTGCCACCTCGCGGGGAGCGAGGCGTATCAGTGTTTGTATGTCGGCGACGCCGCGCGCGACATCGAGGCCGGCAGGCGCGCGGGCATGAAAACGCTGGTGGCGCTGTTCGGTTACATCGGTGAAGATGAACAACCTGCCAGCTGGGGCGCGGACGGCATGATCGCGCACCCCGCTGAGTTACTCGACTGGATTACGGCGCATGATTGAGTCTGGCTCCACTTTCACGTTGATTGTCATCGCACTGCTCGGCCTAGCGGGCGGCGCCGTGACGGTTTATCTCATGATGCAGCGCCGGCTTGGCGTATTGAACCGGGACAACGCCGCACTGAGCGCGCAACTCGAGGCCGAGCAGCGCAGCAGCGCGGAAAAGATAACGGCGCTGGAAGCCGCGCGCGCGCAACTCACCCACACCTTCACCGCGCTCGCGAGCGAGGCACTGCGCAGCAACAACGAGGAATTTCTCAAGCTGGCGCAGGAAAACCTCAAGCAGTTTCACATCAAGGCGCAGGGCGATCTGGAGCAAAAGGAAAAATCCATCGAGCAACTGGTAAAGCCCATCAAGGAGGCCTTGGAGAAAAACGAACAACAGATTCGCCAGATCGAGCTCGAACGCAAGGAGTCCTTCGGCTCGCTCAGCAAGCATCTCGAAACCATGGCGCTCAACCAGCAGTCGCTGCAAAGCGAAACCCGTAATCTGGTGCAGGCCCTGCGCCGCCCGGAGGTGCGTGGCCAATGGGGCGAGCTCACCCTCAAGCGTCTCGCCGAGCTGGCCGGCATGGTGGAGTATTGCGACTTCTTCGAACAGGAACACACCGCCACAGCGGAAGGCGGCATGCGCCCCGACATGATTGTGCGCATGCCCGACGGGCGCGAAATCATCGTCGATGTGAAGACACCGCTCGATGCCTATCTCAGCGCCGTCGAGGCCACCGACGACGCCACGCGCACCCTCCATCTCGAAAGCCACGCACGCAACGTCGTCAAACGTGTGCGCGAGCTCGCCGCCAAATCCTATTGGGAACAATTCAAGAACGCACCCGATTTTGTCGTGCTGTTCATACCCGGCGACCAGTTCCTCAACGCCGCGCTCGACATCCAGCGCGACCTCATCGAAACCGCACTGCGCCAGAAGGTGATACTCGCCACACCCACCAGCTTTGTCGCCTTGCTGCGCGCAGTCGCCTACGGCTGGCGCCAGCAGACGCTGGCGGTCAATGCCGAGCGCATCCGCGATGTAGGCGAGGAACTGTACAAGCGCCTCGGCGTATTCGCCGAACACCTGACCAAAGTCGGCAAAAGCCTCAACAGCAGCGTCGACAGCTACAACGCCGCCGTCGGTTCATTCGAGCGCCAACTCATCCCCGGCGCGCGCAAATTCGCGGAAATGGGCGTGGAAACCGGCAAGCTGATTGAAGCCCCAGAGCCGCTTGAAAAACAGCCACGCAGGATGACTGTCACAGCCGAAAAGAGTAGTGTAGATGATGTCTGATTGATGTTGGGTGTCACCAATCACATCTGTTGGAGGCTGAAATGGAAGGGGCCGAACAAAATAAGAAGCAATATGATGCGTTTGAACTGCTGTACAAAGACTCCATTGACAACATTCGCCTCTACAAGCAACAGCAATTCACAATAACCAATTACGCAATTGCCCTTTATGTAGCGATCGTAGCCCTCTACGATCGGTTTGGAAAAGCGACCGATTTCGAAAAAGGCCTTCTTTCATCTGTTTCGCTGGTTGTACTGATCGTAGGCACCGTGCTTATTTTTCGGTTCCACTGCAGCATGGTCGGTAGTCGGCAACGGATGGCAAAAATCCAAGAGTCTTTTGATAACACGTCGAAAGAGGCTTTGGAGGCCTACGACAAACCGAATCACACTTCGTATCGTCACAATATCGGCATCGCGATAACCTTGGCGGGTGTCTTACTCCTCGGAGCTCTGGCTGTTTGGTGGGCAATTTACAGGGTAGCACCCAACATTTAGTTTGAACGGACGCGGCAAACAGCGCCGCGCCGATCAACAAGACGTCAACCGTCAACAATAGAAGAACCACACATGGCGATACCTGATTACCAGTCAATCATGCTTCCCTTGCTTCGTTTCGCTACGGACGGAAACGAACATTCCCTACGGGAAGCAATCGAGGGCTTGTCCAAACAGTTCAGGCTTACGGACGCAGAAAAGAATGAGATGTTGCCGAGCGGACAACAGCCAAGATTCAACAACCGTGTGGCTTGGGCGCGGTCCTATATGAGTAAGGCGACTCTGTTGGAGTCAACGCGGCGCGGGTACTTCCGCATCACCCAGCGTGGTCGGGAAATCCTGTCCAAAAATCCGCCCGAAATCAATGTGAAATTCTTAGAGCAATTCCCCGAGTTTGTAGAGTTCAGGGCAAAACACCGAGAACCGGCAGAAACCACAGAATCGACCGAAACCCTCCAAACACCAGGCGAGCTTCTGGAAACGGCATATCAGAAACTTCGCGAAGATTTGTCCGCTGAACTTCTAAAAACCGTAACAGAATGCTCCCCGTCATTTTTTGAGCGCCTCGTCATCGATGTTCTCGTAAACATGGGCTATGGTGGTTCTCGAAAGGAAGCTGGAAAGGCCATTGGCCGCAGCGGCGACGAAGGCATTGACGGCATCATTAACGAAGATCGTCTCGGCCTCGATGTCATCTACATTCAAGCCAAACGGTGGCAGGCTACGATCGGGCGCCCTGAAATACAGAAGTTTGCGGGTGCTCTGCAAGGGCACCGTGCGAAGAAAGGAATCTTTATCACCACTTCCGACTTCAGCCGTGAAGCCGTGGATTATGTGGCAAAAATAGATTCCAAGATCGTGCTTATAGACGGTGAGCAGTTATCCCAACTCATGATCGATCATAATGTTGGGGTTACTCCTGTCACATCGTATGAAACGAAGAAAATTGACAGCGATTACTTTATTGAGGGTTAAAACGGCTAACAAGGCGCTCCAGCCATGTAGGGTGGGCAAACGGATTTTGTTTGCCCACGCAGTTTCAACCCCTATTCAAAAAACCATGTGGGCAACACGTTGCCCACCCTACTCACAGCGGTTTCTGTAACGCAACGGTTCCAGAGCGTCCGGCAATCTCGCCCATCATCACTTCGTGGTGAGGCAAGGAATTTCTGTCCAGCGCCGCGAAATACTGCTTAAGTGAAACAAGGTCGTAGCCCTGCGCGCGCCAGCCGCGCAGCAGGTCATCAAACACGCCCAGATATTTCATGCCCTCCAACTCGGCGTGCAGGGTGTAGACGTGTCCTGTGGGCGGTGGTGTTTGCGTCAGCGTGAGCAGGTGTTGCGCGACGTTGGCTGGCGTGATGCCGTCCACACCGATCAGCTCGTCCAGCGTGGGCAGCGTGGTGGGTAATTGCGGGCAATGCAGCGTTGCGCCTTGCACCACAGACAGGAACGGGTGCGTGCCGCGCGTGTCGCTGCAATAATCGAAGCCCAGTATCTGCTCCTGGCGCAATGCGTGGTCGTTGATTTGCCAACCGGCGGCGCCGAAGGTGTGGGCGCGAACTCCCAATATTTCCTCGAAGCGTTCGCTCGCCAGACGCATTTCGCGTGCAGTCCAGTCCGCGTCTTTGTGCGCCACGTAATCCTGCCAGCGGATGTGATCGTAGCAATGGATGCCGGTTTCAAAACCCGCGTCGCGCACCGCGCGCATGATGTGCCCGGCACGCTTGCCAATGTCGGGCGCGGGCAGCAGCGTGCCGTACAAAAGCGTTTTCAGGCCGTAGTGCTCCAGCACCGAGGTGCGCGATACCTTGCTCAAGAAACCGGGGCGAAATACGCGCTTGATGGCGCGCCCGGTGTTGTCGGGGCCGAGGCTGAATAAAAATGTGGCCTGCGCCTGATGTTTTTTCAGCAACGCGACAAGGCGCGGCACGCCTTCCAGCGTGCCGCGCAGCGTGTCCACATCAATCTTGAGTGCTAACTTCACACGGAAGCTTCAGATAGACGCAGCATCAGATCGGTTGCCCGGCCTGTGGGTGCGCGCGCTCCGAGGTTTGCAGGATTTTATTCATCGCGTTGAGGTAGGCCTTGGCGGAGGCGATCACGATGTCGGTGTCCGCGCCCTGGCCGTTGACGATGCGTCCGCCCTTCTCCACGCGCACCGTCACCTCGCCCTGCGAATCGGTGCCGCTGGTGATGTTGTTCACCGAGTAAAGCTGTAGTGTGGTGCCGCTGTGCACGACGGCCTCGATGGCCTTGAAGGCGGCGTCCACCGGCCCGCCGCCCGGAGCGGTGGCGCGGTGCTCGACGCCGTCCACCGAAAGCGTGATGGCGGCATTCGGCGTCTCGCCGGTCTCGGAACACACCTTGAGTGCGACCAGTTTGATGCGCTCGTTCTCGGCGGCGAGGTTGGTCTCGCTGATCAGCGCCTGCAAGTCCTCGTCATAGATGTCGTGCTTCTTGTCGGCAAGCTCCTTGAAGCGGACGAAGGTTTCATTCAACGCTTCTTCCGAGTCAAAGCTGGCGCCCAATTCCTGCAAGCGCGCGCGGAACGCGTTGCGCCCGGAGTGTTTGCCCAGCACCATGCGATTCGTCACCCAGCCCACGTCCTCGGCACGCATGATTTCGTAGGTCGTGCGGTGCTTGAGCACGCCGTCCTGATGGATGCCGGATTCATGGGCGAACGCGTTCGCGCCGACGATGGCCTTGTTCGGCTGCACGGCGAAGCCGGTGATGCCTGAGACCAAACGGCTCGCAGGCACAATCTGGGTGGCATCGATGCGCGTATCGCAGGTGAAGATGTCACGCCGCGTGCGCACCGCCATCACAATCTCCTCCAACGCCGCATTGCCGGCGCGCTCGCCCAGGCCGTTGATGGTGCACTCCACCTGACGCGCACCGTTCAACACCGCGGAGAGTGAGTTCGCCACCGCGAGGCCCAAGTCGTTGTGGCAGTGCACGGAAAACACCGCCTTGTCAGAATTGGGCACGCGTTCGCGCAAGGTCTTTATCAACGCGCCGAACTGGTGCGGCAGGTTGTAACCCACGGTGTCGGGAATGTTCACCGTGCGCGCACCGGCGGCGATCACTGCTTCCAGCACGCGGCACAGAAAATCAGTCTCGGAGCGTCCGGCGTCTTCGGGGGAAAACTCCACGTCGTCGGTGTATTGCCGCGCACGCTTTACCGCCTTCACCGCCTGCTCCAGCACCTGCTCAGGCGTCATCTTGAGCTTTTTCTCCATATGGATCGGCGAAGTGGCGATGAAGGTGTGGATGCGTCGTGACTGTGCGCCCTTCAACGCCTCGGCGGCGCGGTCGATGTCCTTGTCCAGCGCGCGCGCGAGCGCGCACACGGTGCTGTCCTTGACGACATTGGCCACCGCCTGCACCGATTCGAAATCGCCCACGCTCGCGATGGGGAACCCGGCCTCGATCACATCGACGCGCATGCGCTCCAGGCTCTTCGCGATGCGTATCTTTTCCTCGCGCGTCATCGATGCGCCGGGGCTTTGCTCGCCGTCGCGCATGGTGGTGTCAAAAATGATTAATTTGTCGCTCATCTGCATTCTCCGCTGCCGCTATGCTACACGACGCGCCAAAAATATACATAGCACTGTGCGGCGTCGCGCAGCTTGTTCATCAGGATTGGTTCGCGTGGTTATTCCCTCGCCAGGGATATCGACGGTGTCTGCCCTAGGGCAGCAGTCGCAGCACGAGCAGGAGATTAAGCGAGGACGGCGCGCGCAAACCCGCCTGCCGCTGGGCGGCAAGGGTGGCAACAACGACGTGGTTTGCGTGTTTCATGATGTTTTTTCAAATCTGAGTCTTACTATAAGGCGGGCGCGCCGGTTTTTCAAGGGCTCACAAGGCTCGCCATCAACGTAAATCCTTAGGCTCCGCACTTTCACCCGCTGCCAGTCCTTTGCGCGTCAGACGCCTGTTGCGCAATTGCAGCAGCGTAAGCACCGGGCCGGAGAGTCCGTAGAGCAGAAACACGGCGAACAGCACTAGTGGCGGGTCGATGGAGATCAGCACGATGATGGGCACCAGCACCACCAGCGTCAGAAACGGCACCTTGCCTTTAAGATTGAAGTCCTTGAAGCTGTAGTAGCGCATCTTGCTCACCATCAGCGCACTCACGAGCACGGTGAGCACCAGCGCCGCGATCATGACGACCTTGCCCTCCAGCCCGTAATCATGCGCGCTCCACACCATGCCCGCGATGATGGCCGCCGCCGCCGGACTCGCCAGGCCCTGAAAGTAGCGCTTGTCGATCATGCCGGTCTGGGTGTTGAAGCGCGCAAGACGCAGTGCGGCACAGGCCGTGTAGACGAAGGCGGCGAGCCAGCCGAATTTGCCGAGCGTGTTGAGGCCCCAGGAATACACCACCAGCGCCGGAGCAATGCCGAAGGAAACCATGTCGGCGAGGCTGTCGTACTCCGCGCCGAAGTCGCTCTGGGTGTTGGTGAGGCGGGCGATGCGTCCATCAATGCCGTCCATCACCATCGCAACAAAGATCGCGACGGCGGCGGCCTCGAAGCGTCCGTTCATGCCCGCAACGATGGCGTAAAAACCCGCGAATAATCCGGCGGTGGTGAACAAATTGGGGAGCAGGTAAATACCGCGCCGCCGGCGCAGACCCGATGCGTCGCCTTGCTCCCTTCCGTTGTGATTATTCTCGGGCACGGGGCCAGGCTTCAATTACGCGACTTGTCCACCAGCCGGTTGGCCTTGATCCACGGCATCATGCTGCGCAGCTTTTCGCCTACCACTTCGATCTGATGCTCGCGTGTAAGGCGTCTGGTCGCCTTCATCACCGGCGCACCGGCCTGATTTTCCAGAATGAATTCACGCGCGAATGCGCCGCTTTGAATTTCACCCAGGATTTTCTTCATCTCGCGCTTGGTCTCCGCGGTGACGATGCGCGGGCCGCGCGTCATGTCGCCGTATTCCGCGGTATTGGAAATGGAATAGCGCATGTCGGCGATGCCGCCTTCGTACATCAGATCCACGATCAGCTTCAGCTCGTGCAGACATTCGAAGTAGGCCATCTCCGGCGCGTAGCCGGCCTCAACCAGGGTTTCAAAGCCGGCCTGCACCAGCGCCGTCGCACCGCCGCACAGTACGGCCTGCTCGCCGAACAGGTCGGTCTCAGTCTCTTCGCGGAAATTGGTTTCGATGACGCCCGCGCGGCCGCCGCCGTTGGCGCTGGCATAAGACAGGGCGATGGCCTTGGCCTTGCCGCTGGCGTCCTTATGCACGGCGATGAGACTCGGCACGCCGCCGCCCTGCGTATAAGTGGAACGCACCAGATGGCCGGGGCCCTTGGGCGCGATCATGATGACGTCGAGATCGGCGCGCGGCTCGATCTGGCCGAAATGGATATTGAAACCGTGGGCGAAGGCAAGCGCCGCGCCCTTCTTGATGTTGGGCTCAATGGTGTCGCGGTAGAGCTTGGCCTGGTGCTCATCCGGCGCGAGGATCATGACCACGTCGGCGCTCTTTACGGCCTCCGCCACATCCTTCACCTTGAGCTTGGCCTTCTGCGCCTTGGCTTCGGACGCGGAGCCCGGACGCAGGCCCACCACCACATCCACACCTGAATCCTGCAGGTTATTGGCGTGGGCATGACCCTGCGAACCGTAACCGATGATGGCGACCTTTTTGCTTTTGATGATGGAAAGGTCGGCGTCTTTGTCGTAATAAATATTCATGGTTTCCTCTGTAAATGCAGTAACGAGTGGCTAGCAAGTAGGTCGGATCAAGCGTAGCGGATCCGACAACGATGTCGGCTCCGCCTATCGGCTTGAGCCGACCTACCTATTTGTTATTAAACCTTCAAACTCTTCGCGCCGCGCGCGATGCCCGACACGCCGGAGCGCACGACCTCCAGAATGGCCTTGCCGTCGAGCGCCTGGATGAAGCCGTCGAGCTTCTCGCCGGTGCCGGTGAGCTCAATCACATAACTCGAATCCGTGACATCGATGATGTGGCCACGGAAGATATCCGCCAGGCGCTTTATTTCTTCACGTGCCACGCCTGTCGCCTTCACCTTGATCAGCATCATCTCGCGTTCGATGTGCGGGCCTTCGGTGAGGTCGAGCAGCTTCACCACATCCACCAGCTTGTTGAGCTGCTTGGTGATTTGCTCGATGATGTTGTCGGTGCCGCTCGTCACCAGCGTCATGCGCGACAGCGAGGGGTCGTCGGTCGGCGCCACGGTGAGCGACTCGATGTTGTAGCCGCGCGCGGAGAACAGCCCCGCCACGCGCGACAACGCGCCGGATTCGTTTTCCATCAGTATCGAAATGATGTGCCGCATATTGTTCACGCTAACTCCCGCTCCGGCGAGAGATGCATCTCATGATGCCCCTTGCCCGCTTCAATCATCGGATACACATTCTCAGTCTGATCGGTGATGAAGTCCATGAACACCAGCCGGTCTTTCAGTTTCAGCGCCTCTTTCAACGCGGGCTCGACGTCGCCGGGCTTTTCGATCTTCATGCCGACGTGCCCGAAGCTCTCTGCGAGCTGCACAAAGTCCGGCAGCGCATCCATATAAGAGTGCGAGTAGCGCCCCTTGTAAAAAAACTCCTGCCACTGCCGCACCATGCCCATGTAGCGGTTGTTGAGGTTGATGATCTTGAGCGGCAGGCCGTATTGCTTGCAGGTGGACAGCTCCTGTATGCACATCATGATGCTCGCCTCACCCGTGACGCAGGCGACCGTGGCCTTGGGGTGCGCCAACTGCACGCCCATCGCCGCCGGCAGGCCGAAGCCCATGGTGCCGAGACCGCCGGAGTTGATCCAGCGGCGCGGCTTGTCGAATTTATAAAACTGCGCGGCCCACATCTGGTGCTGGCCCACGTCGGAGGTGACAAAGGCGTCTCCCTTGGTAAGCTGGTACAATTTTTCCAGCACGGCCTGCGGCTTGATGAGTTTGCTTTTGTGGTCGTAACGCAAACAATCCTTCGCGCGCCATTGATTGATCTGTTTCCACCACGCCGCCAGCGCCGCCTTGTCGGGCTGCTTTTTGGCCGCCTTGATGAGTTTGATCATCTCCTCCAGCACATTGCCCACCGAGCCCACGATGGGCACGTCCACGCGCACGCTCTTCGAGATCGACGACGGGTCGATGTCGATGTGTATCTTTTTCGAGCCGGGCGAGAACAGCTCCACCTTGCCCACCACGCGGTCGTCGAAACGCGCGCCGATGGCGAGCAGCACGTCGCACTCGTGCATCGCCATATTGGCTTCATAGGTGCCGTGCATGCCGAGCATGCCGACAAACTGCTTGTCGGTGGCGGGATAGGAGCCCAGGCCCATCAGCGTGTTGGTGATCGGGCAACCCAGCAGGCGCGTGAATTCGGTGAGGGTCCTGGACGCTTCGCCCAGAATCACACCGCCGCCGCTGTAGATCATCGGGCGCTTGGCTGAGAGTATCAACTCCACCGCTTTCTTGATCTGGCCCGGATGCCCCTCGACCACGGGCTTGTACGAACGCAGCGTCACCTTTTTGGGATAGGCGTACTCCGTCACCTGGGCCGTCACATCCTTGGGCACGTCCACCACCACCGGGCCGGGGCGGCCGGTGGTGGCAATATAAAACGCCTTCTTGATCGTGGTCGCGAGGTCTTTCACGTCCTTGACCAGAAAATTATGCTTCACGCACGGACGCGTGATGCCGACGGCATCCACTTCCTGAAAGGCATCGCTGCCGATGGCCCACGTGTGCACCTGTCCGGTGATGATGACCAGCGGAATGGAATCCATGTAGGCCGTGGCGATGCCGGTGACGGCGTTGGTCGCGCCGGGACCGGAGGTGACCAGCACCACGCCCGGCCGGCCGGTGGAACGCGCATAGCCGTCGGCGGCGTGCGTCGCGCCCTGCTCGTGGCGCACCAGGATATGCTTCACGTCTTCCTGCCTGTAGAGCGCATCGTAGATGTGCAGCACCGCGCCGCCGGGATAGCCGAAGACGTATTCCACGCCTTCATCCTTCAACGCGCGCACCAGGATTTCTGCGCCTGTCAGTTCCAAAACCATTACTCCGCGTGATTGTTTACAGATATCTGCGTAAGCTATTTAGAATAAACGATAAAGTGGCCGGATGGAACTGTAAAAACCGGGATGACGCAGTAAAATCATCCGTTAACCTTACAAATCCTCAGGAGATGCGATGCCCTATCTCAAGATAAAGACCAATGCTCCGCTGACTGCCGCGGCCACCCAGACGCTGCTCGCCAAGGCCTCACGCGCGGTGGCGAGCCTGCTCGGCAAGCCGGAAGACTATGTGATGGTGGCGCTGGAGCCGCCGACACCAATGCTGTTTGCGGGCTCGGACGCCCCGCTCGCCTACCTTGAACTCAAAAGCATCGGCCTGCCGGAGGGCAAGACTGCGGCGCTGTCGAAGACGCTGTGCGAACTCATGGAGCAGGAAATCGGCGTGAAAAAGGAGCGCGTCTATATCGAATTTGCCAACGCCAAGGGCCCGCTCTGGGGTTGGAACGGCGGGACGTTTTAAGTTAGGGGCTGTCCTAGATAACTAGGACAGCCCCTTCAGTTATGTAGGTCGGATCAAGCACAGCGGATCCGACCAGCAACGTCGGGTCCGGCGCTATACGCCTTGACCCGACCTACTTAATACCGCTTTTCTTCCAGTCGGCCATGAACTGGTCGATCCCTATCGTCGTTAGCGGATGTTTGTACATCTGCTCCAGCACCTTGAACGGCATGGTCACCACGTCGGCGCCGATGCGTGCGGCCTCCAGCACATGCGTGGGGTGGCGCACTGAGGCCACCAGCACTTCGGTGTCCCAGTCATAGTTGCTGTAAATGTCCACGATCTCGGCAATCAGGTTCATGCCGTGTTCGCCCACGTCGTCGATCCGGCCCACGAACGGTGAGATGAAGCTCGCGCCGGCCTTGGCCGCGAGTATCGCCTGTGCCGCTGAAAAACACAGCGTGACGTTCACCATCGTGCCCTCGTCCGCAAGCACGCGGCAGGCACGCAGGCCATCGGGTGTGAGCGGCAGCTTGACCGTCACGTTGGGTGCGATCTTGGCGAGTTCACGGCCCTGCTTCACCATGCCCGCGTAGTCCAGCGCGGTGACCTCCGCACTCACCGGCCCGTCCACCATTTCGCAGATCGTGGCGATCTGCTGGTGAAAACTGATGCCGGTTTCCTTGGCCATCAGCGACGGATTGGTGGTCACACCGTCCGCCATGCCGAGTTCGACCGCTTTACGCACATCATCCAGATTCGCACTGTCGATAAAGAATTTCATGCCAGCCTCCTGTCCCACGTGGGGTACTGCTTATCGGTACAACTGATACAAATTTTATGCCACTCATGCCGTTAATGCTAAAATTACTCACTTGTTTGACTTTAATCGACCACGGAACGCCATGGCCTACACCCACATCGTTGTCCCCGCCAACGGCGAGCGCATACGCGTCAACGCCGATCATTCCCTGAATACTCCTGATCGCCCGATCATCCCCTTCATTGAAGGCGACGGCATCGGTGTGGACATCACACCGGTGATGCGGCAGGTGGTGGACGCCGCGGTGAGCAGGGCCTACGCTGGCCGCCGCGCCATCGCCTGGATGGAAGTGTATGCGGGTGAAAAGGCAGTACGTGTCTACGGCGACAACACCTGGCTGCCGGAAGAAACGCTGCGCGTATTGCGCGACTATGTAGTCTCCATCAAAGGGCCGCTCACGACGCCGGTCGGCGGCGCCATGCGCTCGCTCAACGTCACGCTGCGCCAGGAGCTGGATTTGTACGTCTGCCTGCGCCCGGTGCGCTACTACACCGGCACACCGAGCCCGCTGAAACATCCGGAGAAGACCGACATGGTGATCTTCCGCGAAAATTCGGAGGACATCTACGCCGGCATCGAGTGGGCGGCAGGCACGCCGGAGGTGAAAAAGGTCATCGACTTCCTGCAGCAGCAGATGGGCGTGAAAAAAATCCGCTTTCCCGCAAGCTCCAGCATCGGCATCAAGCCGGTGTCGCGCGAAGGCACCGAACGTCTGGTGCGCAAGGCGCTTCAATACGCCATTGATAACAAGCGCGACTCGGTAACGCTGGTGCACAAGGGCAACATCATGAAATTTACCGAAGGCGGATTCCGCAACTGGGGCTATGCACTCGCCCAACGCGAGTTCGGCGCAGCAGAGATGG
Organism: Gammaproteobacteria bacterium; assembly: GCA_030655395.1. Lineage (GTDB taxonomy): Bacteria > Pseudomonadota > Gammaproteobacteria > SURF-13 > SURF-13 > JAQBXX01. The sequence continues at coordinate 6,586 of JAURVQ010000009.1, read as the reverse complement.
ACGCGGGGCCCTGGTGCCGGATGAAAAATCCAAACACCGGCAAAGATATCATCATTAAAGATGTCATCGCCGATGCCTTTTTGCAGGAGATTTTATTGCGCCCGGAGGACTTCAGCGTGATCGCCACGCTCAATCTCAACGGCGACTACATCTCCGACGCGCTCGCCGCGCAGGTGGGCGGTATCGGCATGGCGCCGGGCGCGAACCTTTCCGATGCCGTCGCCATGTTCGAGGCCACGCACGGCACCGCGCCGAAATACGCCGGCAAAAACCAGCTCAACCCGGCCTCCATCATACTCTCCGCGGAAATGATGCTGCGTCACCTCGGCTGGAATGAGGCCGCCGATTGCATCATCAAAGGCGTGTCCGGCGCCATCGCCGCCAAAACCGTGACCACCGATCTCGCACGACTCATGCCCGAAGCCACGCTGGTCAGCACCTCTGGATTTGGTGATGCGGTGATTGAAAACATGTGAGCGGCACGCGCCGAGAGCCGCATTTCTGCCGCATTTTCTTGACGCTACCCAGCCCGCCCCCTAGAATAGCGCCTTGCTTTCGGGGCCATAGCTCAGCTGGGAGAGCGCTTGCATGGCATGCAAGAGGTCGGCGGTTCGATCCCGCCTGGCTCCACCACGATGCCACACACAGGTTCACGCACACATCACATCCGTCCCCATCGTCTAGAGGCCTAGGACACTGCCCTTTCACGGCGGCGACAGGGGTTCGAATCCCCTTGGGGACGCCATTAATAAATAAAACGGGGCGCCTGCTTTCAGGCGCCCCGTTTTTTATGTATTGTTTTCCCCAAGGGGATGAGAACCGAAGGTTCGACCTGCGCACGCCGGGAGCGTGCGCGGAACAGCGGCGCGAAGCGACGCTGGCCCGGAGGGCGAGCGCCATGGATGGCGCGAGTAATCCCCTTGGGGACGCCATTTTCAACAAGCTCCAACCATTTTTACACGGTGCTACGCTGCGTTGCTGCGCCTGTAATTCCACCGGCAGCGCTTGCAGCGCCGCTCGCTAACCCGCATCATTTGTCAGGCAACCCAACCCACCACAACAGGAGGCGTTATGCCCATAGGCGAACTGTGCAGTCGTGAAGTGGTGTTCGTGCGCCGGGAGGATTCCATACGCGAAGCCGCGCAACTCATGCGTCAACACCATGTCGGCGATGTGCTGGTGGTGGACGAGAAAGACGCCCAGCGCGTGCCGGTCGGAATCGTCACCGACCGCGACATCGTCGTCGAGGTGGTGGCAAAGAATGTTGATCTCGATGTAGTCACCGTGGGCGATATCATGAGCTTTCAACTCGTCAGCGCGCGCGACACGGATGGTGTCTACGAAACCATTCAGCTCATGCGCATCAAGGGCGTGCGCAGACTCCCGATAGTGAATGCGCGCGGCGGTCTGGTCGGCATACTCGCACTGGACGACATCATCGAACTGCTGGCCGAGGAGTTGTCGGCGCTGGCCAAGGTCATCGCGCGCGAGCAGGCGCAGGAGAAAAAGAAAAAGGTGTAGCGTTTGCGCCAGATGAGTGCGGATTATGGCCGTCTATAACACCGATATCGCGGCGGTATTTGAAGAGATCGCCGATCTGCTCGAAATAGAAGGCGCCAATCCGTTCCGGATCCGCGCCTACCGCAACGCCGCGCGCGTGATCCGCGATCTCAGCCGCGAGGCGGGCGACATGATCGCAGACGGCGCCGATCTCACCGAACTCCCCGGCATCGGCGAAGACCTTGCGGCGAAAATACACGAGATCGTGCACAGCGGCACTTGCGTCATGCTGCGCAAACTGAAAAAACGCACCCCGCCCGCGCTCATCGAACTGCTCAAACTCCCCGGCCTCGGCCCGAAAAAGGTCAAGGTCCTCTACCACGAGCTGGACATCCACTCGCTCGAACAACTGGCGCGCGCCGCGCGCGACGGACGCATCCGCAGTTTGCACGGTTTTGGCGAGAAGACCGAGGCGAAGATACTGCACTCCATCGAGATGCAGGCCGGCGCCACTGCCCGCTTCAAACTGGCAGTGGCCGCGCAGTATGGCGAACGTCTGGTGAGCTATCTCAAGGCCGTGCCCGGCGTGGATCATGTGGTTGTGGCGGGAAGTTTTCGCCGTTACAAGGAAACCGTGGGCGACCTCGATATCCTCGTCACTGCGAATCGCACCAGCCCGATCATGGATCATTTCGTCAACTACGACGAAGTGGCGGAGGTTATTGCCAAGGGAACCACGCGCGCCACGGTGCGGCTGCGCTCCAAACTGCAGGTGGACATCCGCGTGGTGGCGAAACAGGCGTACGGTGCGGCGCTGCATTATTTTACCGGCAGCAAATCGCACAACATTGCGATCCGCAAGATCGGTCAGGAGATGGGCCTCAAGATCAACGAGTACGGCGTCTTTCGCGGCAAACAACGCGTCGCGGGTCAGACCGAAGAGTCGGTGTATGCCGCCGTGGGCCTGCCTTACATCGAACCGGAGTTGCGCGAAAACCGCGGCGAGATCGAGGCGGCGCGCGCGCATCGGCTGCCCCGGCTGGTCGAACTCGCCGATCTGCGCGGCGACCTGCACGCCCACACCCAGGCCACCGACGGGCGCAATACGCTGCGTGAAATGGCGGAGGCGGCGCAGGCGCGCGGTTTTGAATACCTCGCCATCACGGAGCACTCGCGCCACCTCACGGTCGCGCACGGCCTCACTCCGCAACGGCTGCTCGCGCAGATGGACGAGATCGACCGGCTGAATGCCGGGATCAAAGGCATCACGCTGCTCAAGGGCATCGAGGTGGATATTCTGGAAGACGGTACGCTGGATTTGCCCGATGATTTGCTGGGGCGACTCGATATTGTGGTCGCTGCAGTGCACAGTCACTTTGATCTCTCGCGCGCCAGGCAGACCGCGCGCATCCTGAAGGCGATGGACCATCCGCACTTTTCCATCCTCGCCCATCCCACCGGGCGCCTGATCGAGGAGCGCGCACCCTACGATGCCGACATGCTGCGCATCATCCGCCATGCACGCGAACGCGGCTGCTTTCTGGAGATCAATGCACACCCGGAGCGGCTCGATCTGCTCGACATCTACGCCCAGATGGCAAAAGAGGAAGGCGTGTTGGTCGCCATCAACTCCGACGCGCACAGCGCGAACCAGTTCGACAACCTGCGCTTCGGCGTGGGACAGGCGCGGCGCGGCTGGCTGGAGAAGAGCGATGTCCTGAACACGCGCCCGCTCAAGGAGTTACGTGCCTTATTGGCGCGCACGCTGTGAGGCCGTTTCGACCTTGAGATGTGCGTCGTGCGCCCCCATATTCGTTCTATGACACCTACTATCCGCCCACCTGCCGTTGCCGGCAGCTTTTACCCCGCCGATCCCGCCGAGCTTGTGCGCACGGTGGATGAGCTATTGGCCGACGTGAGCAATAAACCCGCGGCGGCGGCACCCAAGGTACTTATCGTGCCGCATGCGGGTTATGTGTACTCCGGGCCGGTGGCGGCGAGCGCCTATGCGCACCTGAAGCAGGCGGCGCGTGCGATCCGCCGCGTGGTGCTGCTCGGGCCGGTGCATCGCGTGCCGATACGCGGGCTCGCGCTGCCGGAGGCGCAGGCCCTGGCGACGCCGCTCGGCGTGATTCCGGTGGATGCTGACGCCGTGCATGCCATCGCACATCTGCCGCAGGTCGGCGTGAGCGCCGCCGCGCATGCGCTGGAGCACTCACTGGAAGTGCAGTTGCCGTTCCTGCAACGCATGCTGGGTGATTTCAGCGTGGTGCCGCTGGCGGTAGGTGATGCCACTCCCGGCGAGGTGGCCGAGGTGATCGACGCCTTGTGGGGCGGCGCGGAAACCCTCATTGTGATCAGTTCCGATCTGTCCCACTATCTGCCCTACGCCGTCGCGCGCGACGTGGATGGAGAAACGGCGCAGCAGATTCTCGCCCTCGGCCCGGATACGCTGACGCACGAACAGGCCTGTGGCGCAACGCCGGTGAATGGTTTGTTGTCCGTCGCGCGCAGGCGCCGTCTGCGCCCCGCGTTGCTCGACCTGCGCAACTCCGGCGATACCGCCGGGCCGCGCGATCAGGTGGTGGGTTACAGCGCCTTTGCATTTTATGAGGATGCTGCACATGTACACTGAGCAAGGCCGCATCCTGCTGCGCATCGCGCGCGCCAGCATACACGCGGCACTGGGTGAGCCGACGGCCACCCCGCCTGCGGCTGAGTGGCTCAGCGAACATGGCGCGTGCTTCGTCACGCTCACGCAACACGACAAACTGCGCGGGTGCATCGGCACACTCGAGGCGCATCGCCCGCTCATGGAAGACGTGCGCGCCAACGCGATGGCCGCCGCGTTCCGCGATCCGCGCTTTACGCCGTTGTCCGCCCCCGAACTGCCGCATACACGCATCGAGATTTCATTGCTCTCGCAGATGGAGCCGCTGGATTTCAAGGACGAGTCCGATCTGCGCGCACAATTACGCCCGCACACCGACGGCGTGGTACTGCACTACGGCACGCAACGCGGCACCTTCCTGCCGCAGGTGTGGCAGCAGCTACCCGATGCGCGCGATTTCCTGCGCGAACTCAAGCAAAAGGCGGGCTTGCCCGCCGATTTCTGGGCGCAGAGCATAGATATCTACCGCTACACCGTACGCAAATGGCGTGAACAGGATTCATTGGCTGAGGCCGGGACGGCATCGAGTACACCATGACTAACACTAACGAGAATTTTCCCGGCCGTTACTGGCATAAACTGGACGACGGCCGCATCCAGTGCGACCTCTGTCCGCGCGACTGCAAGCTGCACGAGGGCCAGCGCGGCGCCTGCTTTGTGCGCAGCCGCATCGGCGACCAGATGGTGCTTACGACCTACGGACGCTCGTCCGGTTTCTGCGTAGACCCGATCGAGAAAAAGCCGCTCAATCATTTTTATCCCGGCAGCAGCGTATTTTCCTTCGGCACCGCGGGCTGCAATCTCGCCTGCAAGTTCTGCCAGAACTGGGATATTTCAAAGTCGCGCGACTTCGACCGTTTGACCGACCAGGCAGGCCCGGAAGCCATCGCGCGCACCGCCCACGACCTCGGCTGCAAGAGCGTGGCGTTTACCTATAACGATCCGGTGATCTTCGCTGAATATGCGATGGACGTCGCGGATGCCTGTCACGCGCACGGCATTCAGACCGTGGCGGTGACTGCGGGGTATATGCACGCCGAACCGCGGCGTGATTTCTATGCCAAGATAGATGCCGCCAATGTAGACCTGAAGGCGTTCACCGAGGAGTTTTACTACAAACTCACCGGCGCCCACCTTGCGCCGGTGCTGGAAACGCTCAAGTATTTGAAGCACGAAACCAAGGTGTGGTTTGAAATCACTACGCTGCTCATCCCGGGCCGCAACGACTCCGACGCCGAGCTTACCAAGATGAGCGAGTGGATCATGGAAAACCTGGGCCCCGACGTGCCGCTGCACTTCAGCGCCTTTCATCCCGACTACAAGATGCTCGACATACCGCCCACGCCCGCCGCGACCCTACAGCGCGCGCGCCGCATTGCCATGAATGCCGGGCTGCATTACGTGTACACCGGCAACGTGCACGACCCCGAAGGCGACACGACGTATTGCGCGCAGTGCCAGACGCCGCTCATCGTGCGTGACTGGTACGAGATTCTGGAATACCGCGTAACGCCGCAAGGCCAGTGTCCGGAGTGCCACACGCCACTGGCGGGAAGATTCGACGCGCAGGCCGGCCACTTCGGACGCCACCGCATTCCGGTCGCCATGCACGCGGACTGAGCGTTGTCCTCCAGGGCACCTCCAAAAATGTGTCTTTTGCTCCAATACTGCGTTGCAGCTTGTCTCCGCTGCTCACATACTAACTTGTATGCTGCGCTGCTCGACGGCGCTGCGCCTTAGTCTTGAAGCAAAATCCATCATTTTTAGAGGCGCCCTTTACGCTGTCGCGCCGAGACGGTCGCGCACATCGTGCGCAATCAGCTTTTCTTCATCCGCCGGAATCACGTAGGCAGCGAGCGTCGAACTCGTTGCGGAGATGCGGCGCTCCACGCCCACGAATACCGGCGACGCACAGGGGTGTGCTAGTGTCGCGGGAGGGTCGCTCCTGCGCGTCCCTGTGCCCGCGACATTGAGGCGTGCTGGTCGGCGAAATCGTGATAGGCGACGCGTGCAGCCTAGCCATCATCGGCGCCCCGCTCGACCAGCAGCGCGTCCAGCGCGCGCCCCATGCGCCAGATGTCCAGCAGCTCCTGGGTCAGGAACTGCCAGGAGAGCACGCGACCCAAGCTCAGATCCACGTGGCCCAGCACCTGGTTGATCAGGTAAATCCGCGCTTGGGAGGCCGGCACGGCTTGGGCGAGCGCGATGCTCTCGGGGAAGGGGGTGAGGTTGTCGCTCCTGCCGTGCACCAGGATCAGGCGCGCCTTGAGCCGGCTGATATCCTTGTCATGCAGCGACAGGGCCTGCAGGTCCGCATACAGCGGTGCCGGCAGAGCGGCCAGCAGCTCTTGGGCGCGCAGCGGATCGGCGTTGGTGACCACCTCATACACACTCCTTCCCTCCGCTCCGAGGGCG
>JAURVQ010000008.1 GCA_030655395.1 Gammaproteobacteria bacterium | reverse complement strand
CGCCCTCGGGCGCGATGGGATATTTAATGCTCGCCGGTGCGGCGGTATCGGCACTGGCCGGCACGGCCCAAACCAGCGCGAGCGCAACCAGCAGGGCGACGCACCCTTGCCGGGCAGGCGCGCGTTTTGCTCTATCCAACTGCATCCATCGCATTGCGTAAATCTCCCATACCTTGAACGCTCACGCCAAAACCGCACACACCACCTTGAGGCGGCAGGCCTGCCGCCCACAAGGGTGTTACCCATTAACTCCAGGGGTGATTGTGTTTCCTGATCCAGCGGCGCCTGCTGCGCCACGCTACTGTTCCTACCGCCGAATGGCTATCCCAGAATTCATTATCATTATCGAAAGGTTTTCAATTACAGCAAAGCTCCCAATCCATGTCAATACAGATGCAAAATGATCCCTGTGCCCGCCAAAAACCGGGCGCTCTGGGCTATACTGCGGGTCATTTACATCTCGACGGGGGGCGTCCCCACGCAATCGGGACGCTATTCTAGGGCATGAAATAATCGCGCACAACAGGCGAGCAACCCGGAGTACGGCATGACAAAACCAAAGGCACCCTCCCGCCCTGCGCGGGGGGCCAAGGCAAGCAGCGATCTGCGCACGCTGTTCGCGCCCACGCGACGTTCCTCCATGGCGCTCTACTCCGGCGTCGACTGCCCTTACAGCCACCGCACCCGCATGGTGCTGTACGAAAAAAACATCAGCGCAGAAGTCATCATCGTCACAGCGGAGAATCTGCCGCACGAGGTGGCCGGCCTCAACCCTTACCACACCCTGCCCATGCTGATGGACCGTGACCTCGCGCTCTACCACTCGCCGATCATCATGGACTATCTCGATGAGCGCTTCCCGCATCCGCCGCTGATGCCGATCGATCCGATCTCGCGTGCGCGCACCCGCCTCATCCTGTATCGCATCGAACGCGACTGGTACAGCGCGCTTGAAATCCTGGCAGGCAAGCCCGACCGGCACCAGGCCACACGCGCGCGCAAGATATTGCGCGAGAGCCTCACCACCAGCGCCCCGCTGTTCGCGCAGAAACCGTTTTTCCTGAGCGACGAACTGTCGATGGTGGATTGCAGCCTGGCGCCGCTGTTATGGCGCCTGCCCCATTACGGCGTGGAGCTTCCGCCACAGGCCAAGGCGGTAGAGCAGTATGCCGCACGGCTGTTTGCGCGCGAGGCATTTCAGTCCAGCCTCACCGAGATTGAGCGCGAGATGCGCGAAGGCTAACAGGATGTTGAAAAAGTCCGCCCAGGACTTTATTCAACTACGCAAAGCAAAAAATGTGCTTTTTGCTTTGCTTCATTTTCCAAACACTTGGGTGTTTGGAAAATGGCGATACATCCATGTACCGCACCGCAGGGTGCTGAAAAAGAGTTTTTCAACACCCTGCTAACGGAGGCCGCATGAGCACACCCACATCCGCAATGAACTCGAGCCGCCCCTATTTACTGCGCGCGCTGTACGACTGGATACTGGACAATGGCCTCACCCCTCACCTGCTGGTGAACGCCGCTGCCGCCGATGTGCGCGTACCGGCGCAGCACGTAAAAGACAGTCGCATCGTGCTCAATGTCGCGCCCTATGCCGTGCATGATCTGCGTCTGGGCAATGAGCGGGTCGAATTCAGCGCGCGTTTCGGCGGCGTAGCGACGGGAATTGTCTTGCCGGTATCCGCTGTGCTCGCCATCTACGCCGTGGAAAACGGCCAGGGCATGGTGTTCAACGCCGAGGAGGGCAGCCCGCCCCCGCACGGCGCAGCGCCGGAAACACCGCCTGCCGGCAAACCCAGGCTCAAGCTGGTAACGTAGGGTGCATTCTATGCACCCATCATGAGGGGGTGCGTAGAACGCACCCTACTCCAGATACTCAAACAGCTTCACCACCCGCTGTACGCCACCGGTATGGCCCGCGATCTCGGTGGCCACATCCGCCTCGGCGTGTTTCACCAAGCCCATCAAATACACCACGCCGTTTTCCGTGACCACCTTGACGCGCGTCGGGTCGAATTCCTTGGTGCCGACCATCTGGCTTTTTATTTTCGTGGTAATCAACGTGTCGCTGCTGCGCGAGACGATCGAGCTCGGCGCCGCTACCGCCAACTCGTTATGCACCTTCTTCACCTTTTCGACGCGGCTCGCCAGTTCCTCGGCGCGTTTGCGCAAGGCATCGCCCGGCGTTTCGCCACTCAGCAGCACCGCACCGTTGTAGCTCGTCACATTGATGTGGCTCTGCTCGTTGAGTTCCTTGTCGCCGCGGATTGCGCTCCCTACCTTGAGCTCAATGGCCTGATCCTCGATCACCGCGCCCGCCGTGCGCTGATCGTGCGCCACCGCGACGCCGGTCGCGCCGCCCGCCACCATCACCTCGGCGCAGCCCTGCAACAAACCGATGAGCGCACCCGCCACTAGATAAAGTGAAATTTTCGCATACATAAACTTAAGCCTCCTGTCCGAGTAACTGGCAATCGATAAGATCGCACAAACAATGAATAATCAATAAATGCACTTCCTGGATGCGTGCGGTGGACTGCGCGGGCACGCGCAATTCCACATCGGCGCTCTCCAGTAGGCCGGCGATCTCGCCGCCGTCGCGCCCGGTGAGCGCGACCACCGTCATGCCGCGCTCGTGCGCCGCTGCGACCGCACTCACCACGTTGGCCGAATTGCCGCTGGTGGTGATGGCCAGCAGCACATCGCCCGGCTGGCCCAGTGCGCGCACCTGGCGGGAAAAAATGTCGGCGAACTGGTAATCGTTGGCAATCGAGGTGAGCGTAGAACTGTCGGTGGTAAGCGCTATCGCGGGCAGGCCGGGGCGCTCCTTCTCGAAGCGGTTCAGCATCTCGGAAGAGAAATGCTGTGCATCACCCGCCGAACCGCCGTTACCGCAGCTCAACACCTTGCGCTCGCGCAACAGGCACTGCGTGAGCATCTCCGCAGCGCGCGCCACCGGCGCGGCGAGCACCTCGATCGCCTGCTGCTTGGTCTCGATGCTCTGCTGGAAGTTGTGTTTAATGCGTGCGACCAGATCCATAGCTTTAGTGTGCCTCAAAGGCGCTCCGTATCCATTCAACAGCCTCTTCGTTGACACCCGCGGTGAGCGCCATCACATCGAACCGGCACGGCTGTCTGCGCGCGCCGGGGTGCCGTTGCAGATAGTGTAACGCAGCGGCGATCAGTTTGGCCTGCTTGCGCGCGTCCACGCTGGCGGCGGCGCCACCGAAGTTCGTGCCCGTGCGGTAACGTACTTCGACAAACACCAGCGTCTGTTGTTCACGCATGATGAGATCGATCTCGCCGTGCGTACAGCGGTAATTGCGCTCCACCAGCAGCAACCCGTGGCGCTGCAAATACGCACATGCTGCGGCCTCGGCCTGCTCGCCGCGTGCGGCGCGGGTATCCTCCTGCGCCGCCATCAACGCGGCGGGCCCGCGCCGGTATCGACCAGGCGCGGAACACCGTTCTCAAAGCGCGCCCAGATCGGCTGCCGGCGCAGGCGGTGCGCCTCATCCAGACGCAGACTGCCGGTGTCGCCTTCAAAACGTTCCGCGCTGGAATTCCGCAGGCGCGGCAGTTGCTCAATCACGCGGTAGGCATCCACGCCGAGCGCATACAGACGGCGCAACGCATAAAAGGTCTCGCCCTTTTGCGCCAGCAGCGCGTCACTCAGCGCCTTTTGCGGCGTGTCGTCCGCCAGCACCCACGGCATGTCGCTGAAGAAGATGCCGTCCAGATCCTGATCGGGGTCGGGATCGGGTTTGGCGCCGTAGAGATGCGAGGTGGCGTACACCGGCAGATCGAAGGCGTAATAATAACGCAACTGCGGATGGATGATGCGCGCCTGATTCGGCAGCGCCGCGAGGAAAATAAAGTCAGCATCCTGCCGCCGGGTCGGCTTTTCTTTTTTATCCTTGCTTGCGTCCTTGCTCGTGCCCTTACGAGCGTCTTTGCGTGCCACTTTGGCAACTTCTTCGGCAGTGCGGTAGTCGAGCAGTTTGCGGATGGGCCCGGCAACGTCCTGCGCCTCGGGTGCATAGGACTGGTGCGCAACCACGATACCGCCGAGGCGCTCCAGATGGTCGCGGAACGCGCGCAGGATGCGCTCGCCCCACTCGCCCTCCGGCGTGAGCACGAGTGCACGCGTGTGGCCGTCGAGCCAGGCGCGTTCGGCGGCCTGGCTCGCCTCGTCCTCCGGCGCGAGACCGAACTCATAGAGATTGGCCGGCAGCACGCCGCTGTCTTCGTTGTAATTCAGCGCCAGTGTCGGCAACGGCAATGGCCCCAGCGTATACAGCGCCTTGACGCCGTCCTTGTCGAGCGGGCCTACCACAAAGGCGGCGCCTTCTTGGCGCGCCTGCTGATAAACGGCAAGCACCTCGACGGATGATTCACCGGCATTGGCCGCACCCACGTCGTACACGCGCACCACGGGGCCGCCCGTCTGCGCGTTCGCAGCGGCCATGAAACCGTCGCGCACTGCGCTGCCTGCGGCGGCCAGCGGTCCGCTGAGCGGTAACAGTAACGCGATCGGCGTAGCGCTGCCCGTATCAGCACCTGGATTTTCCGCAGGCTTGACCGGCGCTGTCGGCGCTGATGCAGCAGGCGGCGTAGTGGTGGCAGTGCGCGGAACAATATCGCGCAGCCAGGCGATGGTTTCATCGCTCGCCGGATGTTTGCGATAACGCGTGTGCCATCCGGCGATTTGCCGGGTAAATGCCGCGCCGTCCTGTCCCGCCGCGCGCGCAATGCGCACCAGCTCCGCCCAGCCGCTCAGGCTGTCCGAAGGCCGGCGCGCCGCCAGCCCGGCCAGCGCGGGCTCAGGCACTTCAGCGAGGCCGCGCACGATGGCCTGCTGGTTGTCGCGCCGCTGGATCGCATCGGTGAGCAGCGGCTCCAGTGCCACACGTTCGCGCGCGGCATTGAGGGGATGGCCCAGTTGCATCTGCGCCTCGGCGCGCAGCACATGGATCTCCGCCTGCAACGGCTGCGCCTGCTTCGGCGCACTCACGTCCTTGAGCGCGGCCAGCGTTGCCTGCGGTTTGCTTTCCGCCAACGCGATGCGCGCTTCAAGCAATTGCCTGCGCACCCACAACGTCGCGTCCAGCCCTTTGCTATCGAGCGTCTGTAACACTGCACGCGCACGTTGCGTCTCGCCCGCGCGCAGCCAGTCATGCACCGCGCTAAGGCGGTACACATCACGCCTGGGCGGCGCGGCGCTGGCCGCGAGCTGCTCCCACGCCTCCGCCGCCGCCTGAAAATCACCCGCGCTTTCCAGTGCCTGGACTTTTTGTTCGGTGACTGCAAGCGGCTGTTGCGGCGCGGGCTTTACCGCTACACTGAACGGCGCCAGATCGGCGCAGCCCGTTAGCGTTAGCACCAGAACTGCCATCAGGCCCAGGGTTTTTGTTTGCATCATTAGCGAGCGTGCAGCGTGTCCATTGAACAAGGTGTACTGTACGTGGTGGCGACGCCTCTCGGCAACCTCGGCGATCTGAGTCCGCGCGCGCAGGAGACGCTGGCGCAGGTCGCGCTCATCGCCGCCGAAGACACACGTCACAGCGCCAGACTGCTGCGCCACTTCGGCATCAAGACGCCGCTCATTGCACTGCACGAACACAATGAGCGCGAACGCAGCGCCGAACTCATCGCGCGACTCAAGGCCGGTGACGCGCTCGCACTGATCTCCGACGCCGGCACGCCGCTGATCTCCGACCCCGGTTACACCCTGGTGCGCGCGGCGCATGCAGAGCGCCTGCGCGTATGTCCGATCCCCGGCCCGTGCGCGCTCATCGCCGCGCTCTCCGCCTCCGGCCTGCCTTCCGACCGTTTTGCATTTGAAGGTTTTTTACCCGCGCGCGCAACGGCGCGGCGCGCGCACCTTACCACGCTGCAACACGAAACGCGCACACTGATTTTTTACGAAGCGCCGCACCGCCTGCAGGACAGCCTGAGCGACATGTGTGCCGTGTTCGGCGCAGAACGCCAGGCCGTGCTTGCGCGCGAACTCACCAAAATCTTTGAAACTGTGCGCAACGACAGCCTACAAGGACTGTGTGATTTTGTACACGCCGACCCGCAACAGCAGAAAGGCGAGTGCGTCATCCTGGTGCAGGGCGCACCCGCTCCGCTCGCCCTGGAGCACACCATTGCACTCGACAGCGAAACACTGTTGCGCGCGCTGCTGACCGAGCTGCCGGTGAAACAGGCGGTGCGTCTCGCGGCGGCCATCAGCGGCGTTAAAAAAAATGATCTTTATGACCTTGCGCTGCGGTTAAAATAGGCCCATGCCTGCACTCATCGACACCTTTGGCCGCCGCATCGACTACGTGCGCCTGTCGGTCACCGACCGCTGCGACCTGCGCTGCACCTACTGCCTGCCGCAGGGCTTCAAAGGCTTTGAGGAACATGCACACTGGCTCAGCTTCGACGAAATCGAACGCGTGCTGCGCGCCTTCGGCGAGCTTGGCGTAGCACGCGTGCGCATCACCGGCGGCGAACCGCTGTTGCGTAAAAATCTCACGCAACTTGCGGCACGCTTGTCAGCGCTGCCCGGCATTGAGGATTTATCGCTCAGCACCAATGCCACGCAGTTACCGAGGCACGCGCACGCCCTCAGACAGGCGGGCGTGACGCGCATCAACGTGAGCCTCGACAGCCTTGATCCGCAGCGCTTCCATGAAATCACCGGCGGTCGCCTGCAAGACGTGCTCGACGGACTCATGGCCGCCAAGGACGCCGGCCTGCATCCCGTCAAGATCAACATGGTGGTGATGCGCGGCGTGAACGACGATGAAATCGAAGCCATGGTGGAGTTTTGCCGCATGCACGATTTCACCCTGCGCCTCATCGAAACCATGCCCATGGGGAATACGGGCCGCGCGGCGACGGATCATTATCTTGACCTGCAGGACGTAAAAAAACGTCTCGAACAAAAATATGAACTCATCCCGAGCGTGATGCCGGGTGGCGGACCGGCGCGTTACGTGCAGGTCGCGGGCACCGACCTGCGCATCGGCTTTATCACGCCCATCTCGCAGCACTTCTGCGCCACCTGCAATCGCGTGCGCCTGAGCGTGGACGGCACGCTCTATCTGTGTCTCGGCCAAGAGGACAAACTCGAACTGCGCCCGCTGCTGCGCGGCGGCATCAGCGATACGGAACTCAAGCACGCTATCGTTAGCGCCATCGCGCGCAAACCGGAGCGGCATGAGTTCCGCGAAAAACCCGGGCAGATCATCCGCTTCATGTCCATGACCGGAGGCTGACCATGGACACCGGACGCCCCGCACTGACACTACCCCAAGGCGAGTCACGCGTGCTGTTGCACTCGTGCTGCGCGCCGTGCGCGGCGGACGTCATGAGCGAGATGACACGCTCCGGCATCGACTACACCATTTTATTCTACAACCCCAACATCCATCCGCAACACGAATACGAACTGCGCAAATCCGAAAACAAGCGTTACGCGGAAAAACTCGGCGTGCCGTTTGTGGACCTGGACTACGACACGGATAACTGGTTTGCGCGCATCAAGGGCATGGAGTACGAACCGGAGCGCGGCGCGCGCTGCACCGCGTGCTTCGACATGCGCTTTGAGCGCAGCGCACTGTATGCCGTCGAGCACGGCTACCCGATATTCACCAGCTCGCTCGGCATCTCGCGCTGGAAAGACATGGAGCAGATCAACGGCAGCGGCGAACGCGCCGCAGCACGCTATCCCGACCTCACCTACTGGACCTTCAACTGGCGCAAAGGCGGCGGCAGCGCGCGCACCGTGGAGCTTTCCAAGCAGGAACAGTTCTACCAGCAGGAATACTGCGGCTGCGTCTACTCCCTGCGCGACACCAACCTCCACCGCCGCGCCCAAGGCCGCGAGAAAATAAAATTCGGCGTCAAGTTTTACGGCAAGGACAGCAGTTAATGGTGCCGGTGAGGGGAATCGAACCTCTGACCTACTGATTACGAATCAGTTGCTCTACCAACTGAGCTACACCGGCGGAGAAATGGGGGATACCACGGACGTTAAGTAAAAACGGGCCCGGCGTCTTTGCTGTCTGAGTGCCCGATTGTTTTTAGACCCGGTTTATACGGCCTGCATGGATTCAGTCTGCGCGCCGGGGGCATTGCGCACGCGGATAATAACCTCCACCCCCGCAGCGACTGTGCCTGCGGGCAGGGAGGGCAGCGCGCTGATCGAAAGCTGGTCGGCGCCGACATCCATCAAGGTGCCGGTATCCAGGTTATAAAAGTGGTGATGCGCCCCGGTGTTGGAGTCGTACAGCACACGCGTGGGGTCGACGATGACCTCATTGATCAGGCCCTGCTCGGCAAACGTCCGCAGCGTGTTATAGACCGTGGCCTTCGACGCAAGTGGGCGCTCTTTATTCACCAGCACCAATATCTGTTCGGCCGACAGGTGTTGCGGACGAGCGAGCAGCAATTGCGCGATTTCAATGCGCTGCTGCGTGGGATTGATGCCGCGTGCGCGCAGCAATGCCGCAACTTCGTCTCGGCTCATGGGAGGGTTGTCAGACTGATCCAGCATCGTCACAGTATAAGATGAAGGTTTGATTAAAGTCTATTGTGAGCGGACTGCAAGGCATAGGGCGTGGGGTCGATGACAGTGGCTCGGCCCAGGACAATATCCGCCATGAGTCGCGCCGACGCCGGCGCCAACACCAAGCCGTTGCGGTAGTGACCGGTGTTCACATACAAACCCTTGATGCCGGGATGCGCGCCGATATAAGGCACGCCCTGCGGTGAACCGGGACGCAAACCCGCCCAATGTTGTTCAACCTGACAGTAGGCCAGCGCAGGCACCATGCTGATGGCGGCGCTCTTGAGCTCGTTCAGACCGCTCGGGGTTGTGGACTTGTCAAAACCCGCATGCTCCACGGTGCTGCCCGTCAACACAACACCATCGCGACGCGGAATCAGGTAATGCTCCTTGTGCACGATGATGTGGCGCACCAAGCCGGGCTTGGCGCGCCACAGCAGCATCTGGCCGCGTACGGGTGTGACCTCAAGCTTGAGCCCCAGCCCCTCAAGCAGTTGACCGCTCCACGCACCACCGGCCACGATGACGGTGTGGCCGGGGATGTGACCGTGCGCGCTGTCTACGCCAACCACCTGATTCTGCTCAAACCGCAGCCCCGTCACCTCGCAGTGCTTAAGGATGCGGACTCGCCGCTTCATCAAGCTTTGCAGCAAGGCACGCAGCAGACGCGGGTTGCGTATCTGTGCCACATCGGGCAGCCATAGCGCAGGGCCACAGGCGTCACTCACTGACGGCTCGCGCATCTTGACGGCGAATTTTGCCAGCACCTGCAGCGCTACGTTGGCGCGCTCAGCCCACGCCAGCGCTTCGGCCTGTTGCGTGGCATCGAGACAGAGCAGGCCGCTCTGCGTCCACTCCGCGTCGACACCGGTTTCATCATGCAACGCCTGCGTAAGTTGCGCGTAACGCTCCTGCCCCCAGCGCGCCAACGCAATCACAGATTCGGGCGCCTGCCACGGATAAAGCGGTGACAAAATTCCGCCCCCGGCCCAAGACGATTCGCGCCCGGTCTCCCCACGCTCGACCACCGTGACGCTGGCGCCCGCATCGGCCAACTCACGCGCCGTGAGCAGGCCGATGACGCCGCCGCCGATAATGAGGCAGTCAGTCACAACTCTTGTTTCAGACACCGGTACCGGTCAAGCGCGGATCGGGAAAATTGGGTGCGAAAATGCTGCTTTTGAAAATTATCTGCTCCAGCAGGCGGTTTGCCCCGCAGGGTTATAGGTTGGTCCATTTTGAGTGATCGTCAAAGGCGTACATGTCACGCCATTGGCCTTGTCATTGACCTGGTCTCCTGACGCTGTCGCCGTGGCCGTAAACGCCGTCGCCGTCGCGCCCGCAGTGATGGCTATTGTATAGTACGGTCGGGTAACGTCAGCGCCGGTCCAGCAGAGTCCGGTAGCGGTGGCAGTCCCGCAACCTGTACCGCCCAAGGTGGACGTATAGGTGGTGTGGTTGGCACGCCACTTTTCCTGCGCAAGCTGCAAGGCGTACAAGGCGGTTATGGCGTCCGCGCGGCGGCTCTTGCGCACCGAGTCCACATAAGAAGGATAGGCGATCGCCGCAAGTATGCCCACGATGGCGACCACGATCATCAATTCGATAAGCGTAAAACCAGATACATGGCGTTTCATGAGCAGCCTCGTCAGTGGTGTCAACCTGTATATGCCAGTTGTCACGCACAGTTTCGATCGTTTTGCGACAAACGGCAACAACCATCGGACAAGCGGCGGCCTCCATCTATGTTAAATCCGCGCCGCAACCACTAGCATAGAGTCAACCTGAAGCAAGAAGGAACACCACACAATGAAGGCAAGGCTTCACATCCGCAGGCATGCCGGCTTCACCCTGATAGAGGCGATGGTCACAGTGGCCGTAATCGCCATACTGGCCGCCATCGCCGTGCCCGCCTTCCAGAATATTATCGACAAGCGCCGGCTGAAGGAAGCGGCCGAGCAGCTCTACAGCGACATGCAATACGCCCGCGGCGAGGCACTCAAGCAAAACACACCGGTCACGGTGGCTTTTGGCGGAGTGGGTGGTACCTCTTGGTGCTACGGCATCGACGACACCCCGGCTACCGCGTGTGACTGTGCAAACAGCCCCGGCAACTGCACAATCAACGGGGTGGAAAAAGTGGTGACCAGCACCGGATTCCGCGGCATCAGCATCACCAGCACCACCTTCGGCGGAAATGACACCGGCTTCGATAGCGTACGCGGCATGTCGATTGAGAATGGCACAGCCAGCTTATCATCGAGCACAGGCAGCAAAGTGGATGTCATCGTGGGCCGCGTGGGGCGAGTACGCCTATGCTCCCCTTCCGGCACGGGAAATATACCGGACTATCCAGCATGTTAAACACGGCCTGCCCAAGAAAACACAACGGCTTCAGCCTGGTGGAGCTGATGATCGCCATCACCGTGGGGCTGGTCATCGTGACGGGCGTCCTCACGCTGTTCCTGAGCGCGGTACGCAGCAACTCAGACAACCTCAGAACCACCCGGCTCAATCAGGACCTGCGTAGCGCGATGGCCGTGATGGTGCGCGACATCCGCAGGGCGGGGGCGTGGGCGAGAGCGGCCGACAGCGTGGTGACTCCAGCGGCGAACCCTTTTACCAGCACAGCCACTACTACCGATTTGACGATAAACGATTTGACGGCAAACGTGACGGGAAACTGCATCACCTACACCTACGACAACCCGCCCTTCCCTGCAAGACCTGATCCATCGAATGTTGATAGTGGCGAATATTATGGCTTCAAACTGAACAGCAGTGCGGTGCAGATGCGCACCGGCGGCGCAAGCGCCGGCAGTCATGGCTGCACGGCCGGCAGCTGGGAATCCCTCACCGACCCTGCTACCACCACCATTACTGCATTGACCTTCGCCCGCAGAGAAACAACCGTCCCTCTTGGCGGGGGCGGCAACCGCATTATCCGCGACGTCACCATTACCATGACGGGAACCTCGGCGAGTGACGCCACCGTCAGCCGCACGTTGATTGAAAATGTGCGCATCCCGAATGATCGCTACAACTAATGTTATGGAGGCCTCTATGCCCAGCATCCGCCAGTTATCCATCATTCATGGAGAGCGGGGTGTGGCCACCCTCATCACCTCGCTCGCCTTGCTGCTGGCCATCACCCTGCTGACCTTCGCTGCCGCACGCGTCGGCATCATGGAGCAGAGGATTTCGGCCAACGACTACCGCGCCAAGCAGGGCTTTGAGGCGGCACAGGCCGGGATAGAATTTGCAATAGCATCCCGTCAGGACCCTGCCAGACACGACCTGTTCATAGTAGACGATGGCCGCGGGTGGGTGGACACGCGC
>JAURVQ010000002.1 GCA_030655395.1 Gammaproteobacteria bacterium | reverse complement strand
AAAGGAGCGCGCGCAGGTCACGCTGCAATCGATCGGCGATGCGGTGATTACCACCGACGCCGAGGCGCGCGTGGATTACATGAACCCCGTGGCCGAACAACTCACCGGCTGGACTGTAGCCGAGGCCAGGGGGCAGCCTCTGATGCAGGTGTTTAACGCCGTTCATGAGACCACGCGTGCGCCGCTGGAGTGTCCGGCAACACTCGCGCTACGCGAGCAGCGCACCACCGATCTCGCGAGCCACGCCGCGCTGATCCGGCGCGACGGCGTGGAGTTTTCCATCGAGGATTCCACCGCTCCGATTCGTGACCGCAGCGGTACGGTGATCGGCGCCGTGCTGGTATTTCATGATGTGAGCCATGCGCGCGTGATGGCGAACCAGATTGCGTATCAGGCGCGCCATGATGCCCTCACCGGGCTTATCAACCGGCGCGAGTTTGAAGCCGCCCTCAAGCAGGCGCTGGAGAGCGCGCATAACGACAACCGGCAGCATGCCGTGTGCTATATCGATCTCGACCAGTTCAAGGTGGTGAACGATACCTGCGGCCATATCGCGGGTGACGAACTGCTGAAGCAGCTCGCGGGACGCCTGCAGGAGCGCGTGCGCGGCAACGACATCCTCGCGCGCCTGGGCGGTGACGAGTTCGGCGTGCTGCTCGAGGGCTGTCCGCTCGACAAGGCGTGGGGCATCGCCGACGGTCTGCGCGCCGTGGCCAAGGAGTTTCGCTTCGCGTGGCAGGGCAAATCGTTCGATGTCGGTGCGAGTATCGGCCTCGTGCCGATCAACCAGGACAGCGGGAGCCTGGCCGAAGTGCTCTCCGCGGCGGACTCCGCCTGCTATGTGGCCAAGGACGAAGGCCGCAACCGCGTGCATGTGTATCAGCCCGATGACCGCGCGCTGACCCGGCGCCGCGGCGAGATGCAGTGGGTGACCCAGATTCACCAGGCGCTGGAGGAGGATCGCTTTTGCCTGTATTACCAGACCATGCGGCCGCTTACCCAGAGAGCCGCCTCCGGCACTCACTGCGAGCTGCTGCTGCGCATGAAGACGCGCGAAGGACAGCTGGTGCCGCCGATGGCGTTTATCGCGGCGGCGGAGCGCTACAACCTGATGTCTACCATTGATCGCTGGGTGGTGCGCGCCGCATTCGACTTCCTGCGCCGGCATGCCGCAACGGTGGGCCATACGCCGCTGGTCACCTGCGCCATCAATCTGTCCGGGCAGTCGCTGTGCGAAGATCCGTTTCTCGACTTCGTGGTCGAACAGTTGCAGCGCGTGGACATCACGCCGGCGCAGATATGCTTTGAAATCACCGAGACCGCTGCGGTCACCCACCTCACACGCGCGATGCGCTTCATCTCCACGCTGAAGGGCATGGGTTGCCGCTTTGCGCTGGACGACTTCGGCAGCGGCCTGTCGTCATTCGCCTATCTCAAAAATCTGCCTGTGGATTATCTCAAAATCGACGGCTCCTTCATCAAGGACATGGCGGATGACGTCATCGATCACGCCATGGTCGAGTCCATCAACCAGATCGGTCACGTGATGCGCATTCAGACCATCGCCGAATGGGTGGAGAACGAGGCCATCCTCAATGCGGTGCGGGGTCTGGGTATCGACTTCGCCCAGGGCTATGCGATTTCAAAGCCGCAGCCGCTGGAGGAGCTGCTCGGCGCCACGCCCGGACGTTAAGCCGCGACCTGCTGAAAAATTCCGCGCAATCAGGTAAAGTGCGGCTTCTCAACTTGTCTGCATCGGGAATGAACATGCCGGAATATCTTATAGCGCCGTCGATACTGTCGGCGAACTTTGCGCGTCTGGGCGAAGAAGTCGACAATGTGCTCAAGGCGGGCGCCGACGTCGTGCACTTCGACGTGATGGACAACCATTACGTGCCCAATCTCACCATCGGCCCGCTGGTGTGCGAGGCGTTGCGCAAGCACGGCGTCACCGCGCCGATCGACGTGCACCTCATGGTGCAGCCGGTGGACCGCATCATCCCGGACTTCGCCAAGGCCGGCGCCACCTATATTACGTTTCACCCCGAGGCCACCGAGCACATCGACCGCTCGCTGCAACTGGTGCGCAGCCTCGGTTGCAAATCCGGCCTGGTGTTCAACCCCGCCACGCCGCTGGATCATCTCAAATACGTGATGGACAAGATCGACATGATCCTGCTCATGTCGGTCAACCCCGGCTTCGGCGGCCAGAGCTTCATCCCCGGCGTGCTGCCAAAGCTGCGCGAGGCGCGCAAACTGATAGACGCGAGTGGCTACGACATCCGTCTGGAAATAGACGGCGGCGTGAACACCGCCAACATCCGCGAGATCGCCGAGGCGGGCGCGGATACCTTCGTCGCGGGCTCGGCCATCTTCAGCGCCAAGGATTACAAGGCCACCATCGACAAGATGCGCGATGAATTGGCCAAAGTGCCGTAGGTCAGGCTGCGCAAGCTGCCTGACATTGAGCCCATTCAATCCCGCCCCTAGCCCCCAGCCCCTGTTTTATCAATGAACCTCAAAACCCCCAAAATGGTGTTGATAGACCTGGTCGGCACGCTGGTCGACAGCGCGCCCGACCTGGCCATTTGCGTGGACGAAACGCTCAAACAACTGGGCCTGCCGCCGCAAGGGCTGGAGCGCGTGCGCGACTGGGTCGGCAACGGCGTGGAAAAACTCATGCGCCGCGCACTTACCGGTGATATCAATGGCGAACCTGATGCTGAAGTGCTTAAGCGCGCCATGCCGGTTTTTCTGGAGCTATATGAGAAAAACCTCGCACAGCGCAGCCAGTTGTTTCCCGGCATACGCGAAGGCATGGCCGGACTGAAGGCGCAGGGCATCATGCTAGGCTGCGTCACCAACAAGATCGCGCGTTTCACCGAGCCGCTGCTGAAACAGCTCGGCGTGCGCGGCGAGTTCGGCATCGTGGTCAGCGGCGACACGCTGCCGCAGAAAAAACCGCACCCCGCACCATTGCTGCATGCCGCACAATTCTTTGGCGTCACGCCGGGGGATTCCCTGATGGTGGGCGACTCGGTGCACGACGTGGAGGCCGCGCGCGCCGCCGGCTTCCAGGTAGTGTGCGTGAGCTACGGCTACAATCATGGCACCGACATCCGCGCCGCCCAGCCTGACGCGGTAATAGATTCTCTGCTAGAATTACCCGCATTGTTCTCTTCCAGCCAGACAGCCGTTGCTTAACAGATGATGAAACAGGGTATCTCCGCAATACGATGGTGGGCTTGAGCACACGCTTGAATCCACTGTATTGCTACGCCCGTTTAACCGTTATCTCGACAAGCAACGACCATGACACCAAAGTTATTTCAAACCCTGGCCCGTCAGGGCTATAACCGCATCCCGCTGGTACGCGAGGTCTGTGCCGACCTCGACACGCCGCTCAGCGCCTATCTCAAGCTCGCAAATTCGCCGTATTCGTATCTGTTCGAATCGGTGCAGGGCGGCGAGAAGTGGGGGCGTTACTCCATCATCGGCCTGCCGTGCCGTACCATTGTGCGCGTCTCCGGTCACGACATCAGCGTGGAGAAGGACGGCGCGATTACCGAGCAGGTGAAAGATAGTGATCCGCTGTCCTGGATTGAGCAATTTCAGGCGCGTTACAAGATCGCCCCCGCCGCCGGGCTGCCACGCTTCACCGGCGGCCTGGTCGGCTATTTCGGCTACGACACGGTGCGCTACATCGAGCCGCGTCTGGCGGGGACGCATAAACCCGACGCGCTCGGCACGCCGGACATTCTGCTCATGGTGTCGGACGAAGTGGTGGTGTTCGACAACCTGAGCGGCAAACTGTATCTGGTGATCCACGTCAACCCGGCGCTGGAAGATGCCTGGAGCAAGGCGCAGGCCAGACTCGACGAGCTCGTCGAACGCTTGCAGTGTGCCACACCGCGTCCGCGCGACACCGTGCACGCGCTGCGCGAAGAGGACTTCGTGTCCGGCTTCACGCAGCAGGGTTTTGAGCAGGCCGTCGCGCGCGCCAAGCACTACATCGTGGAAGGCGACATCATGCAGGTGGTGTTGTCGCAGCGCCTCAGCGCGCCGTATGCAGGCAGCGCGTTGAATTTTTACCGCGCGCTGCGCACGCTGAACCCGTCGCCTTACATGTATTATCTTGATCTCGGCGATTTCCACGTGGTGGGCTCCTCGCCCGAAATTCTCACCCGTTTGGAGGACGGCGTCATCACCGTGCGCCCCATCGCCGGCACGCGCAAGCGCGGCGGCAGCGAAGAGGAAGACCGCGCGCTGGAGCAGGAGCTGCTCGCCGATCCGAAGGAGCGCGCCGAGCATTTGATGCTGATAGACCTGGGCCGCAACGACGTCGGGCGCGTGGCCGAGACCGGCAGCGTCAGGCTCACCGAAAAGATGCTGGTGGAGCGCTACTCGCACGTGATGCACATTGTGTCCAACGTCACCGGACGCCTGCAAAAAGGCATGACGGCGCTGGACGCGCTGCGCGCTACTTTTCCGGCAGGCACGGTGAGCGGCGCGGCCAAAATCCGCGCCATGGAAATCATTGATGAACTGGAGCCGGTGAAGCGCGGCATTTACTCCGGCGCGGTGGGCTATCTGGGCTGGAACGGCAACATGGATACCGCGATTGCGATCCGCACCGCCGTGCTCAAGGACGGCCTGCTGCACGTGCAGGCGGGCGCGGGCATCGTCGCCGACTCCGTGCCGCGCACGGAATGGGAGGAGACCATGAACAAGGCGCGCGCACTGGTGAGCGCGGCGGTGACGGCCTCGCGCGGACTGGATATGAGCACGGAGATCGTTGAGGTTAGGCCATGCTCCTGATGATCGACAACTACGATTCCTTCACCTACAACCTGGTGCAGTATCTGGGTGAGCTGGGCGCGGACGTGCGCGTGTTTCGCAACGATCAGATATCCACTGCGGAAATCAAAAAGCTCGCGCCCGCGCAGATCGTGATCTCGCCGGGCCCGTGCACGCCGAATGAGGCGGGCGTGTCGGTGGATGCGATCAAGCAGTTCGCGGGAAAAATCCCGCTGCTCGGCGTGTGCCTCGGCCACCAGAGCATCGGCCAGGCATTCGGCGGCAAGATCATCCATGCGCGCGAACTGATGCACGGCAAGACCTCGATGATTCATCACACCGGCAAGGGTGTATTCAAAGGCCTGCCGAGCCCATTCGAGGCTACGCGCTATCACTCGCTGGTGATTGAAAAGGAAACACTGCCGGATTGTCTGGAAGTCACCGCATGGACACAGGACGCGCAAGGCAAGCTGGACGAGATCATGGGCGTGCGCCATAAAACGCTGGACGTCGAGGGCGTCCAGTTTCATCCTGAGTCCATACTGACCCAGTATGGACACGATTTGCTGGGGAATTTCTTGTTAAAAGAGTAGCAAGTTTCAAGTAGCAAGAAAAAACTGGGCAAACCTTTAATCTTGTAACTTGCTACTTGCTACTTGTAACTGGGGTTTAAAATGGATATGCAAACCGCCATCCGCGCCGTGACCGAGCGCCGCAACCTGTCATCCGACGAGATGACCGCGGTGATGGAGACCATCATGAGCGGCGCCGCCACGCCCGCACAGATCGCGGGCTTTCTCATCGGTCTGCGCATGAAGGGCGAGACCATCGAGGAGATCGCCGCCGCCGCGCGCGTGATGCGCGAGCTGTGCACCAAGGTCGAGGTGCATGCGGAGCATCTGGTGGACACCTGCGGCACGGGCGGCGACGGCGCGCACACCTTCAATATCTCCACCGCCGCCGCGCTGGTGGCCGCCGCTGCGGGCGCGGTGGTCGCCAAACACGGCAACCGCTCGGTGTCCAGCAAGTCCGGCAGCGCCGACGTGCTCGAAGCGGCGGGCGTGAATCTCGATCTCACGCCGGAGCAGGTCGCGGCGTGCATCGCAAAAACCGGCGTAGGATTTTTGTTCGCGCCCAGACACCACGGCGCGATGAAGCATGCCGTCGCGCCGCGGCGCGAGATGGGCGTGCGCACGCTGTTTAATCTGCTGGGGCCGCTCACCAATCCCGCCGGTGCGCGCAACCAGGTGATCGGTGTATGGGGCGCCGAGTGGCTGGAGCCGCTCGCCTCCGCGCTGGCGCGGCTCGGCAGCCGCCATGTGCTGGTGGTCAACGCCGAAGACGGCATGGACGAGATCAGCATCGCCTCGCCGACGCACGTCGCGGAACTCAAGGACGGCGCCATTGCGACATATGTCATTGCGCCGGAGGAATTCGGCCTGACGCGCACCGACGGCGCGAGTCTGGTGGTGGCGAGTCCGCAGCAAAGTCTGGATGTCATCCGCGCGGTGCTGGACGGCGCGTCGGGTCCTGCCACCGACATCGTGGCGCTTAACGCCGGCGCGGCCATTTACGTCGCGGGCCTCACCCCCACGCTGGAGCAAGGCGTGCGCAAGGCGCAAGCCGTGATCGCCAACGGCGCGGCGCGCGACAAACTCGAAGCGTTAGTTCGCTACACGCAAACTTTCAAGGCCGCCTGAGTAAATGATTTTCTTGCTACTCGCCACTCGCCACTTGCTATTTCTGTGAAACCCGACATCCTGCAAAAAATACTCAAGCGCAAGGTGGAAGAGATCACCGAGCGCAGCGCCGCAGTGCCGTTGCGTGAGATGAGTCAGCGCGCTGCCGCCGCGCCCGCGCCACGCGGCTTCGTTGCCGCGCTGGAGGCACACATCCAGCGTGGCGAGGCAGCGGTGATCGCCGAAATAAAAAAGGCCTCACCCAGCCGGGGCGTGATGCGCGCCGACTTCCGCCCCGCCGAGATCGCGCAAGCCTACGAGCGTGCGGGCGCGGCGTGCCTGTCGGTGCTGACCGACCGGGATTTTTTTCAGGGCGACGACAGTTATCTGCAACAGGCGCGCGCGGCAACCAGGCTTCCCGTGCTGCGCAAGGATTTCACCCTGGACGCTTACCAGATATATGAGGCGCGCGCGCTGGGTGCGGATTGCATCTTGCTCATCGTCGCCGCGCTGGGCGATGCGCAGTTGCGCGAATTTTGCGGTCTCGCCGCGCACCTCGACATGTATGTGCTGGTGGAGGTGCACGATGACTAAGAGCTGGAGCGCGCGATCCAGCTCGATGCGCGGCTCATCGGCATCAACAACCGCAACCTGCGCACCTTTGAAACCGCGCTTTCCACCACGCTCGACCTGCTCGATAAAATTCCTTACGATCATGTCGTGGTCACCGAGAGCGGCATCCGCACGCAACAGGATGTCGCCCTGATGCGCAAGCACGGCGTGCACGCCTTTCTGGTCGGCGAGGCGTTCATGGTGGCGCCCGATCCCGGTGCGGCGCTGGCCGCCCTGTTTTCCAGTCCGAAAACCACGCATAATGTTCCCCTATGAAGGCGCGCGTGAAATGGGTGGAGAACAGCATGTTTGTCGCACAAAGCGGCAGCGGTCACTCCGTGGTGCTCGACGGCCCGCCGGAGGCGGGCGGGCAGAATCTCGGCGTGCGGCCCATGGAGATGGTGCTGATGGGGCTGGGCGGCTGCACCGCGTTTGACGTGGTGGATATCCTCAGGAAAAAGCGCGAGACCGTCAGCGATTGCGTAGTCGAGATCAGCGCCGAGCGCGCCGACACCGTGCCCAAGGTATTTACCAAAATCCATCTGCACTACATCGTGCGCGGCAGCAATGTGAAAGAAGAGTCGGTGCAGCGCGCGGTGGAGCTGTCGGCGGAAAAATACTGCTCGGTGTCGATGATGCTGAACAAGAGCGTCGCGATGACGCACGATTATGAAGTCATCCATGCCGGCTGAACCGCGTTGAGCAGTAAACGCCCTGCGGGCCTCGTCGGCCTGCGCCACCTCGCCCTCAAGGTGCATGACCTCGCCGCGTGCGAGCGTTTCTATGTGGACCTGATCGGCATGCAGGTGGACTGGAGGCCGGACGCCAGCAATCTCTATCTCACCTCCGGCAGTGACAACCTGGCCTTGCACCATAATCCCGCTCCATTCGACCCGCCGGCGCATCAGCGCCTCGATCACCTGGGCTTCGCGCTCGACAGCCCCGCACAGGTGGACGCCTGGCATCGTTACCTGAGCGCTCAGGGTGTGGTCATCAAGGCCGCGCCGCGCACGCACCGCGACGGTTCGCGCAGCTTTTACTGTACGGATCCGGACGGCAACACGGTACAATTTATTTATTTACCGGCGTGCGCCGCCTAGACAGGAGCTGATTACGGCATGGTGAAACAACTCAAGAAGCTCAGACTGCAAGGGTTTAACAACCTGACCAAGACGCTCAGCTTCAACATCTACGATATCTGCTACACCACATCGCTGAAACAGCGCCGTGAATATATCGAATACATCGACGAGGTCTATAACGCCGAGCGGCTGACACACATCCTCACCGAGGTGTGCAACCTGATCGGCGCCAACATCCTCAACATCGCGCATCAGGACTACGATCCGCAGGGCGCGAGCGTCACCATGCTGATCTCCGAGGAGCCGACCCTGGCGCGCGACATGAGCAACGCCGAGACGCCCGGCCCGCTGCCGGAGGCCGTGGTCGGGCATCTCGACAAGAGCCACATCACGGTGCACACCTATCCGGAGAGCCATCCCGGCAACGGCATCAGCACCTTCCGCGCCGACATCGACGTCTCCACCTGCGGACGCATCTCGCCGCTGCGCGCCTTGAACTACCTGGTGCACAGCTTTGACTCCGACATCGTCATCATGGACTACCGCGTGCGCGGCTTTACCCGCGACGTCGCCGGCAAGAAGTACTTCATCGACCACCGCATCAATTCGATCCAGAACTTCATCGCCAAGCCGACGCGCGACCGCTATCAGATGATCGACGTCAACGTCTATCAGGAGAACACCTTTCACACCAAGATGTTGCTCAAGGAATTCGATCTCAACAATTATCTGTTCGGCGCCACCAAGGGAGGGCTCGATCCGGACGAACGCAAGCTCGTCAAGCAGAGCCTTAAGCACGAGATGGCGGAGATTTTCTACGGACGCAACATACCCAAGATGGGGCGCTTGAGAAAAGTGAGCAAAACGAAAAAAAAGAAGAAGAAAAAGGCGACCAGCTAAGTACACCATCCATGCGCAACGTCAGCACTCTTCGGCGGAATCCCCCCCCCTCGATGGGGGAGGGTTAGGGTGGGGGTGGTAAACCACTCAGTTGAAGATACTCTTCACCCCCTTCCCAACCTTCCCCCGTCAAGGGGGAAGGAGTGCAAAGGTGCCCTACTACACCCAATACGCCGTACGCGTCATCACCTGCGCAGTCAGGCGCATCAGCGCCTTGACGGGTGGCGGCAGCTCCGCCGCCCCGGCCTCGACCGCCTGGGTCGCATGTGCGGCCTCGTCCACACGCATCTGTTCCAGAATCACGCGGCTCTGCGCGTCCGCTGCGGGCAGGCGCGCGAGATGACCCTGGAGATGCTGCACCACCTGGCGCTCGGTCTCCGCGACAAACCCCAGGCTCCATTTGTCGCCCGCCAAGCCTGTTACCACACCCAGCGCAAACGAGCCCGCGTACCAGAGCGGATTCAAGACACTGGTATGGCTGCCCAGCGCGTGCACGCGCTGCTCGCACCAGGCCAGGTGATCGCTCTCCTCCCTGGCCGCGCGCTCCATCTGTACACGCACGGCAGGAGAAGACGCGCTGAGCGCATGACCACGGTACAACGCCTGTGCGGCGACTTCACCCGCATGATTGACACGCATCAGCCGCGCCGCTGCGGCCTTTTGCTGCGCACTGATGCCGGCCTCGCTTACGCCCGCCGCGGGTGAAGCGCGTTCGCTGTGCGCCGGTGCGCACACGGTACGCAGCGCCTGATCCAGCCCAGTGATGAAACGATCCAGCGGCGATATTCTTCGGGTGTCCATGCGCATAGTTTAATGCCTTTGAGACCGGATTCGTCAGGTATAATTTGGCGCATGCCTCCCCGAGGAAACCGGACGTGAGCGAGCCTTACTACCGCCACCACGTATTTTTCTGCACCAACCAGCGCGAAGGCGGCGCGGCCTGCTGCAACAATTGCGGCGCGCAGGCGATGCGCGACTACGCCAAGGAGCGCACCAAGGCGCTGAAAATCGTGGGCAAGGGCGGCGTGCGCATCAACAACGCCGGGTGTCTGGATCGCTGCGAGGAAGGCCCGGTGATCGTGGTCTATCCGCAGGGTGTGTGGTACACCTACGTGGATCAGGAAGACATTGACGAGATCATCGACGAACACCTCGTACACGGGCGCGTGGTCGAGCGCTTGAAGATTTAGCATGGCAGCACCTACGGTGCAGGCGCTGGGCCTCACCAAGGTCTATGCCGGACAGACGGTGGTGGACGGCATCGAGCTTGCCGTTTTCCCCGGCGAGTGCTTCGGTCTGCTGGGCCCGAACGGCGCGGGCAAGACTACCACGCTGCGCATGTTGCTCGGACAAACTCCGCCCGACGCCGGCCGCCTGACCGTGCTCAACCATCGTATACCCGAAGATGCGCGTGACATGCGCGCGCGCGTCGGCTTGGTGCCGCAGCAGGACAACCTCGACCCCGACTTCACCGTGCTCGAAAACCTGCGCGTGTATGCCAGTTATTTTGGCCTGTCCGGCCCCGTGTTGCAGCGCCGCATCGACGAACTGCTCGGTTTCGTGCAGTTGGAGGCCAAGGCGCAGGCCGGCATCGGCACCCTCTCCGGCGGCATGAAGCGCAGGCTCACGCTCGCGCGCGCGCTCATCAATCAGCCCGACCTGCTCATACTCGACGAACCCACCACCGGCCTCGATCCGCAGGCGCGCCAGATCATCTGGCAGCGGCTGCGCTCGCTGCTCGCGCAGGGCAAGACGCTGATTCTCACCACGCATTACATGGAAGAGGCCGAGCGCCTGTGCGACCGCGTGGCGATCATGGATCACGGGCGCATACTGGCCTGCGGCAGTCCGCACGCACTCATCAAGCAGTACATCGAGCCGCACGTGCTGGAGGTGTACGGGCCGGAGGTCGAGACCTGGCAGGATGACGTGGCGCGCCAGCACGCGCGCCGCACCGAGCGCGTGGGCGAAACGGTGTTCTGTTATGCCGAGGACGAGGGCGCGTTGCTCGACGATCTGCGTCAGCGCCCGCAGTTACGTTTCATGCACCGCCCCGGCAATCTGGAAGACGTGTTTTTGAAGCTCACTGGACGGGAGCTGCGAGAATGATGTTTCATCCGCCCGTAGTGAGCCTGCGCTGGATACCCGTCTGGCGGCGTAACTTTCTGGTCTGGCGCAAGCTGCTCGGGCCCGCGCTGCTCGGCAATTTCGGCGAGCCGCTGCTCTACTTGCTCGCGCTCGGTTACGGCCTCGGCAGCTTCGTGGGCGAGGTCGGCGGCTTGCCTTACGGCGTGTTCCTGGCCGCCGGCATCGTCTGCGGCAGCGCCATGAACACCGCCACCTTCGAGGGACTCTATTCCGCCTACACCCGCATGGCGCACCAGCAAACCTGGGGCGGCATGCTGGCCACGCCGCTCAGCGTGGATGACATCGTGCTGGGTGAGATGATCTGGGCCGGCACCAAGAGCCTGCTCTCGGTGGCCCCCATCCTGCTGGTCGCGGCGCTGCTCGGCCTGGTGCACAGTTGGGCCGCGCTGTGGGTGTTGCCCGTGGTGCTGCTGGCCGGCGTCTGTTTCGGCGCGCTCGCGCTGGTGGTGACCGCGCTGGCGAAGAGCTACGACTTCTTTCTGTATTACTTCACGCTCATCGTGACGCCGATGTTTCTGTTCAGCGGCGTATTTTTCCCGCTCGACGGCATGCCCATCGCGGTGCAGTGGGGCGCGCAGGTGCTGCCGCTCACCCATGCCATTGCCATCGTGCGCCCGCTCATGACCGGCCAGCCGCTGCCCCACCTGCTGCCGCATCTGCTGGTGCTGCTGGCGTATGGCGCCGTGGCCTTTTATCTCGCCATCGGCCTGTTGCGGCGGCGGTTATTGGCCTGATCCGGCGCGTTAGCGCATGCGCACCCTTGCCGCAGATAGCCATATCCTGTATTATTTCTGACCTTTCGTGCCGTGCCATGCCGTGCCGTTTATATTCTAGGAGCAGCTTTACATGAAGACCTTCAACGCCAAGCCGGAAACCGTGCAGCGCGACTGGTATGTGATGGACGCCACGGGCAAGACCCTGGGCCGCCTCGCCGTCGAAATCGCGCGCCGTCTGCGCGGCAAGCACAAGGCCGAGTTCACGCCCCATGTCGACACCGGCGACTACATCGTGGTCGTCAACGCCGAGCAGGTGCGGGTGAGCGGCAATAAGCTGGCCGACAAGCTCTACCAGCATCACACCGGCACCATCGGCAACCTGAAGACCACCACCCTGGGCAAGCTGCTCGTCAAGGCCCCGGAGCGCGTGCTGGAAAAGGCGGTCAAAGGCATGCTGCCCAAAAACCCGCTGGGGCGCGCCATGTTCCTCAAGCTCAAGGTATACAAGGGCGCCACGCACCCGCATGCTGCACAGCAGCCGCGCCCGCTCGACTTCTAATTCAAATTCAACACGGATATCTCATGACAGACACCACACATTACAGCACCGGGCGCCGCAAAGCCGCGACCGCGCGCGTGTTTCTCAAGCCCGGCAAGGGCGCCATCACGGTCAATGACCGCACCCTGGAAGACTACTTCGGGCGCGAGACCTCACGCATGATGGTACGCCAGCCGCTGGAAAGCGTGCAGCTCGGTGACCGGTTCGAAATCAGTGTGACCGTCAGCGGCGGCGGCGCCACCGGCCAGGCTGGCGCCATCCGTCATGGCATCACCCGCGCCCTCATGGCCTACGACGAAAGCCTGCGCCCGGTACTGCGCAAGGCCGGCTTCGTCACCCGCGACGCCCGCGAAGTGGAGCGCAAGAAAGTCGGCCTGCACAAGGCACGCAAGGCGCCGCAATATTCGAAGAGATAGAGAAAAGAGGCAAGAGCAAAGCCGTGCAGGCTTTCGAGCAACTCGATGTATGGAAGCGCGGTTGCCGGTTGAGTGCCGATTTATACAGCAGACTTGAAAGCTGTAAAAACCTGAACCTTAAAGACCAGATATGCCGTTCAGCCCTTTCTATTCCATCCAATATTGCCGAAGGCTACGAACGTAACTCATCCAGGGAGTTTGCCCGCTCTTTAAAAATTGCCAAAGGTTCGTGTGGTGAGCTGCGTACCCAACTCTACATCGGGATAGAAGCGGGTTTTCTGGATAAGGCGCAAGCCATGAAATTTATTCAAGAAACCGAAGAAATCTCTAAGATGCTTCAAGGCCTGATCACCAAGGTCTCTACAAAAGCCAGAGTTTGATACTGCATCTTTTCTCTTGTATCTTGCCTCTTGTATCTGCCGTCATTGGGGGATCGTCTAGCGGTAGGACTACGGACTCTGACTCCGTTAACCGAGGTTCGAATCCTCGTCCCCCAGCCA
>JAURVQ010000111.1 GCA_030655395.1 Gammaproteobacteria bacterium | reverse complement strand
CACGTGTGGCTGCCGGACTCCATGGAAGGCCCTACTCCGATTTCGGCCTTGATACACGCGGCGACCATGGTCACGGCGGGTATCTTCATGGTCGCGCGCATGTCGCCGTTGTTTGAACTCTCCGAAACCGCGCTGAGTTTTATGATGCTGATCGGTGCGGTCACCGCGCTGTCCATGGGCGTGCTCGGTATCGTGCAGAACGACATCAAGCGCGTCGTGGCTTATTCAACCCTGTCGCAACTGGGCTATATGACGGTGGCGCTGGGCGCCTCGGCCTACGCCGGCGCCATCTTCCATCTCATGACGCATGCCTTCTTCAAGGCACTGCTGTTCCTCGCCGCAGGCTCGGTGATTATCGCACTGCATCACGAGCAGGATATACGCAAGATGGGCGCGCTGAAAAATCATCTGCCGATCACCTACTGGACCTTCCTGATCGGTACGCTGGCCCTGATCGGGTTCCCCGGCTTCTCCGGCTTTTTCTCCAAGGATGCCATCATCGAAGCGGTCTCCGTGTCCACGCTGCCCGGTGCCGGTATTGCCTATGCCGCCGTGCTGATCGGCGTTTTCGTCACGGCACTGTACAGTTTCCGTTTACTGTTTCTGGTCTTCCACGGCGAGTCGCGCGTGGATGCGCATACACGCAAACATCTGCATGAAAGCCCGTGGGTGGTAACCGTCCCGCTGATTGCGCTCGCCATTCCCTCGGTGATTATCGGCGCGATTCATGCGGGACCCATGTTGTTTCACGACTTCTTCGGTAAGGCCATATTTGTCTTGCCCCAACATGATGTACTCGCGCACATGGGCCGCGAATATCATGGTGTAATGGGCTTTGTATTGCACGGACTGGTAGAGCCGCCGGTATGGTTGGCGTTTGCGGGTGCCGCCACGGCCTGGTGGTGTTACATAAAACACCCCGAGATTCCCGCTGGCGTGATGC
Organism: Gammaproteobacteria bacterium; assembly: GCA_030655395.1. Taxonomy (GTDB): domain Bacteria; phylum Pseudomonadota; class Gammaproteobacteria; order SURF-13; family SURF-13; genus JAQBXX01. The sequence goes on along the minus strand of JAURVQ010000111.1, from coordinate 1,946 downwards.
ACCGCTGCACCACACTTTACCGGATTCTGTGTAATAAATATGGATTCGATGATTTCAATGACACCGTCTTCGCCGGCGGCGGACGCCGCCTCGGACGTCTGCTGTGGCTGACAGGTGATGTGACTGTAGTGGACGGCGTGATGGTAAACGGTACCGCGCGCGGCATAGGCTGGGTTTCATCCGTCGTGCGCCACGTACAGACGGGCTATCTGTATCATTACGCCTTTGCGATTATCATCGGGCTCGTGCTGATGCTCGGCTGGCCCTTGCTCAGCCACTAAGAACACACCCATGCCTGCCGACTTCCCTCTACTAAGTCTTGCGATCTGGCTGCCCATCGCCGGCGGCCTGCTGCTGCTCGCGACCGCAAGCGACCAGCGTATGCAGTCCACACGCGTGATGGCGCTGATCATTTCCGTGCTTACCTTTCTGTGCACTGTCCTGCTGTACACGCATTTTGACCAGACGACCCATAAAATGCAGTTTGCCGAGCAGATCGCGTGGATACCGGCATTTGATATCAATTACCACCTGGGCATAGACGGCATCAGCCTGCCGTTGATACTGCTTACCAGCTTCACCACCGTGCTGGTGGTCATCGCCGGCTGGGAGGTGATCAACTACAAGCCGGCACAATACATGGCGGCCTTTCTCATCATGGAAGGACTGATGATCGGCGTGTTCTCCGCGCTCGATGCCATTCTGTTCTACGTATTCTGGGAAGGCATGCTGATCCCGATGTTCCTGATCATCGGCATCTGGGGCGGGCCGCGCCGCGTGTATGCGGCGGTAAAATTCTTTCTGTATACCTTCCTCGGCTCGGTGCTGATGCTGGTGGCGTTACTTTATCTGTATTTTTCCGCCGGCAGCTTTGCGATCCTCGACTTTCACCAGATCAAGATCGGCATGACGGCGCAGATACTCATCTTCCTCGCCTTCCTGGTTGCATTTGCCGTCAAGGTGCCGATGTGGCCGGTGCATACGTGGCTGCCCGACGCCCACGTCGAGGCGCCCACCGGCGGCTCCGTCATCCTTGCCGCCATCATGTTGAAGATGGGGGCGTACGGTTTCCTGCGCTTCAGCCTTCCGATCACGCCGGATGCGAGCCACGAGCTCGACTGGCTCATGATCCTGCTGTCCCTGATCGCAGTGGTGTACATCGGCTTCGTCGCGCTGGTGCAGACGGACATGAAAAAACTCATTGCGTACTCGTCCATATCGCACATGGGCTTCGTCACGCTGGGATTTTTTATCGTCTTCATGATCTTCGAACAAACCGGCTCCACGCGCGGCGCCGTGATGGGGCTGGAGGGCGGTCTGGTGCAGATGATCTCGCACGGTTTTGTTTCCAGCGCGCTGTTCCTGTGTGTGGGTGTGCTGTATGACCGTCTGCACAGCCGCGAGATCAGCGCTTACGGCGGCGTAGCCAACACCATGCCAGTCTTCGCCTCGCTCATGGTGCTGTTCGCGCTCGCCAACTCCGGCCTGCCGGGCACCTCCGGCTTCGTGGGCGAATTCATGGTGATCCTCAGTGCCTTCAAGGCGAATTTCTGGATTGCGCTGCTCGCCGGGACTACGCTGGTACTGGGTGCGGCCTACACCCTGTGGATGGTGAAGCGCGTCATCTTCGGCGCGGTGGCCAATGACGGCGTCGCGGGGCTTAAGGACATCAATGCACGCGAGGCGCTGGTGCTGGGTGTGCTTGCCGCCGCTGTGCTGGGCCTCGGTCTCTGGCCTGCGCCGGTACTGGATATCATGCATCCCTCGGTACAGCATCTGCTGCTGCATATCATGCAATCGAAACTGTGAGGGCACGCTAGCCATGGATTTCACACTGCCCAATTTCGCCCCCGCCATGCCGGAGATATTCGTGCTCAGCATGGCCTGCGTCATACTGATCGTCGATCTTTTCCTGACCGAACACACGCGCGTGGTGACCTATCTGT
>JAURVQ010000087.1 GCA_030655395.1 Gammaproteobacteria bacterium | reverse complement strand
GCGATACGGGCTAAAATTAAATTGCGTCAGCAGCTTGGTCAGTATGAGACTGCGCATCCGGTGATTCCTATTACCCAAGTAGCAAGTGGTAAGTAACAAGTAGCAAGTAAAAGCCATAAACCTGATTTTTTGCCATCATGTGTAACAAGTTTTTCTTGCAACTTGCTACTTTCAACTTGACACTGTCTTTATGAATTCCATCCAGGCCATCCGCGGCATGAACGACATCCTGCCGCAGCAGACGCCATACTGGGCGTTTGTCGAAGATCGCACGCGCACTTTGCTCACCGCCTGCGGTTACGCGGAAATTCGTCTGCCGCTGGTTGAATTCACCGAACTGTTCACGCGCTCCATCGGCGCAGTCACCGACATCGTAGAGAAGGAGATGTACACCTTTGCCGACCGCAACGGCGACAGCCTGACGCTGCGCCCGGAAGGCACCGCCGGTTGCGTGCGCGCCGCCATCGAGCACGGACTGCTGCACAACCAGACGCAGCGCCTGTGGTATCAGGGGGCGATGTTCCGTCACGAGCGTCCGCAGAAGGGCCGCTATCGCCAGTTTCACCAGATCGGCGTGGAGACTTACGGTTTCAGCGGACCGGACATCGACGCCGAACTGATATTGTTGAGTGCGCGCCTGTGGCGCATGCTGGGCTTGACCGGTCTCACGCTACAGATCAACTCACTCGGTACGCACGCCGCGCGCGTTGCCTACCGCATCGAGTTGGTGCGTTATTTCAGCACGCACCATCATGCGCTGGATGAAGACAGCCAGCGCCGTCTGCACACCAACCCGTTGCGCATACTCGACAGCAAAAATCCCGCGTTGCAGGCGTTGATCGAGGGTGCGCCGCGCCTGGCCGATCATCTGGACGAGGAATCACGCGTCCACTTTGCCGGGCTGTGCGCCACGCTGGACCGCGCGGGCGTGGCCTATCAAGTCAATCCGCGCCTGGTGCGCGGGCTCGACTACTACGACCGCACCGTGTTCGAGTGGGTGACCGACCGGCTCGGCGCGCAGGGCACGGTGTGCGCGGGCGGGCGTTACGACACGCTGGTCGAGCAGATCGGCGGCAGACCCACGCCCGCCATCGGTTTTGCACTGGGCATGGAGCGGCTGGTGGCGTTGCTTATGGATGCCGCCGCCGCGCCGC
>JAURVQ010000082.1 GCA_030655395.1 Gammaproteobacteria bacterium | reverse complement strand
TGGACGTGCGCCCTGGACTTCTCTATAGTATGCCAATGCAATTTCTTTCCAGGAGTCATTCATGATTGATGGTTTGCTGAATATGATGGCCGGTGGGCTGCTGCACCTCTCCGCGTGGGAGTTGGTCGCAGTGACCTTGTTGTTTACGCACATTACTATCGCCGCCGTGACCATATTCCTGCATCGTCATCAGGCGCATCGCGGGCTCGACCTGCACCCGCTGCCCAGCCACTTTTTCCGTTTATGGCTATGGCTCACCACCGGCATGGTGACCAAGGACTGGGTGGCGATCCATCGCAAGCATCACGCCAAGGTCGAAACCAAGGATGATCCGCACAGTCCGCAGGTTTTCGGTCTGCGCAAGCTGCTGTTGCAGGGTGCCGAACTCTATCGCGCCGAGGCGAAAAAACAGGACACACTGGACAATTACGGCCACAACACCCCGGACGACTGGCTGGAGCGCAATATCTATACGCCCCGCACCGGTTGGGGCGTCCGCATCATGCTGATCATCGACCTCATGCTGTTCGGTGCGGCGGGCCTCGCGATATGGGCAATCCAGATGATCTGGATACCCGTCACTGCGGCAGGCGTCATCAATGGTATCGGCCACTGGTGGGGCTATCGCAACTACGAGTCTTCGGACGCCTCCACCAACATCGTGCCGTGGGGCATCCTGATCGGCGGCGAAGAGCTGCATAACAACCATCATGCCTTCGGCAGTTCCGCCAAGCTTTCTTCCAAGTGGTGGGAGTTCGATATCGGCTGGTTGTATATCCGCACCCTTGAAACCTTCGGCCTTGCGCGCGTCAAGAAGGTGGCCGTCGAGCCGGTGATGGTGCAGACCAAGCATATGGTTGACATGGATACGGTCAAGGCCGTGATCACGCACCGCTTCCGTGTGATGGCCCATTATGCGCAGGACGTGCTGGCACACGTGCACGCGGAAGAGGTGCGCATTGCGCAGGGCGCTTACCGCAGCCTGCTCAAGCGCGCGCGTGGTCTGCTGGTGCGCGAGGAATCGCTGCTGAACGAGGATGCGCGCGCCAAGTTGCACGCGGTGTTGAGCCAGAGCGCGAAACTGCAGACGGTGTATCAGCACAAGCAGCGGTTACAGCAGATATGGCAGCGTTCCGCCGAGACCCAGGAAAACCTGTTGCATGCGTTGCAGGACTGGTGCAAGCAGGCCGAGGCGACCGGCATCAAGGCGTTGCAGGAGTTTGCCCACAAGCTGCGTGCTTACTCACTGCACCCGGCATAACTATACATAGCGCCCTAAATCTACTGCGCGTCTTTGATGCGAGTGCGTGCGGTGCTCGGAATCCTCATGTACTACTTGTACACTCCGGTTCCTGCGCTCCGCCGCCCCCGCCTGAAAGCCG
>JAURVQ010000081.1 GCA_030655395.1 Gammaproteobacteria bacterium | reverse complement strand
CAGTGCACACGCCTGCTCTGCGGCCTCGCGCGGCGCAAGACCGCGGATGAGCAGCGGCAGGCTGACATTTTCGAGCGCGCTGAATTCCGGCAGCAGATGGTGAAACTGATAGACAAAGCCGAGCGCCCGGTTGCGCAGGCGTCCGCGCTCCGCGTCATCGAGCCGCGCCATGTTATGCCCTTGCACCCACACCTCCCCCGCCGTGGGCAGGTCCAGTCCGCCGAGCAGGTGCAACAGCGTGCTCTTGCCGGAACCGGAGGCGCCGACGATGGCCACGCACTCGCCTGCCGCTATGGAAAGATTCACGTCCTTCAGCACTTCGGCATAGAGGCCGCCTTCGCTGAAGGTCTTCACCAGGCTGCGGCACTCCAGCACCGGCGTGTCACTCATAGCGCAGGGCCTCCGCCGGCTGGCAGCGTGCCGCGCGCCATGCGGGATACAGCGTGGCCAGCAGGCTCAGCACAAAGGCCATGCTGCTGATATTGAGCACATCGCTCCAGTGCATATCCGACGGCACTTCGCTGATGAGGTATACATCCGCCGAGAGAAACTGGATATCGAAGGCCTGCTCAATCCACGGCACGATGGTCTCGACGTTGAGCGCAAGACTCACACCGCCGATGACGCCGAGTGCGGTACCGGCAACGCCGATCACCATGCCCTGCACCATGAAGATCGCAAGTATGCTCGCGGGCGTAGTGCCGAGCGTGCGCAGAATCGCGATATCGGCCTGCTTGTCGGTCACCACCATCACCATGGTGGAGACGATATTAAAGGCCGCGACCGCGACGATGAGCGTGAGAATGATGAACATGATGCGTTTCTCCAGCGCCACCGCACGGAAAAAACTCACATGCTGGCGCGTCCAGTCGCTGGCGAAATACTGCGCGGGCAATTGCCGCACCAGATCGCGCACTATCGTCGGCGCCGCGAACAGGTCGTCGAGTTTGAGACGCAATCCGCTCACCTTGCCTTCCATCTGAAACAGGCGCGCGGCATCCTCCATGTGCATGAGGGCGAGGCTGCCGTCGTATTCATTATTGCCGACATGAAATATGCCGGTCACCGTGAAACGCTTGAGGCGCGGCAGTACGCCGGCGGGCGTCACCGTGGCCTGCGGCGTGACCAGCGTGACCTTGTCACCCACATCCACACCCAGGTAACGCGCCAGCTCGCGCCCGAGCACGATGCCGAATGCACCGGGCACAAGATCACCCAACTGACCGGCCACCATCTTTTTATCGATGTAGGACACCTTGGGTTCTTCCCGCGGAATGACGCCGCGCACCTGCACGCCGCTCACCACCTGACCGTGGGTGAGCATGCCCTGCGCCTCGATGTAGGGCGCCGCACCCTGCACGCGCGGATGATGAACGATACTGGCTTCGAGGGCGCGCCAGTCAACGAGAGTTCCGTCGATTCCGGTAATCGTCGCGTGCGCGGTCATGCCGAGGATGCCGTTACGCACCTCGCGCTGGAAGCCGTTCATCACCGATAGCACGGTGATGAGCGCCGCGACGCCGAGTGCGATGCCCATGATGGAAGTCAGCGAGATGAAGGAGATGAAGTGATTGCGGCGCTTGGCGCGGGTGTAGCGCAGTCCAACAAACAATTCCAGCGGCCTGAACATGAGACCGCATTAAATCATATTTGCAAAAAAAATGCTCCCTGCAACGGCGTCTGTCACTGGACGCGCAGGGTCGCTCTTGCGCATCCCTGCGACGTGCAGGGACGCACTAGTGTCGCGGGAGGCAGGATGCCGGGAGCGACCGCCCGCGACATTCGCAGAACCCTTCGCTGCGCTCCTCCCTGTGCAACACAAAAAAGCCGGGCCCGCGTAGTGCGTCCGGCATCATGCGCCCATGAGACGGGGGGCTGTGGTTACTTGCCTTTGCTGGCGGCCAGCGGCGCCGGGCCGGACAAGCGCGGCCCGCGCAAACTGCACGGTACTCTGGCGAGAAATTCATCACGCCATTGGTAATACTGGGATTCGCTGATCCCGTATTTACGGCACAAGTCCGTCAGCGGCTGACCTCTCAACCCTTCAAGCACGATTTGCGAGCGCTGCTTGGCGCTACTTATCACGGCGATCATAACTTTCCGAGCGTCCATTTGCCCTGTACCACTCAAAATAGCGGCGCCGTTATCAGACTCATTAGCCCGGGACACGCCGAGCGCGTGTTGCGTATCACGCCCGCACGGCGTATTGCCGTCATCATTTATAATAAAATACTTTAATAACAACATGTTATACTTGTTTCTTATTGTAAAATATACGGCGGCTCGCACCTGGCGCTCAGACGCCATCCGATCAGCGCGGCGCGTGGGCTATAATGCCGCCCATCCAGGCAGGCCTCAGAACTACATCCGCCCCGCTTGCCTGCACCCTCACATCGCGCCTATGCCACCTGGTCACAGCACATTTCATCTACCGCCCGAGTGGGAAAGGCAAAGCGCCGTCATGCTGACCTGGCCACATGCGCACAGCGACTGGCGCCCGTGGCTCGCCGAGGTGGAGCCGGTGTTTGTCGCCATCGCGCACGCGGTAGCGGAACGCGAACAGGTCATTATCACCGCGTATGATGCCGCGCACCTCGCGCACATAAGCACCCTGCTGCAACGTGCGGGTGTCGCTCTCGGCCGCGTCCACTTGCATATCGCCCCCTCCAACGATACCTGGGTGCGCGATCATGGGCCGATCACGGTGACCAAAAACGGCGCGCCGCTATTGCTCGATTTTATCTTCAACGGCTGGGGTGATAAATTCGATGCCACGCTCGATAACGAGTTGATACGCCGCTTGCATGCACAAGGCGCCTTCGGCGCCACACCGCTCACGTCGATTGATTTCGTGCTGGAAGGCGGCAGCATCGAGGTAGACGGCGCGGGCAGTCTGCTCACCACGGAGCGCTGCCTGCTCTCGCCACAGCGCAACCCCGCGCTCAATCGCGCCGCCATCGAAACGCGGCTGCACGAGTGGCTGGGAGTCGAGCGCGTATTGTGGCTCGCGCACGGCTATCTCGCCGGCGATGACACCGACAGCCACATCGACACCTTGGCGCGCTTTTGCAGTCCCGGCACGATCTGCTACGTCGCGTGTGACGATGCGCAGGACGAGCATTATGCTGAACTCAAGGCCATGGAGCAGGAGTTGCAGGCACTGCGCTCCGCTGCGGGCGTTCCGTATCGCCTGATTCCGCTGCCGTGGCCGCAAGCCAAATACGGCGACGACGGAAGGCGCCTGCCCGCGAGTTACGCCAATTTTCTCATTATCAACGGCGCGGTGCTGGCGCCGACCTATGATGACCCGGCTGACAACGCAGCGCTGGTGCGCCTCAAGACGTGCTTCCCGGATCGCGTCATCATCGCCATCCCGTGCCTCCCGCTCATCCGCCAATACGGCAGCCTGCACTGCGTTACCATGCAGTTGCCCGCCGATGTGCTGTAAAATGCGCGCATGACTAATGCCATGCTCAAGGTCGCACTGATCCAGCACGCCTGTGGCGCCGAGCGTAGCGCCAATCTTGCGACAACCGTACGTGCCGTGCGCGAGGCCGCAGGTCAGGGCGCGCGTCTCGTCGTATTGCAGGAGCTGCATCTCGGAACTTACTTCTGCCAGACCGAGGATACGCGTAATTTCGACCGCGCCGAAACCATTCCCGGCCCGGCTACGGATGAACTCGGCAAGCTCGCTGCGGAACTCGGTGTAGTCATCGTCGCCTCGTTGTTTGAGCGCCGTGCGGCGGGCGTGTATCACAACACTGCGGTGGTGCTGGAGAGCGACGGCCGTATCGCGGGCAAATACCGCAAGATGCACATTCCGGACGACCCGGGCTATCACGAAAAATTTTATTTCACGCCGGGTGATCTCGGCTTCACGCCGATCAAGACCTCACTCGGTACGCTCGGCGTGCTGGTGTGCTGGGACCAGTGGTACCCCGAAGCCGCGCGCCTCATGGCGCTGGCCGGCGCCGACCTCCTCATTTACCCGACCGCCATCGGCTGGGACCCGAACGACGACGCGCAGGAACAGACACGTCAGCGCGACGCCTGGCTGACGATACAGCGCGCGCACGCCGTGGCCAACGGCCTGCCGGTGCTGGCCTGCAACCGCACCGGATTCGAGGCCGACCCGTCCGGGCGCGGTGCCGGCATCCGCTTCTGGGGCTCGAGCTTTATCGCCGGGCCACAGGGAGAAGTCCTCGCCACCGCCCCGGAAGATGCCCCCGCCGTGTTGGTCGCCGAACTGGATCTCAGCCGCAGCGAGCAGGTGCGGCGCATCTGGCCCTATCTGCGCGACCGGCGCATTGATGCCTATCATGACCTGACGCGGCGTTATCGTGACTAGCTCCCGCGCCGTGCCAAAACCCGTGCAACACTTCCCGCTTACGCGCGCTGCCGAGTTGCTTGATCTTATCCTGCACGGCCGCTCCCCCGCCGACCAACTGATGCAGGTGTACTTCCGCAAAAACCGCAACATGGGCGTGCACGACCGCGGCTTCGTCGCCGAAACCGTGTACGGTTGCCTGCGCCGCAAGCGCCTGCTCGAACACTTCATCCATCAGACCGCGCCCGCTGCGCTGGACATTGTTGCGACCTATCTTGCCGCCATCCAGGGCTGGAGCGCGCGCGCCCTGGAGCAGGCGGGCTATCACGCCGACGTGCGCGGATTGGTGGCGCGCATCCGTGAGACCGATATCACCACCCTGCCTGCCGCTGTGCGTGCCGATCTGCCCGACTGGCTTTACGAGCGGCTGGAGGCGCAGCTCGGCGAGACGGAGACTCTGGCGCTCGCCGCCGCATTGAATCAGCCCGCGCCGGTGGATCTGCGCGTCAACACGCTCAAGGCAAAACGCGAGGACGCAGCCATCCTGCTGGCGGAGGAAGGCTACCCTGCCACACCTACTCCGCTCTCTCCCGCCGGCCTGCGCCGCAACGAGCGCAGCCCGTTGTTCAAGACACGCGCCTTCAGCGAAGGCCTGATCGAAGTACAGGATGAAGGCAGCCAGCTGCTCGCCCTGCTGGTGGAGCCGCGGCGCGGGGAAATGGTGGTGGATTTCTGCGCCGGAGCGGGAGGAAAAACACTGCATCTGGGTGCGCTGATGGATAACACCGGCACTTTGTATGCCTTCGACGTGCTGGAAAAACGCCTTGCCAGGATGAAACCCAGGTTGGCGCGCGCCGGCCTCGACACGGTGCGGCGCGTGGTCATTGAACACGAACGCGATAAGCGTGTGCAGCGCCTGCGCGGTAAGATAGATCGCGTGCTGGTGGACGCACCTTGCACCGGCCTCGGCACGCTGCGCCGTAATCCTGATATTAAATGGCGTATGTCTGATCTGAATGTCATCACCGCGCTGCAACGCCGCATCCTGGAAGCCGCCGCAGAGCTGGTCAAACCGGGCGGACGCCTGGTGTACGCCACCTGCAGCCCGCTGCACGAAGAAAACGAAGCCATAGTGGAACCCTTTCTGGCCGCGCACCCGGAGTTTCGCGTGATTCCGGTAAACGAAATTCTCGCGCGCAAACATATCCCGCTTGCCCTGTCCGCGCAGGAGCAGGCCCTGCGCCTCTACACCCACCGTCACCACACCGACACCTTTTACGCCATCGCCCTGGAACGTGCCAGCGCCGCATGATTGTGCGATAATAATCGGCTTGAATAACAAGCTGAACTAACAGGCTGACCTGGCAATGATACTAATACTCAATCCCGACACCGACAAGAATGGCGCCGAATACCGCCAGCTCATGAATCATCTGAATAATCTTCCCGATATCCAGGTTCGTGTGCATGAGGAGGTGGGCGCGCAGCGCACCCTCACCGAGATATACCTCATCGGCGACACCTTGCCCCTCGGCCTCAACGACATGAACAGCCTGCCCTGCGTGGAACGCGCAGTGCGCGTGACCGAGGAATACCGCATCCTGGGCCGGCACAAGGACGACAATCGTCCAACCCATTTCGACTACAACGGCGTACGTTTCAGCCAGGACACCCTCAATGTCTTTGCCGGCCTGTGCGCGGTGGATACGCGCGAGCACGTGGAAATCATGATGAAGGCGTTGCGCGACAACGGCCAGGTGTGCACGCGCATGGGCGCCTACAAACCGCGCACCAATCCCTATTCCTTCCAGGGCCACGGCAAAAACTGCCTGCCCTACGTGTTCGAACTGGCCGGGAAATACGGCATCAAGGTCATCGCCATGGAGATCACCCACGACTCGCACGTGGATGAAATCCGGGCCGCGCTGCAACAAACCGGCAATCCCACCGGCGTGATGTTGCAGATCGGCACGCGCAACACGCAGAATTTTGAATTGCTCAAAGTGGTAGGCCGCCAGCACGAATTTCCGGTGCTGCTAAAACGCGGCTTCGGCATCACGCTGGAAGAATCACTCAACGCTGCAGAATACCTGGCGAGCGAAGGCAACCGCAATGTCGTGTTCGGGCTGCGCGGCATGAAGACCAACGCCGCTGATCCGCATCGCAACTTCGTGGACTTCGCGCACGTGCCGGTGGTGAAACGCCTCACGCGCATGCCGGTGTGCATTGATCCGTCTCATTCCGTAGGCACGCGCGACCGCGCACCGGACGGTATCCTCGATGTAATGCACGTCACCGCGCAAGGCGTGATCGCCGGCGCGAACATGATCCTGGTGGACTTCCACCCCGCCCCGCACAAGGCCATGGTGGACGGCCCGCAGGCGCTCACGCTGGAGGAACTGCCCTACTTCCTGGAAGACGTGCGCATCGCGCGCGAGGCCTACGAAAAACGCAGCCTGCTGGCCAAACGCGCCGGCGTTTAGGTGCCTTTGCGCTCATCCAGCATTTCAATCAGCCGCTCCGCCGGCACGTAACCCGGGATCAGGCTGCCGTCTTCGAGCACGAGTGTCGGGGTGCCGGAGACACCGACCTGTTTCGCCGCCTGCATATGCTGCTTCACCGGGTTATCGCAGGTCTTTTGCGGCACGTCCTCATCCGCCTTGGCATGCGTGAGCGCGGCGTTGCGATCCTTGGCACACCATGCGGAAACCGCCTTTACATAGGACGGTGAATCTACTCCCGTGCGCGGAT
>JAURVQ010000074.1 GCA_030655395.1 Gammaproteobacteria bacterium | reverse complement strand
CGATTCCACGCACCAGAATCAGCCCCCGGCAAACAGTGCGGTCTCATGGTTACTGGAAAGCGTGGCCGTGCCGGTCATATTCGGCTGCGCCAGGATCACGCCGGGCAAGGCAATACCGGCGATCAATGCGATAAGTGATTTACGCAACATGAGCAGGTGTCCTCTTTTACCAGGTGGTGACTACGCGGGGATAAACTTCAACGCCAGCCCGTTGTTGCACCAGCGCTCGCCGGTCGGCTTGGGGCCGTCATTGAAGACATGGCCCTGGTGACCGCCGCAACGCGCGCAGTGGTACTCCTTGCGCGGGTAGATCAGCTTGAAGTCGGTCTTGGTGGCAACCGCGCCGGGCAGCGTCGTATAAAAGCTCGGCCAGCCCGTACCGCTGTCGAACTTAATATCGGATGTGAACAGCGGCAGATCACAACCGGCGCAGACATACTGACCTTTGCGTTTTTCATCATTCAGCACACTGGAAAAACTCGGCTCCGTGCCTTCGCGACGCAAAATCTCGTACTGGTCGGGCGTGAGCAGTGCTTTCCACTCCGCGTCGGTTTTCACAATCTTGTCGATGGTTGTTGGCATGGCCGTATCCCCGCTAAAGACTCTGGATGCGATCAGGGGCAAGGTCGCAAGCCCCAAGCATGTTGCTATGAATTGACGTCTGTTCATGGCGCTATCTCCGCTCATTTGTTTCCACCAGTGCGCACAGTGTAAGACCGGAGTATCACTTCTTTATCGCGCAGTTGTCACAATTTTATACACTTATGCAATCCTGGCCCAGTTACGCCGGTACTGCCAGTCCACGCTTCTCGATAAACCCATGGCAAAGAGTCTATTGACAATTGTCACTTGTCACCGTAAGGTAGAAAATTGAGAAAAGGGGGCAGCGCGTTGATCCAGAACTTCCGGCATAAGGGCTTGCAACGGCTCTATGAGAGGGCCGACCGCAAGGGTCTCTCAGCGGAAATGGCGCCAAAGATCGAGCGGATCGTGGCGCGACTCGATGTAGCCACAGGCCCGGAGATGATGAACCTGCCGGGCTTGAAGCTGCACCCTCTGAAAGGGAAGTCCAAGGGCTTCTGGTCCGTGTGGGTCACGGGTAACTGGCGGATCATCTTCCGCTTTGATGGAAGCCACGCATGTGATGTTGACCTGGTCGATTATCACTGACCGGGATAGGAGGTAGTGAAATGCCCATGAAAGAACCGCCGCACCCCGGATTATCGGTGCGCCATGATTGCCTGGAACCGCTCGGTATCTCCGTCACGAAGGGGGCGGGGATCCTTGGCGTGACCCGTCAGGCTTTGAACAACCTTGTGAACGGCAAGACGGGGATTTCTCCGGAAATGGCGATCCGCCTCGACAAGGCCTTCGGCGGCACAGCCGAAGCTTGGCTCTCGCTCCAGACGGCCTTCGATCTCGCCCAGGCGCGGAAGAAGGAACGGTCGTTTATGGTGAAGCGATACGTTGTGAAAAATGCCTTGGGACAGACAGAGGCGCGAAGCTAACGGCGCGGCGCTACAAACTATCCGCTTACGGTGCTTCCTACCTCGAACTGGCCTTAAGACAAGGCATACCGCTGGCCACGCTCGATGAAGATTTGCAGAGGGCGGCAAAGAAAGCGGGCGTGAAAAAGTTTGCTTGAAATCCAAACAAGCGAAATAAGGATAGCGCCCCCCCCTTTATAGGCTCCGCACGAACAAAGTATCCTCGACTTCCGCGCCTCCAGGATAAATGTCTACGTTCGCTTTCGACTACGGCGTAACCGAAATAGTCTTGCTTAAAGTGGATGGTGGCCGACCATCCCCGGGGTTTTGATCGAGGTATCGCATCGTTAGCGTGGTCGGCAGACTGGCGGGCGGGAAGTCAAGAGTCCCGCTATTGGTTACAACGGCATTATTACCACTCGGCAAGCTGGTCCTACCGAATTTGCCAAGTGAGGTTTCGGTGAGCGTGAACACTTCGCGATCTCCGTTGGCGACGGTGAATTCAACCTGGATCGACCTCCTGCCGGCCATATCTTGGTCCAGCACCTCTACCGCCGTAGTCGAGACACCTGTGTAATTCTGGGCGCTTTGCTTACTGAAACTGAGCGAGGCCAGGCTACCGCTCGCGCCTGCAAACAGATTGTCTCCGGCGAGCGCGGCAAACTTCCATCCGGTCTTATCTCGATGCATCAAAACCATGCTGCGTCCGGCATGCTTCCCCGCCTGCAAATCTGTAACACCGAGAAAGCGTTTTTCCCAGTTTGTTTCAATTACGGCCACGTCCGGGCCCGCCATTACTCGCGAGTTGAATAAATGGATGCGGAGTTTCTTGAAGGCGTTGGCGTCACTGCGCGCTCCGTCCAACAGGCGTTGATACCCGATCATGCTTGGGTCAAGGTAACTTTGCAGCTGCAGTACATCGCCCGCTTCATAGGCGCGAATCATTTTGTCAAAAGCCGCCTGAGCTTTTTCTCCTTCGGCAAACCCGGCAACCAGTTTCTCTTCTCTCACTGTGGGTTCCGCGGCCTTGTTTGCAGTGTCTGGCTCGGCTGCGTCAGTCGGGATGGAGGTAGCCAGCAGCAAAGCGGCTATCATGCGCGCAGGAACCCGCGTCAACATTCTTGTGCTCCTTCTCATGGTCTAAAGTGAATAGCTCAACTGAAAGCCGAGCTTCCGCTCGGTATATCCAAAAGCCGCGCCTGTGAAGCTCTCGCTTCGTTGCCAGTAGAACTTGATCCCGGTTCGGTTCTGCTTGTCAAAAGAATGCGCAGTCTCGATCTGGTATTGGCGTTGCTCACTTTTGGAGCCATCAGTTGGGCTCGAAATGGTGTTGTATCCGTATGCGGCAGTCAGATTTCCCCACCGGACGTGTTGGGCGGTCAGGTTTACCCGGGTGTTTTCCCCATTGGTGCTGGCCCCGGAATCAAGGTCTTGGCGAGACGTTCCAAATCCTAAATTAAGATTAAGATTCCAAGAAGCTGCGATGGCCTGATTCGCGTCGCTCCAGGTTTTACCCACCAGGTAGCTCCATGTATCGGTGGTGCTGTTGGAAGCACTCGCGCCACTGTTGGTTAATTTCGACTGTTGGAAATTCACACCACCATTCCAAGATTGGTATGCATAATTGAGCCCAGCGCCGTGGTTCTTATTGGTATTTCTGCCGCCATCGGAATTTTTCCCATTGCTTTCCGAATAAGCTAGATTTGAACTCAGACCCGGTACCGCCTCGATATTGATGATCGCGTTTAGAGCCCCGCTATCCGTTGCAGACGAGTTGTCAGCTTTGTTTTCAGAGTGCCGCAAATCGGCATTTAGTGTCAGCCATGATTTGGCCGGCCATGAGGCATTGATATAGGTTTCCTTCACCCCGGCCCCACCCCCCGCAGAAATGGACGGGTAGTCCGTGCCAATATCGTGGTTCCCCGCCGGCAGTTTGACGGTGCTCAGCTGATAACCCCCATCCAGCACAAGCGCCTGATCGTTGTGGCTCTGTTGTTCGGCTTCCTTCCAATAACTGGTGCCCACCTCGCCTTGAAGACTGAACTGCCCTTGTTGATGGTTGAATCCAAGGGTCGTATTACGTCCGTCTGCGGCGGCCAAAGCAATCGTTCCGCCAGCGACAGTCCCCGGAGTCCCAGAACTTGAATCGTCTGAGTATCCTTGGCTAGTTGCAAAAAAATGTGTCGATTCCCCCATGGGAAGATCGACCTTTGCCGCGTAGGCATTACGCAAGTAGCGGGTACGAGGCGCTGTGTTGGCTAATGTTTCCCAGCTTTCCGAAATTATCCCCGCGCTGACTCCTACGTAGACTTTCTCAAGAAAACCTTCGCCGTAAAGACCTCGCATCGGGGTATTAGCGCCCAGCGTAGAAAAATTGGCTACGACATCACCGGCTTCGAATTTGTAGCCTTGTCCGACTCGACCAATACGAAAAACGCTAATTTGTGACGGGTTACTTAGTACAGCCCGATCATTCGTGTGTGTCCCAGCAAATTGAAAATAACTTATATCCCCGCCTGGCCCGGTTCCCCGCAAATCACTCGTTACCTGTGCCGTATAGAAACTGCCGTTACGCTGTGGCGTGAGGGTGTCACCACCGGTACTCTCGTTGACATACTTGTCCCAGGCGATGCCGCCGTGCCATTCGATCCGGGTACCACCGTCCTGTTCCGAAATGATCTGTGGCGCCTGTCCTCCCGCGCCTTCCCACTGCTGGATTACCTGGGAGTTGTCAGCCACAAGGATGCGTTCCGCGGGTTCCATACCGAAGGCGACCAATGAGCTTGCCCCCATTGCAGCAGCCAGTGATATCCTGGCTAGCCCAGCAATAATCCTCATATTTCTCCCCTATCGGTGAGGCGTTACTCGTGTCGAAACGGCGGAAGAATAAGGTTCTAATTATTTTTGTCAAAAATAACTGGGCACCATTTTAGCTGGCCTAAACTTAACATACCCTTGCGTATTGTGTTTCCATTCCTAGCAGTTCCAATCCTGTTGACCGTCGCCGTCATTATCTCTGTTGCCAGACGTACTATCATTGCAGTCTTCGTCAACGTTACGCCCGTCGCAGATTTCGGCACTACCGGGATAGCGTCCGGCATCGTTATCATCGCAATCGTCACCGCCGCAAGCTGCACTAACAGTGCCATCGCCATCTGCATCTGTCGTGCAATTACAGCGGCCAGTAACACACTCTAGTCCTGCGACACAGTCGGTGACGCTGCCGCAAACCCCACCCTGTAATGTCGTCCCTGCCTGGGCCATCAGGGGCAAGGTTATTGCCAGCATGGCAATGAAGCGGATTGTGTATTGGAGGTAAACGTTCATGGTTGTGTTTCCTTTATTAAGGGCAGTTGCGCCAGACATCGGGATTGCTGTCGTCACAGTCGTTGCCGAGTTCCACCAACCACGGCGCGGTACCGGCTTCAGCTTGCGTGGCGCGTGCTGAAATCTCACTCGGACAAACGTTCACACGCAGTGAGGCACTGCCATGGCCGTCACCGTCGGCATCAAGATAACGCGGCAAGGTTACGCCTTCGTCCACGGAGCCATTGCAGTTATTATCGACGAGATCGCAAATTTCTGCGGCGCCGGCATACACATCCGCGCGACTGTCATCGCAGTCCCGCCCACTTCCCCCCCTGTTACGCCCCGGACCTTCCCTGCGGCTAGCCTCGGCTTCTCTTTCCGCAGCAAGGCGGCGAGCCTCAGCTTCTGCTACTGCTCGTCTACGCTCCACTTCACGCTTCAAGCTGGTGAAGCTCTCGGTGCGAAGTCCGAGCTGGCGTGTCAGGGCCGGGTTGATGGTGGTCAGTTGCCGCGCCGCCGGGCCATTGATGGCTGGTCCTGCCGGTGCACCCGCAATGCCGCCCTGCAGAGCCGGTGCCGTCATGGATTGTGGCGTGGATGGTGGTGTAGCAGGTGATGGCGTTGCCGGTGATGGCTTTGCCGGTGATGGCCCCGGCATCACTGTCATGGAGGGAGCCTTCATCAGAACGGGGGGTGGCGTACCCAATGATGGTGCACCCAGCGGTGGCGATGGTGCACCCAGCGGTGGTGCTGCCGGCTGCGCGCCACGCGTAAGGGTATCGGCGTTGGTCAACGGCTTCAGGCCAAGGGCGGCACTCGATGGTGTACCGGGTGCGGGGGGTGGTGTACCAGACAGTGGCGTAATTGGCTGCGCGCCGCGCGCAAATGGTGTCGGCTGGCCTGTTGCTACCCCTGTATTGCATTGCTTCAATTCACCCGGCGTGAGCATGCCGCCCTTGTGGCCGTAGCTGCGCACTGGCCCGACCTGCTGGGCGAGCGCATGACAGGCACTGACCTCCGGGGTTGCCGATAGCCCGCTGGTGGTGCAAAGGGAGCCCTGGCAATTCCAGTTGGTTCCGGACGCGGACACCACGCCCTGTCGCCGGGCGGGCGCCGCGGTTTCCGCGTTGTACTGATAGGTCGCCGCCGCCATCGCTGCGGGTATGGTCTGCGCGCCACCGAGCGTGGCCAGCAGCAGAACAAACAGGGCAAGCACAGATTTTTTCACGGGGCATCTCCTGGTCTAGCTATGGTGACCGCCGGGTTCTTGGCGGCCGGCCCGCTCGCTTGGACAAATATACAGATATTGATGTGTACTCAAAACCATCCTATCTGACTTACTCGTAGTTTGCATCCAAACTTGATCCACGTACTGACACCTGATTAGAAATCAATGGGGTCAGCATAGGCTTGCAATGACACATCACGACCCGAAAATTTGGCGCACCAACTGTATCAATAATTGATAAAAAAATTACTGGCTGGCTGCCGCGTCGATACAAAAGTCGGCCAGCTGGGCCAGTACGCGTTGCAGTGCCCGGTTCGCTGCGGTGACGCCGCCGTAGGCATCGTCGCTGGCGGCGTTTTCGGCCTCATCGAACAGCTTCACGGCGAGCACCCGTTTGCTGCGCACGTCGATCAGTTGCGCGCGCAGCGTGAGTTGTATCCGGCTGGGCTGGGTGCTGAAATCGTGTTGCAGGCGGATCAGTTCGGGATCGAGCCTGACATCGACGGGAACCACGCCGGGCGTTTGCACGACGGCGCGAAAGCTTCCCGCTTGCTCCAAGGCCTGCGCCAGCAGCGGCCACAGCATGCGCGCCGGGGTATCCGCCCATTGATTGGCCGCAAAGTAATCCAGCGTGTGGGGCTGGCGCACGTAGGCCATCTGGGGGGTATCAAAACCGGGGCGCGCGCGCGGCAGGCTGACGGCCAACACCAGGTCGCGCTTTGCCTGCGCCGCTTTGATGGCCGGTCGTGCGTCGAGCACATAGATGTTCGAGCTTTGCACCTGCGGGGCCGACGGCAAACCCGCACAGCCGACGAGCAGCATGACAGGCACTAGCGCACTGAGTGCCCGGTAGTAAATACGCTTATGCCTGCTTATGTTCATCGCTCAACGGCCATAGTGCTCATTCCCCGGGCCCGCGCTTTGCTGCGGGCTTGCCATATAACAACGTGCTTGGATTTTGTTCCAGTTGGTCGCTGAAGCGCCGCAACGAACCGGTCAGGTCGCGTAATTCCGTGACCAGTTGGTGTACTTCCGGCAGCGTCTCGCCGGTAAATTGTTGAACATCGGTGCGGGCGCCATCAAACACGCCGCTTGCGCTCGTTCCTGCACGGGCGACCTCGTTTGCCATGCGGTCGAAGGCGTCCGCGCTGCGTTGTACGCGCTGCGCGAGCTGCGGCAGCTCTTCACTCAGGCGCGCGGTATTTTCCATGGTGCGGGCCGCATTGGTCAGGCTGGAGTCGATCGCGGCCGAGCGTGCCGCAAGGGTGCTCGACAAAACCTTGATATCCGCCAGGGTTGTCTTGACGGCGCGCCGGTTATCTTCATCCATCAGGGCATTAAGGTTCTCGCTGGTGCGGTTGAGATTGGTGAGCAACGCCGTGAGCGCGGAATCGAGCCGCGTCATGAGCGAAGGCCCGGTCTTGATCACCGGGTATTTCTCGCCGGCCTGCTGCCGCAGCGGCGGCGAATCGCGGCTGCCCCCCGTCAGATCGACAAAGGCGATACCGGTCAATCCCTGCGTCTGGAGTACGGCCACGGTATCCTCTTTGACCGGTGTGCCGCGCTCGATGGCGAGCGTCAACTGCACCTGTTCGCCATTCCCCGGCGCCAGCGCGATTTTCTGCACGCGGCCGACCTCAACGCCGTGGTAGCGCACCGGCGCGTTGAGATTCAGCCCCGACACCGATTCCTTCATGTAGGTCTGGTAGACGTCGTAATCCTTGCGATAGGAATTCCCGCTGCTCAACCACAGCACGCTGCCGATCAGCGCTGCGCTCAGCGCCAGCACGAAAATTCCGACAGCGGCAAATCTTACTTTGTCTTCCATGCCTGCTCGCGTGCCGCACGTCCGCGCGGTCCATAAAAATATTCCCGGATCAGCGGATGCTCCGACTGAGAAAGCTCTGTCATGGTGCCCACCCCCAGGATATGTCCATCACCCAGCACTGCGACGCGGTCTGCCGTCCGCCACAGCAGGTCGAGGTCGTGCGTCACCATCATAATGGTCAATCCGAGCGCATCGCGCAAGCTCACCACCAGCTCGTCAATGCCGCTCGCGCTGAGCGGGTCGAGGCCCGCAGTCGGTTCGTCGAGAAAAAGCAGTTCGGGATCGAGGGCGATGGCGCGCGCCAGCGCAGCACGCTTGCGCATTCCGCCGCTCAGCTCGCTCGGATACTTGGGGCCTGCATCCGCGGGCAGGCCGGTGAGCGCGATCTTCACGGCGGCGACCTCGTCGATCAGCCGCTCGCTGAGCTGCGTGTGCTCGCGCAGCACCATGCCGACATTCTCTGCCACCGTAAGCGAGTTGAACAGCGCGCCGCGCTCGAACATGACGCCCCACCGGCGCCGCAGCGGCAGTGCCTGCTCGTCGCTCAAGCCGAGCACTTCCCGCCCGAACACCCGGATCGAACCCGACACCGGCTGTTGCAGCAGGATGATTTCGCGCAGCAGCGTGGACTTGCCGCAGCCGCTGCCGCCCACCAGCGCGAAAATCTCGCCCGGGCGCACAGTCAAGCTGACGCTCTCGTGCACCACGGCTGTGCCGAAGCGCGTGTTCAGATCGCGGATTTCAACTACGGCGCCGGTGTTCTGCGGTTGTTCCATCGCAGTGTTCAGATGTTGAGCCAGTTGAAGATGATGGAGAACAGCGCATCGGCCACGATGATCAGAAAGATCGACTGCACCACGCTCAGCGTCGTCTGCCGCCCGACGCTGTCGGCGCTGCCGCTGACCTGAAACCCCCGGTAGCATCCGACCAGCGCGATGATCGCGGCGAACACCGGCGCCTTGCCGATGCCGACCAGATAAGAAGACAGGCTGACCGCGTCTTCAAAGCGATCGAGGAAATCCTCGAAGCTGACACCGAGCTTGGAGCGCGCCATGACCATACCGCCGAGCACACCGGCCACATCGGTATACACCGTGAGCAGAGGCAACGCGATGATCAGCGCCAGCATCTTGGGCAGCACCAGCAGTTCCTGCGGCCCAACGCCAATGGTACGCAACGCGTCAATCTCCTCGGTGACTTTCATGGTGCCGATTTGCGCCGTATAAGCGGAACCCGACCGCCCCGCGACGATGATGGCGGTGAGCAGGGGCGAAAGCTCGCGCAGCATCGAAAGCCCCACCAGATCGACAATGAATATATTCGCGCCGAAGCGTTGCAACTGATCCGCACCCTGATACGCGATCACCACCCCCATCAGGAACGCCAGCAGGCCGGTGATGGGTAGCGCCTCAACCCCGGCCGTCTGCAGATTATGGAGGATGGCGCGCCAGCGGATGCGGCGCGGCTGGGCGAGCGAACGCAACAGGGCGGTCGCGCTTTCCCCGATAAACGCCAGCATGCCGGACATGCCGAGCAGCCCGCGCCAGGTGTGCTGCCCGATACGCGCCAGCAGGCCGTCTCTGGCCGGGACTGCGTGTTCCGGCGTTACGGCGCGCGCTGCGATCAACTGCAGCAGAGCGCTGAACTCCGGCCGCAATCCATTGATGCGGACATTACGCCCGCGCTGCTCCAGCGCGCGGAC
>JAURVQ010000036.1 GCA_030655395.1 Gammaproteobacteria bacterium | reverse complement strand
GCATGTTGGTTATCGCGCCGTCCTCATAGCGCCCCTGCGCGACGCGCATCGTGTGGCTTGCCGAGAAGCCGAGCTTGCGCGCCGCTTCCTGTTGCAGTGTGGAGGTGGTGAACGGCGCGGCGGGGTTGCGTTTGCGGCTTTTCTTTTCCACCTTGACCACGGTGAGCTTGCCTGCGGCCGCTTTTTCCAGCGCCTGCTGCGCCGCATGCGCGGCAGCGGTGTCGGTAATGCTGAACTGTTCCTGCTTGTTGCCCTGGTAAATGTTGAGTCTGGCGCTGAAGGCGTGCTTGTCCTTGGCGGCATCGGCTTCGATGCTCCAGTATTCGCGCGCCACGAATTTTTCGATTTCTTCCTCGCGCTCCACGATCATGCGCAGTGCCGGACTCTGCACGCGGCCGGCGGAGAGTCCGCGCCGGATTTTGGTCCACAACAGCGGCGAGATATTGAAGCCCACCAGATAATCGAGCGCGCGCCGCGCCTGCTGTGCGTTGATCAGCTCCATCGACAGTTCGCGCGGGTGCTGCACCGCCTCGTTCACCGCGCGGTTGGTAATTTCGTGGAACACCACGCGCTGCACCAGTTTGCCTTTGAGTACTTTGCGTTCCTTGAGGATTTCGTGCAAGTGCCATGAGATGGCCTCGCCCTCGCGGTCAGGGTCGGTGGCGAGGTAGAGCGTGTCGGCCTTCTTCATCGCCTTGGCGATGGCGTCCACGTGCTTTTCGTTCTTTTCGATGAGCTGATACTTCATGGCGAAGCCGTGCGCCGTGTCCACCGCGCCTTCCTTGGGCAGCAGGTCACGCACGTGGCCGTACGAGGCCAGCACCTCGAAGTCCTTGCCGAGGTACTTCTTGATGGTCTTGGCCTTGGCCGGCGACTCAACGACGATGAGATGTTTCATAAAGGCAGTTACAAGATACAAGTAACAAGATACAAGTTATAAGGCAGATACAAGCTAAAAGCTCAAGATATAACAAAGCCCGCAGAGGCGGGCTGTGAAGGCTGCACCTGGTTACGTTCGTTGACTGATGTAACGAATTTGGCCCGCCTTTTCTTGTATCTTGTTACTTGTATCTTGTAACTGTATTTAATGCAGATTCCCCGCCGTTTCGTCGAACACGATGTTCTTCATCCACGCAAACGCGGCCTCCTGGCCGGGGCGGTTGAACAGCACCATGAGCACGACCCACTTCAATTCCTCCAGGCTGATCTCTTCCGCGCCCAGGGCCATGACGCGATCGATGACGAGCTCGCGCGCAATCGGATCGAGCACGCCGCTGTGCTGCAAAAATTGCAGGTAGCCGCAACCCGCCACGTCGAGCTTTGCGATCTCCTGGTCGGTGAAGATGCGCAGCGACGGATTGACCTGGGTGGCGTACGGCACGGGCTGATCCTGCAGCAACGCCAGCCCTTCGAGCCAGTCGAGGGCCTTGTCGATCTCGGTGTGCGGGAAACCGGCCTCCATCAACTCAAGTTTGAGTGATTCCTGGTCCGGATTGATGTCAACTTCCTCATCCATATAGCTCTCGAAGAGATACATCAGCACATCCAGTACGTTTTCCTTCATGTCATCTCCTTCATGCCACACCCGAGGTAGCGCCCTCCAGCGGACGATGTTACGCACCCCTGCAGCTCCAAGCTCAAGAGAATGGAGGAAACCACCTCGGGCGTCAACCCGCTGCGCCTGATTAGTGTATCGACCGCTGCGGGCTCGAAGCTTAGGCATTCGAGCAGGGCTTTTTGTTCGACCGTGAGGTGCGCCGATTCGTTCCCCGCCGCAGCCACAGCGCCAGATTTCCCCGCCGCCAGCGCGGCGGATGCTCCGGCCAGCGGGCCGAGCTCTTCCATCACGTCCTGCGCCGTTTCGACCAGTTTGGCGCCTTGCCGCAGCAGGGCGTGACAGCCGCGCGCGAGCGGGTTGTGGATCGAGCCGGGGATGGCGAACACCTCGCGTCCCTGCTCGGTGGCGAGCCGCGCGGTGATGAGCGAACCGCTGCTGGCCGCGGCCTCCACTACCAGCGTGCCGAGGCTGAGACCGCTGATGATGCGGTTGCGGCGCGGGAAGTGCTCCGGCAGCGGCGGCGTACCCGGCGGCAGTTCGGAGACCAGTGCGCCGTGTTCCACGATTTCATGCGCGAGCGCGCGATGGCGTGCGGGGTAGACGCGGTCGAGGCCGGTGCCCGTGACAGCGATGGTGAGGCCGCCGCTTTCGAGCGCGCCACGGTGGCTGGCGGCGTCGATGCCGAGCGCGAGCCCGCTGGTGATGACCAGCCCGGCCTGGGCGAGGTGGCGGGCAAAGGCGTGCGCGGTTTCGGCCCCGCCGGGTGTGGGAGTGCGGCTGCCGACGATGGCGAGCTGGGGGTGCGACAGGAACGCCGGATCGCCGTGTACGAACAGCACCGGCGGCGGGTCGGCAATCTCGCACAGGAGCGCCGGGTAGTCCGGGCTGTGCAGCGTGAGCGCATGGTGCTGCGGCTGATCCAGCCAGGCGAGGTCGCGCTCGACACTCTCCCAGTCCGGCTGGCGGAGGTAGTCCAGCGTGGCGCGTGCGAGACCCAGCTTTGCGCGCTGTGCGGCGCTGGCCTCGAACAGCGTGCGCGGTGCGGGGAGGTGGTGCAGCACATCGCGGAAGGTGGCCGGCCCGACGCCCGGTGCGCGTAGCAGGGCGAGCCAGTAGGCGATGTCGCGGCGGTCAGTCAATTTTTTAGAGGCGCCCTTACGGGTTTTTCACCGTATCGTAGCGGTGCATCGGCCCCTTCGCCTGCATCACCAGGGCATAGCTCACGCGCTCGAAAGTGCGGAATACCATCACGGTGCCGGTACGTTCGTCGGGCAGCTTAATGCTGTCGCTGCGGGTCTTGCTGTAGGGGTCGGCCATCTGTTTGCCGGTCTGATAGACGGCCAGCACGTGGCCGGTTTCGATGCCCTGCTGCGTGCCGAGATTGAGCACCACGATCTGCCCCTGGCCAATGCGCGACACGCCTTCGACCACGGCGATGATGCGGCCTGCCACGTCCGCCGCCGGGGCGTGCGGCTGGTAGGCCTGCTCCAGTTCCTGCTCGACGCTCGGCAGCAGACGGTCGCCGCTGCGCACCTCGCTCTTGGAACGGAGGATGCCGAGCGTGGCCGGGTCACCGGCCTGCTCCAGTTTGGCGTCGCCCACGTAAATGGCTTCGTAGCCGAGGATGTCCGCGTCCGAGGTGGAGGCCGTTTCCGAAGTTACATTGTGGTAAGGATCACCCAGGCGATAAATCATGAAGCGCGGAATATCGGATTGCGTGATGCCGCGCACATAGACTCTGTCGCCGGCAGCGGCCATGACATGTTCGTCGGCGGCCGCCACGATGTAGGGCGCGCCGGTCATTTCCTCCTTGCTCACCACGCGCGGGTGGGTGAGGAACTGGCGTATGCTTTCCAGCGGTATCGTGGGTATGGCGCGGGCAATGCCGCTGCTGCGTATCTCGGGTGAGAGTTTGACGGTGGAGCCGCGCGCGCCGGCCTTGGTCTCGCCGCTGACCTCGCTGCGCTCCACGTGCAGTTCCGGTGTGCCGTGGTTATAGCTCAGCACGATCACGTCGCCCGGATAAATCAGGTCCGGGTTTTTGATTTCGGGGTTGGCCTTCCATAGCTCACGCCAGCGCCACGGGTCGCGCAGAAAGCGCCCCGCCACGCCCCACAGGGTGTCGCCCGGCACCACCGTATAGCGTTGCGGCGGATTCGCATTGAGCACGACGTCGTCTGCTGCCGTAGGGGCGGAAGTGAGTGCAAGCCACATGCCGAAAGCGCAAGCCGCAGCGCGCAATTTCTGACCCGTGTGTGTCTGCATGATGCCCCCATTAAGTCCGGTATTTCAGCTCCACCGGAAGCAAGTCCCGGTGGCGGATGGCGCGCGCCATCCGTTACAATGTCATGTGAACCCGCACTCTACCTCGGGCACCGACGTTTGCCAATCAAGCCGCCCCGTCCGCTGAGGCATGGATGTTATGGCCTTACTTAATATACTGCATTTCCCCGACCCGCGCCTGCGCAACAAGGCGCAGCCGGTAGCGCACGTCGATGATGCCATTCGCGGCCTGGTCGATGACATGTTCGAGACGATGTACGACGCGCCGGGTATCGGTCTGGCGGCGACCCAGGTCAATGTCGCGCAGCGCATCGTGGTGATGGATCTCTCGCTCGAAAAAAACGCACCGTTGTGCCTCATCAATCCGGAAATCGTGAGCCGCAGCGGCACGGAGGAGATGGAGGAGGGCTGCCTTTCGGTGCCGGGCGTGTATGAGACGGTGCAGCGCGCCGGACGCGTCACGGTGCGCGCGCTGAATCGTGACGGCAAGCCGTTCGAGCTCGACAGCGACGGCCTGCTCGCGGTGTGCATCCAGCACGAGATCGACCACCTGGAGGGCAAGCTGTTTGTGGACTATCTCTCGGAACTGAAGCGCACCCGCGTGCGCAAGCGCATGGAGAAGGTGCGGCAGCACACCTTGTGAGCGCCCCGCCTATTACCGCTCCGCTCACTATCGTCTTCGCCGGCACGCCGGAATTCGCAGCGACGATCCTGCAGGCCCTGCTCGATGGCGGGCAGCGTGTGTGCGCCGTCTACACCCAGCCCGACCGCCCCGCCGGGCGTGGGCGCAAGCTCACGGCGAGTGCTGTCAAACAGCTTGCGATCCACGCCGCGCTTCCGGTCTATCAACCCGCCAGTCTGAAACAGGCGGAGGCGCAGCAGGCCTTGCGCGCCTTGCGCGCCGACCTCATGGTGGTGGCGGCCTACGGATTGCTCCTGCCCGAGACGGTGCTGGGCGCGCCGCGCCTCGGCTGCATCAACGTGCACGCCTCGCTGCTGCCGCGCTGGCGCGGCGCGGCGCCGATCCAGCGCGCCCTGCTCGCCGGCGATAGCGAAACCGGCATCACCCTGATGCAGATGGACAAAGGTCTCGATACCGGCCCGATGCTGGTGCGGCGGAGCTGTCCGATTCTGCCCGCCGATACCGCGGGGAGTCTGCACCACCGCCTCGCGCGCCTCGGCGCCGAGACCCTGTGTGCCGCGCTGGACGACATTGCGCGCGGCGCACTCAGGCCCGAGGCACAGGATGAACACTTGGCGTGCCATGCGCCGAAAATCGACAAGCGCGAGGCCGTGATCGACTGGCGCGAAACGGCGCTGCTGCTCGAGCGTAAGGTGCGCGCGTTTAATCCCTGGCCGGTGGCCTGCACGCGCTGGCGCGATGAGCCGCTGCGCATATTGGCCGCTCATGTAGTGCCGCAAGCAGCGAGCGTTGCGCCGGGGACAGTGGTGGCCGCGAGCGCTGCGGGCATCGATGTCGCCTGCGGTGACGGTGTGTTGCGCATCACGCAACTGCAATTGCCCGGCGGACGTCCCATGAGCGCGCGCGACTTTCTCAACGCCCACGCCCTTGATCACGTTATCCTTGGCTAACGGCGCAATGGCGGACTATCCCCGGGTAGTGGCGGCGCGCGTGCTGGTGCAGGTGCTGGAGCAGCGCAAATCGCTGAGCGAGGTGCTCGCGCCGCAATTGGCGCACCTCTCCATGCCGCGCGAGCGCAGCCTCGCACAAGAGATATGCTATGGCGTGCTGCGCTGGCATTTGCGGCTGGAGGCCGTGCTGGCGCGCCTGTTGCGCGCGCCGTTCAAGGAGCGGGATAGGGACATCCATTGCCTGCTGCTCGCCGGTCTGTACCAGCTCATCTATCTGCGTCTGCCCGCGCATGCCGCGGTGGACGCCACGGTGGACGCCGCGGCCGCGCTCGGCAAGGGCTGGGCCAAGAGCGTGGTGAATGCGGTGCTGCGCCATTATCTGCGCGACAGCGAGCGCCTGCTGGCGCAGGCGGATGCAGACGAGTGCGCGCGCCTCGCGCATCCCGCCTGGCTGCTGGAGTTGCTCAAGCAGGCGTGGCCCAGCGAGTGGCAGGCCATCGTCGCGGCCAATAACGAACGCGCACCGATGTGCCTGCGCGTGAACCTGCGGCGCACCACGCGCGCGGAGTATCTGGCACGACTGCAGGCTTCCGGTATCGCCGCGCACGCTACTTTATACAGCCCGCAAGGCGTGACGCTGGAGCAGCCGACAGGCGTCGAAGGCCTGCCCGGTTTTGCCGCAGGCGAGGTGTCGGTGCAGGACGAGGGCGCACAGCTCGCCGCCGGGCTGCTGGCGGCACAGCCCGGTGAGCGCGTGCTGGATGCCTGTAGTGCGCCGGGCGGCAAGGCATGCCATATCCTCGAAACCGGGCCCGCTCTGCTAGAATTGGTGGCACTCGACAATTCCGCTGCGCGCCTCGCGCGCGTGCAGGAAAATCTCGACCGTCTGGGGCTGGCTGCTACTCTGCTGGAAGGCGATGCCGG
Organism: Gammaproteobacteria bacterium; assembly: GCA_030655395.1. Lineage (GTDB taxonomy): Bacteria > Pseudomonadota > Gammaproteobacteria > SURF-13 > SURF-13 > JAQBXX01. The sequence goes on along the minus strand of JAURVQ010000036.1, from coordinate 6,012 downwards.
CGCGCCGCAGACCTGGTGGGACGGCCGGCCGTTTGACCGCATCCTGCTCGATGCGCCGTGTTCGGGCACCGGCGTGATTCGCCGCCACCCCGACATCAAGTGGCTGCGCCGGGCCACGGACATCGCCGCTGCGGCACAGACGCAGCAGCGCTTGCTGCGCGCGCTGTGGCCGTTGCTGAAACCGGGCGGCGTGTTGTTGTATGCGGTCTGTTCGGTGCTGCCGGAGGAGGGCGGACATCAGGTGCGCGACTTTATGGCCGGGCAGCCGGATGCGCGCGCCGAGCCGCTCGCGCTGCCTGCCATATCGAGCGGGGGCGCAGAAGGCGGTACTATCCTCACCGGCAGTCACGGCATGGACGGATTTTATTATGCACGCTTACGCAAACTCTAGCCGGCAGCGCGTCTGGCTGGCAGTAGTGACCGGCCTGTGGCTGGGCATCTCCGCGCCCGCCGCGCAGGCCGAGCCCAATCGAGCCGAAACCGGAAAGCTCAGCGTGCAGGGCGGCGCGGTGCGGCTGATGGACGAGGTCTACGTGCTGGATGCGCAGGTCGATTACCAGTTCAGCGCACCGGTGCTGGAGGCGCTCGAGAACGGCGTGCCGCTGGTGGTGGAGTTGCAGATCGAGGTAGAGCGCCACCGCACGTGGTTGTGGAATGAGCAGCAGACCCGTCTCGCCCAGCGTTACCAGTTGAGCTATCACGCGCTTACCGAACAGTATCTGGTGAAAAACCTGAACAGCGCCGTGCAGCAGAATCTGCCCAGCGCCGAGGCCGCGATCGATGTGCTCGGCCAGGTGACGAACTTGCCGCTGCTCGACAAGCGGCTGCTCGATGCCGGCGAAAATTATACGGTGCGGCTGCGCGCACAGCTCGACCTCGACGCGTTGCCGACGCCGCTGCGGCTGCCGGCCTATTTGTCACCGCAGTGGCGCCTCACCAGCGAGTGGTACACATGGCCGTTACAGCCCTGAGGCGGCCCACCTCCGGCGTCGCGCTCATGGTCGCGCTGTTCGCGCTGCTGCTGGTGTCGCTCTATCAAATGAGCGCGATCACGGAAAACTCCGCGCAATTCGGGCGGCTGTTCCTGCAACTGCTGGTGGTCAATGCGCTCGGCCTGCTGGTGCTCGCGGTGCTGATCGCCGTCAACCTCGTGCGCCTCATGCGGCAATACCGTGCGGGCGTTGTGGGCTCACGCCTCACGCTACGCCTGCTGGTGATGTTCATCGTGCTGGCCGTGGCGCCGGTGTCCGTGGTGTTTTATTTTTCGGTCGGTTTTTTGCATCGCGGCATCGACAGCTGGTTCGATGTGCGCGTCGAGCAGGCGCTCGGCAACGCGCTCGATCTTTCCCGCGCCGCGCTCGACATGCGCATGCGTGAGTTGCTCAAACAAACCGCGCGCGATGCGCAGGAGCTGACCAGCGTGAGTGATGTCGAGGCCGCGCTGACGCTGAATGATCTGCGTGCACGTAGCGGCGCCGATGAATTGACCCTGCTCACACAGAAGGGCCGTGTCATCGCCTCCAGCAGTTTCGACGCATCGGCGCTGGTGCCGGATTTGCCGCGTGAGGCCATTCTGCTGCAATTGCGTTCGGGCAAGAACTACGTGGGTCTGGACCCGGTGCGTGATAGCGGGCTGCACGTGCGTGTCGCCGTGGCCACGCCTGCGGGTACGCCCACAGGTGAAGGGCGCGTGCTGCAGGCCCTGTTTCCGGTCGCCGAACGCATGAGCAGGCTCGCCGACACGGTGCAGTCGGCCTTTGCCCAATACAAACAGCTCGCCTATCTGCGCACGCCGCTGAAATACAGTTTCACACTCACGCTCTCGCTGGTGCTGGCGTTCAGTCTGCTCACCGCGCTGTGGGCGGCGTTTTTTTCCGCGCGGCGGCTGGTGGCGCCGATCCGCGATCTCGTCGAAGGTACGCGCGCGGTGGCGGCAGGCGATTACGACACGCGTCTGCCGGTGCCCGGCAACGATGAGCTTGGATTTCTGGTGCAGTCGTTCAACGACATGACGCGGCGCGTGGCGCTCGCGCGCGACGATGTGAAACTGAGTCAACAGCTGGCGGAGGCGCAACGCGCCTATCTCGCGACATTGCTGGAGCGCCTGTCCTCGGGTGTCATGACCGTGGACCGGCAGGGCATGCTGCGCACCGCGAACGCCGCCGCAGGCCAGTTGCTGGGTGTCGATCTCAGCGCCGGCGGCACGCTGGCGCGCCTCGCCGATGAGCAGCCGCAGCTGCAACCGTTTGTGGACACGCTGCGCCAGCACGTGCAGGCGCCGGACACGGAGTGGCGCGCGGAGATCATTCTGCCGACGGCGGGTGCGGGGCGGCGCGTGTTCGTGTGCCGCGGCACGCCGCTGCCCGGCGTAGGGACGGCGCCTGCCGACCATCTGGTGGTGTTCGACGATGTGACCACGCTGGTGCAGGCGCAGCGTGACGCCGCCTGGGGCGAGGTGGCGCGGCGCCTGGCGCACGAATTCCGCAACCCGCTCACGCCGATCCAGCTCTCCGCCGAGCGCCTGCGCCACAAATATCTCAAGACCATGGATGCGAAGGACGCCGAGGTGCTGGACCGGCTCACCCACACCATCGTGCAGCAGGTGGAGGTGATGAAGGAGATGGTGAACGCCTTCGCCGAATACGCGCGCACGCCGCAGATGCACCCGCGCCTGCTCGATCTCAACCAGCTGGTGAGCGAGGTACTCGACCTCTATCGCGGCGACACCAGCGGCGCGCAGTTCGAGACCCACCTCGACGCGGGTCTGCCGCGGATCGAGGCCGATAACGGCCGCCTGCGCCAGTTGCTGCACAATCTCATCAAAAATTCGCTGGAGGCCATGGCCGGTGTGCGCATCAGCGTGAGCACGCGTTGCGCGGAAGATGCGCGCTGCCGCGCCGTCGAGTTGTGCGTGCAGGACAGTGGGCCCGGCATTCCCGAGGAGATCCGCGCGCAGTTGTTCGAGCCCTACGTGACCACCAAGCCCAGGGGCACCGGCCTCGGGCTCGCCATCGTGAAAAAGATCGTGGAGGAACACGGCGGCACGTTGATCGCGGACAGCCCGCCCGAGGGCGGCACCCGCATGATCGTGCGTCTGCCGGTGGCGGTGGGTGATGCAGGCCTCATGCGGGAAGGTGCCGCATGACGGCGGCGTACATCCTGGTGGTGGACGACGAGCCGGACATCCGCCGTCTGGTGCAGGAAATCCTGCAAGACGAGGGTTACGAGGTGAGCGTGGCCGAAAGCGGCGCGGCGGCGCGGGAGGCGCGGCGCGCGCGGCGGCCCGATCTCACGCTGCTCGACATCTGGATGCCGGACATCGACGGCATCTCGCTGCTCAAGGAATGGGGCGAAGGCGGTGTGTTGTCGTCGCCGGTCATCATGATGTCCGGTCACGGCACCGTGGAGACGGCGGTGGAGGCGACGCGTCTCGGTGCCTACGACTTTATCGAAAAACCGTTGTCGATGGCGAAGCTGCTGCTCACGGTCGAGCGCGCGCTTGAGGCCGACCGCCTGCGCAGGGAAAACATCGGCCTGCGCCGCCAGGCGCAGCCGGTCGCCGAACCGCTCGGCAAGAGTGTGGTGATGCAGCAACTGCGCGAACAGGCGCGGCGCATCGCGCAGCATGAGACCTGGGTGCTGGTCACGGGCGAGCCGGGCAGCGGCAAGGAAGTGGCGGCGCGTTATCTGCATATGCAGAGCCCGCGCCGCGCGGGGCCGTTCGTCGAGGTGGGCGTCGCCGCCATCGCGCGCGAAAATTCCGCGGTCGAACTGTTCGGCAGCGAGGCGGGCGACAAGATTCACTTCGGTCATCTGGAACAGGCGAGCGGCGGCACGCTGTTTCTGGACGAGATCGGCGACATGGACAGCGCCACGCAGGCGCGCCTGCTGTCGGCGCTGGAAAACGGCTCCTTCCTGCGCGTCGGCGGCACGCAGCCGGTGACGGTGAACGTGCGCGTCGTCGCCGCCACGCACCGTGATCTGCAGCAGGAGGTGCAGGCCGGGCGCTTCCGCGAAGATTTGTACTACCACCTCAACGTGGTGCCGTTGCGCGTGCCGGCGTTGCGCGAGCACAGTGAGGATGTGCCGGAGCTGCTCAATTACTACGTCAACTGGTTCGTCAATCAGGAGGGCCTGCCCTATCGCAGCTTCAGCGTCGCCGCGCAGAACCGCTTGCGCAATTACCCGTGGCCGGGCAATATCCGCGAACTGCGCAATCTGGTGCAGCGCCTGCTGATTCTGGGCAGCGGCGCCGAGATTGCCCTGGAAGAGGTAGAGGCGGCGCTGGGCGCGGCCCCGCGCGCGCCGGCGGGAACGCCGCCGCTCTTCAGCGCGAAAGACGATTTTGATCTGCCGCTGCGCGAAGCGCGCGACCAGTTTGAAAAGGCCTACTTCGAACATCAGTTGCGCAAGACCGGCGGCAGCATCGGCAAAGTGGCGACGCTCGCCGGCATGGAGCGTACGCATTTATATCGCAAATTGCGCGCGCTCGGTATCGACGTGCGGCAGGTGAAAGGCGAGTGACAATATGAAAATTATCATTCTCGGCGCAGGCCAGGTCGGTTCTTCAGTCGCCGCCAATCTGGTGGGCGAGTCTAACGACATCACCGTGGTCGACAATGACGCCAAGCGCCTGCAGGAGCTTCAGGTGCGGTTCGATCTGCGCACGGTGCAGGGGCACGCCTCGCATCCCGAGGTGTTGCAGCTCGCCGGGGCGGAGGACGCGGACATCCTCCTCGCCGTCACCAACAGCGACGAAACCAACATGGTGGCCTGCCAGGTGGCGCATACCCTGTTTCATACGCCCACCAAAATCGCGCGTGTGCGCGCCCAGGAATATCTTTCTTATCCGCAACTCTTCGCGCCGAAGGCGTTTCCCATAGACGTGCTCATCAGCCCCGAGCGGCTGGTCACCGATTATGTGCAACACCTGATCGAATATCCCGGCGCGCTGCAGGTGCTCGATTTCGCTGGCGGGCGCGTGCAACTGGTCGCGGTCAAGGCGTATTACGGCGGCCCTCTGGTCGGGCGCGAACTACGCGAACTGCGTGAGCACATGCCGAACGTGGAGACGCGCGTGGTGGCGATCTACCGGCGCGGCCAGTCCGTGGTGCCGCAGGGCACCACCGTGATCGAGGCCGATGACGAGGTGTTTTTCATCGCGGCGACCCAGCACTGCCGCGCCGTGATGAGCGAGCTGCGGCATCTCGACCAGCCCTACAAGCGCATCATGATTGCGGGCGGTGGCAACATCGGCAAGCGTCTCGCCACCGTGCTGGAGCAGGACTACCAGGTCAAGCTCATTGAGCACAATCCGGCGCGTGCACGCGCCATTTCCGAGGAATTGCACAACACCACGGTGCTCGAGGGCGACGCCACCGACGAAGACCTGTTGCTGGAGGAGAACATCGGGGACATTGACATTTTCTGCGCACTCACCAATGACGATGAGGACAACATCCTTTCCGCCATGCTCGCCAAGCGCATGGGTGCACGCAAGGTGATGGCGCTCATCAATCGCGCGGCCTACGTGGACTTGATGGAAAGCGGCAGCATCGACATCGCGATCTCGCCACAACAAGCGATGATTGGAACCCTGCTGGCGCATGTGCGGCGCGGCGACGTCGCGGTGGTGCATTCACTCAGGCGCGGTGCGGCAGAGGCCATCGAGGCGGTGGCTCACGGCGACAGCCGCTCTTCCAGGGTGGCGGGCCGCTCCATCGAAGACATCAAGCTGCCGCCCGGCACCACCATCGGCGCCATCGTGCGCGGCGACGAGGTGATCATCGCGCACCATGACACGGTGATCCAGGCGGAAGACCATGTGATCCTGTTCCTGGTCGACAAAAAACGCATCTCCGAAGTCGAGCGCCTATTCCAGGTCGGCGTGACATTCATCTAAAATGCAGATACAAGAGAAAAGAGGCAAGAGAAAAGGGTGCGGCGTCAGCCACCCTGTGGTCACCAAACGCTCCCTCTTTTCTCTTGCCTCTTTTCTCTTGTATCTGCCGT
>JAURVQ010000061.1 GCA_030655395.1 Gammaproteobacteria bacterium | reverse complement strand
GCAGCCGGTACGGCGCATGAAACCGTGCCGCTCCAGCCGCGCGGTGTCCTGTGCGGTGGTAAACAGCCAGTGTAACGATGAAACCTGCAAGCGGCGCGCATGCTCAAGTGCGCCTTCAATCAGGCTGCCAGCCACGAGTTCCTGCCCGGCGGCATCTGCCAGCAAAAGTCGCGCGCCGCTGGCGGGTGTGTACGGCACTGCGACGACCAGCTTGGGGTAATACGGCAAGCCGCTGCGTGCGTAGGCCTCCGCCCACGCCCAGTCGAACACAAACTCGCCGTAGGAATTGAATTTGAGGTACATCGGCGCGGCGCCCACGAGCCGGCCGTTGTCGTGCGTGACGAGATGTTGCGGTATCCACCCGGCATTTTCCCCGACGCAGTGATGCCGTTCGAGGGCCACCAGAAACTCGTGCCGCAAAAAAGGATTGCCGTCGCCTGCCAGCGCGTTCCACGCCGCGGCGGGGATTTTTTCCAGGCGTTCAATGACGGAGACGTTCATACCGTCACATTGTATTACTACTTGAGCGGCCACTCCGGACTTTGCGCCGGCCACACGCCGCGCTCAATCACCTTGCTGTGCTCGAAGGCGAGGAAACTCTCCGAACCGTAATGTGGCAGCGGTCGCAGCAGCGCCTCCAGCGCGTGTGCGTCGGAGACGGAGACGAGGACGGTGACCTTGCCGTTGTTTTGCCGCACCGTCCACACTTGTGCGGTGCCTTTGCCGCGCAGGTTCTCCGGCCGCGCAGGAAGTTTCCGCTCGGCCAGGAACCGGTCAACCGCATCATGCGGGCCGATGACGAGCAAGGAGGCGGCAGCATTCAGTTCGGCAGAAAACTGCGGCGGGTGATCCAGCAGTTTTTCCGCAATAACCGCCGCGGTCTTACGGAAGGCGCTCTCCGGTGTGAGAATGAAGGTCTGCGTCGCGGGGTCGTTGATGATCTGACGCAGAATCGAAGGAAGTTCCACGGCATCCAGCGTGCGGAACAGTCTCAAGTCCGGATCCAGTGTAAGTGACTGCGGTGCTGCATCTACATCGAGGGTGTAACGCGTTTTAATCTGCATAAACTCGATGAGGTGTTCTTTGTCTCCTTGAGCGGTCTTTATCACCACCGGCACACGCAGATTGTAGGCAGGAGTGGGCTGCGTAAGCGTAAACGAGACCTGATATTTTTCACCCTGCACTGTTGATTGAATATCTTCCACGCCGAGTAGCGGAGCGCCGCGGCGGCTGAGCCATTGGTGAAAAAAGTCATTGAGGTTTTTGCCGGAGCTTTGTTCGAAGGCATGCTGCAAATCAGTCCAGCTTGCGGTTTTGAACTGCTGTTCTTTCCAGAATGCCTGCAGCCCGGCATCGAATGCCTGGGCGCCGATCTTGTCACGCAGCATCAGAAACAAAAACGCCGCCTTGTGATAGCCGATGGTTTGCGAGGCGCTGTGGCTGCGTGAAGTAAAGTCACGCAGCGGGATGTCCTGTCCTTCCGGTATCGCGGCGAAGTCGCGCAGCCAGGACAGGCGCATGGCACGCGCGGCATCGGCCCCTGCCCGCTCTTTGTAGGTGTAGTCGGCCATGAAGGTGGTGAGGCCTTCCGACCAGTTGCCGCGCTGCCAGTCGACGTACACGCCGTTGCCCCACCAGTTGTGCAGTATCTCGTGGCCGAGCGACCCGAAACGGATGAACGGCAGCCGCAGCACGTCGATGCCGAGGTAGGTGAGCGCGGGCATGCCGAAGCCGGTGGGTAGTGGGCTGGAGACGATGCTGAATTCGCTGAACGGGTAGGGGCCGATCCAGCGGCTGTACAGCTCGATGTAGTCGCTGATGGAGCCGAGATAATCCTGCACGAGATGCGCGATCTGCGGATGAAAATAGGTGCGTAGGCGCACGTTGTTTTCGACACGCTCCTCGATACGGTACGGCCCCGCCATGAGCTCGATGCCCTCGGCGGGATGGTTGAATTCGAAGCGGGCGAGGGTGCGTCCGTGCTGCTGCTTTTCCTCAATCAACTTGCCCGGCACGATGCCGCGCTGTGGGTCGGGGAGGTCGAGCGTGAGTGTGTAGGTGAAGGGTATGCTTTCAAACTGCGGGTACCAGGCGCTTGAGGCCGGCAGATAGCTGCCGCTGCTGTCCGCCATCGCGGGGAGACGCTGCAACACATTGCGCTCATCCGTGGTGGCTTTGAGGGGCGACAATGTGCCCTGGTAGCGCAAGGTGAGGACATGTTGCTCAACCTTCTCGCCCAGCGGTATGCGCCAGCGTGACAAGCCATCCACCGTGTCGGCGATGAGCAACTGCTCACTGCGCAGCGCGTGGTTGTCGAGTGTTATATGCTCCAGCGAGAACTCCCGGCCCAGAGCAAAAATAGCGGCCCCGTTGCCGGTGATGTTAACCGTGTCCGCGGCGTGCAGTTCGCGCGTTGCGGGGTCAAGTTTGATGCCGAGGTTGTGGTGGATGCGGGTGATGTCCGCGTGTGCCGCGAGCGTCACAACACACCACAGCAGCAGCCCGATGAGGTGCCTCATTTCTGCGCAGGGAATTTGGCGATAACCTCAAGCTCGTGTTCGCCGCGCTTGATCTTGATCGGCAGCCAGGTGCCGGGCGCCTGGCGTTGTATGATTTTGCTCACCTCGGCGGCGTGTTTCACCGGGCTCCCGGCGACTTCAAGCAGAATGTCGTCCTTGCGCAGGTCTGCACCTTCGGCAACGCTGCCTTTTACGACCTCGCTGATGCGCACGGCGCCGTCGACGTCCGCCAATAATACGCCCAGCCGGGGTTTGTCGCTCTTGGCCTGTGCGGGTGCCGCAACGCCAAAGACCGCGTCGGCCACGGTGGGCGTGAGGTCGTCGCAGTCACGCTCCACGTCCCACGCGAGCAATACGGCCACGTCATTTACGCCAAGATCGGCAAGCTGATGCGGCACACCGTAGCGGTTCATCACGTGCCCGGCGCCCATGATGCCGACCACAAGCGGCGCATTCGGCTGATGTGTCGCGCGGCCGATGGCTTCGGCCATGGCGCGATCCCAGACCCGTTGGCCTTCGCTGAAGTGACGGAATTCAGGATCGTCGAGGCCGGGCTTGGTGCCCTCTTTTTTGTCGTGGCCGGTATCCGGCGATGTCCTGTTGTGGGCGAGGTAGACCGCCGCGAGTTCTTCCAGATAGTCCTGGCTTGCGGGCGCGGGCTTGGAAACGCCTTCGCGCTGACTTTCAGGAACGGCATCCCATCCCTTTTCCCTGACGGCGGTGGTGAAACCGCGTTCCACGTTCAGCGCGATCATCGGAATATGGTTCATGCGAGCGAAATGAAACAGCGGCATGTACAGCGCCGGGTCGTAATTCCACACCTTGTGCCATTCGGTTTGTTCGAGGAACTCGGCCTCCGTGAGTTTGCCTTCCACCCAGCGATCGAGCACGCTCTGCACACGGCGCGGGAACATCTCAAAACCGAGTACCAGATCAGGCCGTAGCGCATACAGTCCCGCGACGGTCTGCAACTGCCAGCGATGATGCTCGAAGCTGTCATGGCTCTCGCCCAGCAGCACCACCCGGCGTCGGGCGAGTTTTTCCATGAAGGAGGGGGCAATCAGGGTTGCACCCTGCGGGTGTTGCGGCGACACCCACTTGGCGATGGGCACACAGTGGTCTTTTCGGGCAGCGGCATCGCTTTGCCCAATGAGTCCGAGCATGCAAATTGTGTGGAGCAGGATGCGTGCTTTCATGTGCGCCGTATGGTGAAAGATGTGAGAGGACAGGGCGAAGTGCGTGAACAAGAGTGCTCAGTATCACAAAGGTGCACGTGTGATCCGCAAGCTCAGGCTACCCCCTCTCATTGGGCGTCATCGTGTTAGAATTGGGACAGTGTAGCGGGGAGGCATCGATGAATCCAGAGAAGGCATGGTATCTGATCTACACCAAGCCGCGGGAGGAAGAGGTCGCGAAGACCAATCTGGAGCGGCAGGGCTATACCATCTATTTGCCATTGGCATACCAGTACCGCCGCCGCCACCACAAACGCGAGCAGATCATTGCGCCGCTTTTCCCGCGCTATTTATTTATAGAACTCACTCAGTATCTCGACAACTGGGCGCCTATACGTTCCACGCTGGGCGTGAGCACCTTGGTGCGTTTCGGCATGGAGCCCGCTGTAGTGCCGGGCGACCTGGTCGAAGCACTGAAAGCGCGCGTCGGACCGGAAGGGGTGATCGACCTCACGGCGACGGTTGGTTTCAAGCCGGGCAGCCGCGTGCGCATCGCCGAAGGCGGCATGACGGGCTATGAGGGCATCTTCCTCGCCACGTCCAGTCACGACCGTGTCATCATCCTGCTCGACATCGTCGGCAAGCAGGTACGGGTGCAGGTCGACGCCGCCCATTTGGAAGCCCTCACACCCCATTAGGCCTGCCCCTGCTGGCCAGGCTGCGGCCGCACCTTTCAGCCATCCCCACTTGACGGATTCGTCCTTTGCCTATAGTGTTCACGTCATGAACGATAAGGGGCAACGCGACGGTGAAGTCATGCTTGAACTTCTCGATGCCATCGAGAAAAAGAGCGACGTCAGCCAACGCCATCTCGCGCAGCATTTGGGCGTGGCACTGGGGCTAGCCAATTCTTACCTCAAGCGCTGCGCGCGCAAGGGCCTGATCAAGGTCATCGAAGCACCCGCCAACCGCTACCTGTATTACCTCACCCCCAAGGGCTTCACCGAAAAGGCCCGCCTCACCAGCAGTTACCTCAAAAGCTCGTTTTCTTTTTACCGCGAAGCGAGCGATTCGTGCGCCCGTATTTTTTGGACCTGTGCTGCGAATGGCTTTGAAAAAATCTTACTTTGCGGATTGTCCGATCTTGCAGAGATCGCACTGCTGAGTGCCTCAGAAAACGACGTTGAGATTATAGGACTGTACGATCCGCACACCGAGCGCAACCGTTTTTTCGACAAGCCCGTGTGGCACAGGTTAGACAACTGTGATGTGCACGATGCATGCGTCATCACCGATATTCACGCGCCGTACCTGAGTTATCAAACGCTGGTGTCCCAAGTGGGCGCCGCGCGCGTGTTAGTGCCGGATGTATTACGGTTGAAAGCAACCGAGGTTGTTGATCAACCTGACTGAAGAAGTCTAGATTGATTGCCCCTTAAATCCAGGGGCAGCACATAAACTGCACTGTGCGGAGCATAGCCATGCCCCGTATGGCGGTAGCGTGCCCGAAGACACATAAAGCGCCCCTCTCTACCATTCGGGGGAGGGGAAATCCGTAGGTTGGCGCATACTCTTAAATGACCTCCACAATCAAACTATCAACCGCCCGCAAAATCTGGGGCCTGCTTACGCTCACCGAGCGGCGCAGTGCGATAGTGTTGCTGGGCCTGATGCTGATCGGCATGGTGCTGGAGACCCTCGGTGTAGGACTGGTTATCCCGGCGATCATGCTGCTCACCCAGCCCGATTATGCCGAACGCTTCCCGGCGCTGCAGCCGCTGCTCGCCGCGCTGGGTAATCCCAACCAACAAAGCCTCGTGATCGGTGGCATGTTGATACTGGTCGGGGTGTACCTCATCAAGGTGCTGTTTCTTGCCTTCCTCGCGTGGCGGCAGTCGCGCTTTGCCTACGGCATACAGGCGCAGCTCTCGCAGCGGCTTTTCACCACCTACCTGCGCCAGCCCTACACCTTCCACCTGCAGCGCAACTCGGCGCAGTTGATTCGCAATGCCACTCGCGAGATTGAATTATTCACCAGCAACGCCGTGATCCCCGGCATGCTCATCCTCACCGAGGGACTGGTCCTGCTCGGCATTGCCAGCTTGCTACTAGTGGTCGAGCCCTTGGGTGCGCTGATCGTGGTACTGGTGCTGGGCGGCGCTGCATGGGGTTTTCACCGCAGCACCCGCACCCGCATCGCACGCTGGGGCCAGCTGCGCCAGCATCATGAGGGCTTGCGCATTCAGCACCTGCAGCAGGGTCTGGGCGGTGCCAAGGATGTGAAACTCCTCGGGCGCGAAACCGAATTTCTGGAGCAATATCGCTTGCACAACATGCAGAGCGCACGTGTCGGACAGTTTCAATCCACCCTCCAGCAACTCCCCCGCCTGTGGCTGGAACTGCTCGCCGTGGCGGGCCTGGCCACCCTGGTGTTCAGCATGCTCGCCCAAGGGCGCAACATGACCGGTATCGTGCCCACGCTGGGGCTTTTTGCCGCAGCGGCCTTTCGGCTGATGCCCTCGGTAAACCGGGTCTTAATTGCGGCGCAATCCCTGCGTTATGGCCTGCCGGTGATCCATACCCTGCATGAAGAACTCAAGCTTGCTGCGCCCGAGCCGGAAGTGAACCAACAAAAGGGCCAACAGCAAGCCAACACCGTCCCCGCCATCCAAACCGACATCCGCCTTTCCAGCATTAGCTACACCTACCCGGCCGCACCGGCACCTGCGCTCAATGGGTTATCCATCACCATCCAAAAAGGCGAATCCGTGGGCTTTATCGGCCCCAGCGGCGCGGGCAAAAGCACCTTGGTAGATGTCATTCTGGGTCTGCTCACCCCCAGCGCCGGGCAGGTGGCAGTGGATGGGCAGGACATTCAGCAGAACTTACGCGCCTGGCAAAACCAAATCGGCTATGTGCCGCAATCCATTTACCTCACCGATGACACACTCCGGCGCAATGTGGCCTTTGGCCTGCCCAATGAGCAGATTGACGATGCTGCCGTTCAGCGTGCCATCCAGGCTGCACAACTTGAAGAGTTCGCGGCCAGTCTGCCAGACAGGCTGGAAACCCTTGTAGGCGAGCGCGGCATTCGGCTCTCGGGCGGCCAACGCCAGCGCATCGGCATTGCCCGGGCGTTGTAC
>JAURVQ010000034.1 GCA_030655395.1 Gammaproteobacteria bacterium | reverse complement strand
CGCCGCGCACCAGCACGGTGACGTAGCCGCCGCCGACCAACTGGCGGCCGATCAGGCGCACTTCCGATGCCTTGGTCATGGCATCCGCCGCTTCAATCGCCGGTACCAGTCCGCGCGTCTCGATCATGCCCAACGCGATACCCATTTTTTCATTTGCCATATCAATCTCCTGTTAGTCTCAAATTAAAATCCAGTCCAACCCTTACCGCACGCCAGCCGTACTGTCTGTTGCCCGTCTTATGTGCGCCATTCCGCTTCACTCCAGCTATCGATGATCCCGCCGATCGTCATGTCGGTCGTGATCTTAGGATTGCCCGCCGCGATACGCGCCGCCGAAATCCCTATCGTCACCACAAAATCACCCGGCTTGCAGCCTATCGGATCGAGCGCCACCGACAGGTTGCCCTGATGGTCCTCGACCACCCGCAGCGCCTTGGCCGCCAGCCAGAAGTTGCGCTTGGTCGTGACCAGGTCGCGGACGACGCGCATGATTTCCATTTAGTCCTTCCCGTCTTTGCTGTCGTCTTCCCAGTAGTCGATGATGCCCACGATGGTGAAGTCGCTCGGATAGTCCTTGCTGCCGGCGGCATCGCGCGCCGCGGAACTGCCGACTACGATCACCCAGTCGCCGGGCTTGCAGCCGACCGGATCGACCGCGACCTGCTTGCCGCTGCTGCCGCGCTCCTTGACCACCAGCAGGCGGCGGTTTCCGAGGCCGCCGATTCGGGCGGTGGCCACCAGGGTGTGTTCAACCTGACAAATCTTCATTGCCTTGACTCCACTTTGTTACATCCACAGGCACAATGTTCGCTGCCCGTCATCCCGTGCGCTGCTACGTCTTCGAGCTGGCTGCCCGGCGCACGATCCTTGACCGTGGCATAGGTATAAAGCCAGCCCTCGCGTACCAGCTCCGGGTAGCGCGCATGAATCGCATGTTCAAGACGCTCACAGCGAGCGACCGCCCGCTCACGCGAGCCCGGCACACGTCCGTCGTAGCGGAAGTGGATGAATACCGGGATCGGCAGGTCGTGCGCCATATTCACTTTCTTGAAAATCTTGATGCCGACATCCATGTCGGCCGCGCCTTCCTCGATGGTCTCCATCTGCGCCTGATAGGCGAGATTGCGCATCTGCACGTCGTCGAAGCTGTCGCCGACGGTGATGAAGCGCTCGGTATGGCCGAGATCCGCGTAACGTCCATTGTGATAGGCGCGCACATATTCGATCTGCGCCATGTTGTTCTTGAGCAGATAGGCGCAGAACCAGCGCATACCCTCGGTCGCCGCGTCGTCCGGCGATACCCCGGCGGCTTCGGCCACCGCGAGGCGTATTGCTTCTTTCGCTTCCTCCCGCGCCAGCGCGCTCGTGGCATCGAGCAGGGTACGGTTGTCGACGAAACGATCCAGGCTGATCGCGCCCTGCGCATCGGGCACATGCACCTTGATCGCATCGGTATCGGTATCCACACCGACCAGCAAGGTCGCCACCGAGGCGCCGCAGCAGTGACTGTTCTCGATCGCGTCGGCAAAGCCGTTCAACCGTTCGAGCAGCGCGCCCGCCGCCTTACGTTCGTCGCTGCCGTGCGCGGCGCAGCCCTCGTGACCCGGATCCGAGCTGCTGGTGTGATACACGCCGAGCTTGAGGTAGCGCGTCGGCTCGCTGGCCGGGTTCGGCAGGCCTTCGCGGTGGCGGCGCAGCTCGATCTCGATCCAGTTGCGCACGCTCTCCTCAATGTCGAACATGCTGCCCGCGAACGACTTGCGGCTGGCCACCACGGCGGGCGGCACGCGCAGGATGTAATCCACCACCCCGCTCAGGCGGCCATCGGCGCAGGGCGTGATGTCAATGGCGTGAAAACCCCACTTGCGTATCACTTCATCCGCTGGCTCGCCTTCCGAGAGGTTGGCGCCATTGCGGTCGAAATCACGATCCGCGAGCCGGCGGAAGGTCTGGAACGCGCTGTAGGCGTAGAAGCCGCGCATGTTGAGCGGCTTCAACCAGCTTGCATTCAGGCACGACGCCGGCAGCTCGAAGCCCAGACGATTGCGCATCAGGCTTTGGATGCGGTCGGCGTAGCCGTCCTGGTGCTGCAAGGCGGCGACTTCCTTCAGCGCGGGCTCGATGGCGTCGAAGGCCGCGGTGATCTCGCCTTCCCGCTCCAGCAGGCGGCGGTTGTGCGCCGCATCGTAGAGCGGATGCGCGCCGGCCGGAGCCGTATTGTTGACGGTGGACGGCGCATCGCCGAACAGCGTAACGTACGGATCGGTGACCGCAGCGGGCGCATAGCCGTACCCGGCGGGGGCGTACATCCCGGCGCCTGGACGGTGCTTGCTGCTGTGCGCATGAGCGATCATGATCGGTGACTCTTCAACTCCATCTCAAAAAACAGTTAACCTGATTAACCCTGGGCGCCGCCTGACAGCGTGACCCGTGCGGCCGACAAGGCCGACCAGCCGACCATGCCGGTCACATGCTGGGTCGGGGTTTCATGATTGCCCTTGCCCTTGAACAGGCTGGCATTGGCGAAGGCATGCGATTTGCCGGCCCGCTCACTCGGGTTGCGCTCGGCCGCGATATAACCCTCGGTGCCGGACACGTTCCGCTGCTTGCCCCAGGCGCCGCCGGTGATGGCCGGCCCTTCCGCCCGGCCCTCGCCGGTGATGCGCGATTTGCTGTCGTCGCGCTCCGCGCGGCCGCGCGGGCTGAAGTGGAACTCCTGGTTGCCGGTGATCTTGCCTTGACCGGCGGCAAAGGTGCCGGAGATGCGCGATTCGGCGCTCGGCGCCTCGGCGGCCTTGGCATCCGTCTGCAACTGGGCATCGCGTTGCGGCGTACGTATGCTGAAGCGGCTGTTGAGATGGCTGATCGCATCACCCTTCATGTTGTCCTCGATGTCTGCCCGGTAGTACGACGTGCCGGTGAGCTGGCGTTCGGCGCCGCGCTGCGTGCCGGTCACATGTTCGACGTTGCGCGCCGTATTGCCGGTCACGCGGTTGCCTGCCGCCAGGCCGGGCGCCACGCGCTGCGCAGCATCGGCGGCGGCGCCGGTTTCACAGAAGGCCTCGTACTGGCCCGGGCCGGCGTACGGCGTGCCGGTGACCGGCGCGCAGACGCCGTATTCGTCACCGCTGACGTTGGCGTTGTACTCCACGTCCACGCCGGTAATACGCTGGCGCGTCCAGGTTTCGGACACCACGACCTTCTCGCCGGTCACGGGATCGGGACGCGCCCCGTTGTTACCGGTCATGCCCATCGCGCTGCCGGCACGGGCGGCAGACTTACCGCCCGGGACTGCGCACAAGGGCTGCTGGTTGCCCGGCATCAGGTATTGATCGCCGGTGATGGACCGGCAGGAGCCGGACTCGTCACCGGTGACGCGCACGCTGCGGCCCACGGCCGTGCCCGAGATCGGCAGACCGCCGTCGGTTTGCTCGGTCGCGCGTTCACGCTCGCGGTCGCGCGAGCCGATAGATTTGATGGAGCGGCCGAGATTGACTCCGAACACGGTATGGCCGTGCGGGTTGTTCTGGCGCTGGAACTGCATGCTGGTGTAAGCGCCCTGTTCACGACGGGTGAGCAGGTCGTCGGCGATCTCCTGGTCGGCCTCACCCGTTATGCGGATGCCGCTGTTGGATTCGTCGCCGGTAATCATGATCTTGCTGCGCACCTGGGTGCCGGTCACGACCAGGCCAGCCGCCGTGCGCGCGGCGCCGACCTTCACCCCGCCTTCACGCGGGTTGAATCCGGTTTCCTTGCCGATGTACTGCGAACCGGTCACCTGCACGTTCACGCCTGCTTCATCGCCGGTCATATTCACGCCGCGGCCGATGCGCACACCGGTCACTTTCTTGCCGGCGTAGGTCTCGGTGTCCGCAACCTTGGGCGGATATTGGATCGTGGCCGGGGCGCGCACACGTCCGCTCGGACGCACCGCTACGGCATCGCCGCGGCCGTTCCTGGCGCGCGATCCACGCAATGCCTGTGCCGCCTGCCGGCCGCTGCCGCACATTACGGGCACGGTCGGCGTTGCTTCGGCAGGCGCGCTGGCCGGTGCCAGTGTTTTTGATGCTTGCGTGATGCCGCCTTTGCCCTGGACCAGGCCTGCGCGCCGGGTGCGTGAGGCGTCGCGTCCGGTAAGGGCGCTGCCGTTGTTCGACGTCGTTGTTACAGGAGCAGGTGTGCTCGGCGCGGGCAGCGGGGCTGTCGGTGCGGTCTGTGCAGCAGCCGGTGATGCAGCCGGGGCAGCTTCGCGTAGGCCTGTGCGCGAGCGGGAGGCCGCAAGTGGTAGTGCGGCCTTGCCTTGCACCAGTTGGCCGCGACGCTCACGGGAGGCGTCGCGGCCGCCGGTTGCATGCATTGTTGGATTCGCTTGGCTCATGACTTCACCCTCGATACTGGTTCACACTGGGGCCTGCGGTCACAGAACCGCAGGCCCGATTTCATCCACTAGCGTCCGGCGCGGTGCACAATGAAGGCCGTGCCCAGGCTTTGCGCGTAGTTGTCGTAGCCCACCAGGCGCACGTGGTGGCCGGGGTTGGCGCGATGGCAGGCGTCAATTTCGGCCAGAACCTTCTCAATTGAGGTCTCGCCGAAAAACGGCAGCTTCCACATGTACCAATAGCGTGAGAATGCCTTCTCTGGCTCGGTGTGCTCGACCGACGGACTCCAGCCCTGGGCTACGAGGTAGGCAATCTGCTTACGGACTTTTTCCGGCGAGAGCGGGGGCAGATAGGAAAAGGTTTCACCCTTGCGCTCGGTGGCCTTGTATGGTTGAACTTCTGGCATGACGGTTCTCCTGTATTCAGTAGGTAGCGGATCGGATTACGCGCGCTTCTGGACGTCGAGCTTGTCCACCACGTCGAACTCGAACTTGATCTCTTTCCACGTCTCCATGGCGATCTTGAGTTCGGGGCTGGACTGCGCGGCCTCGGTGAGAATCTCCTTGCCCTCGCGCTCGACCTGGCGGCCCGAGTTACGCGCCTCGACGCAGGCCTCAAGCGCCACGCGGTTGGCGGTCGCGCCGGCGGCGTTACCCCATGGATGGCCGAGCGTGCCGCCGCCGAACTGCAGGCAGGCGTCGTCGCCGAAGATGGCCACCAGCGCCGGCATGTGCCAGACGTGAATGCCGCCCGAGGCCACCGGCATCACGCCCGGCATCGCGCCCCAATCCTGATCGAAGAAGATGCCGCGGCTGCGGTTCTCGGGGATGAACGACTCGCGCATGATGTCGATCCAGCCCAGCGTTGCTTCGCGGTCGCCCTCGAGTTTGCCGACCACGGTGCCGGAGTGCAGATGGTCGCCGCCCGACAGGCGCAAGCACTTGGTCAGCACCCGGAAATGAATGCCGTGGTACGGGTTGCGGTCGAGCACGGCGTGCATGGCGCGGTGGATGTGGAGCAGGATACCGTTATCGCGGCACCAGTTGGCCAGGCTGGTGTTGGCGGTGAAACCGCCGGTCAGATAGTCATGCATGATGATGGGCGCGCCCAGGCTCTTGGCGAATTCGGCGCGCTTGTACATCTCTTCCACGGTCGGCGCGGTGACGTTCAGGTAGTGGCCCTTGCGCTCACCGGTCTCGGCCTCGGCCTTGTGCACCGCTTCCATGACGAACTCAAAGCGATGGTTCCAGCGCATGAACGGCTGGCTGTTGATGTTCTCGTCGTCCTTGGTGAAGTCCAGGCCGCCGCGCAGGCACTCGTATACGGCGCGGCCGTAGTTCTTGGCCGACAGGCCGAGCTTCGGCTTGATGGTGCAGCCCAGGAACGGGCGGCCATACTTATTGAGGCGGTCACGTTCCATCTGGATGCCGTTGGGCGGGCCGCCGCAGGTCTTGACGTAGGCGATCGGGAAGCGGATGTCTTCCAGGCGCAGGCTGCGGATGGCCTTGAAGCCGAACACGTTGCCGACCAGCGAGGTCAGCACGTTCACCACCGAGCCTTCCTCGAACAGGTCGATAGGGTAGGCAACAAAGGCGTAGAATGCGGTGTTGTCGCCGGGCACCTGTTCGATGCGGTAGGCGCGGCCCTTGTAGTAATCCATGTCGGTGAGCAGGTCGGTCCACACCGTGGTCCAGGTGCCGGTGGATGACTCGGCGGCGACTGCGGCAGCGGCCTCTTCGTGCGGCACACCCGCCTGCGTTACGATCTTGAAGCACGCCAGCAAGTCGGTATCGAGCGGCACGTAATCCGGAGTCCAGTAGGACTTGCGGTAGTCTTTAACACCGGCGGTGTAAGTTTTTTCTGCCATGATCAGCTCCTCAATGTGTAAACCGTATATGCGATAATCGTGCGCCGATGACCGTGCACCGGCGCGCTTGCCTGGAATGGCCGGGCGCATCCCCACGCGACATGCTAGAAGTGCGCAGAGCGCACTGCTCTGTGAGCGGTACTATAGGGCGCATGATAGAGCCTGGTCTAATCAATTGTTAATATCGTCTTAATAGATGTAAATCTATGATCAAACAGCGGGCGTATCGCCGGGCATGGACGGACGGGGCGCATGGCGGGATAATGCGCCTATGACGGGTGCAACCGATGCAGACCGCATGCGCGCATATCCCATGACGAACAGGCGTAAATAAAATAATGAGCAAGCCGCTGGTAGGTCTGGTGATGGGCAGTGACAGCGACTGGGGGGTCATGCAGCACGCCGCGCACAAGCTGGAGGAGTTCGGCGTGCCTTATGAAAGCAAGGTCGTATCCGCCCACCGTACACCCGATTTATTGTTTCAATACGCAGAATCTGCGGAGATGCGCGGACTCGCGTGTGTGATTGCGGGGGCCGGCGGCGCGGCGCACCTGCCGGGTATGCTGGCCGCGAAGACCCTGGTGCCGGTGCTGGGCGTGCCGGTACCGTCCAAACATCTGCAAGGTGTGGACTCGTTTTTGTCCATCGTGCAAATGCCGAAAGGCGTGCCGGTGGCCACCTTCGCCATCGGCGAGGCGGGCGCGGTGAACGCCGCCTTGTTCGCGGTGGCCCTGTTGGCGAGACATGACCCCGCATTAGCCGAAAAACTGCGCGCCTTCCGCAAGACGCAGGAGCAAACCGTGTTGGCCATGACGCTCCCGCCGCGTTCATGATCCTGGTCGCTCCCGGCGTCCTGCCTCCCGCGAGGCTAACACGTCCCTGTGTGTCGCCGGGTGCGACGCTGGGTGTCCTCGGTGGAGGACAGTTGGGCCGCATGTTTGCTTATGCCGCGCGCATCATGGGCTATCACGTGGTCGTGCTCGATCCCGATCCGCACAGTCCCGCCGCGCAGTTTGCCGATGTGCACCTGTGCGCCGGTTATGATGACCAGGCGGCGTTGCTCGATCTGGGCAAGCGTTGCGCCGCCATCACCACCGAATTTGAAAACGTCCCCGCCCGGAGCCTGGACATGCTTGCCGCATTGTCCGCCGTGCGGCCAGCCGCCGCCGTCGTCGCCATCGCCCAGGATCGCATTACTGAAAAATCTTATCTTGCCGGGCAGGGGTTTCCAGTCGCTCCCTTCGCGGTAGTGCGCACTGAACAGGAACTGCGTGCGGCGCTGGGCAACATTCCGGCGCCCGCCATACTCAAGCGCAGCCGTTTGGGTTACGACGGCAAAGGGCAGGCGCCGGTCACGAATCTGGAGCACGCCGTCACCGCCTTTCACCTGTGGGGCGATGAACCCTGTGTGCTGGAGCAGCGCGTTGCGCTGGAAAAAGAGATTTCAGTTATCGTGGCGCGCGGCGCGGACGGCGAGACGGCGTGCTTTCCCGTGGCGGAGAACCGGCATCAAGACGGCATTCTGGATGTCAGCATCGTGCCTGCGCGCATCAGCGCAGCGTTGGCGCAGCAGGCGTCCGGCATGGCGATCAGGCTGAGCGAGCGTTTGCAGTATTGCGGTGTGCTGGCCGTGGAATTTTTTGTCCTCGCCGATGACCGGCTCCTCATCAATGAAATTGCCCCGCGCCCGCACAACAGCGGTCACGCCACGCTTGACGCCTGTGTCACCAGTCAATTTGAGCAGCAGGTCAGAACGCTTTGCGGCCTCCCGTTAGGCAGTACCAGGTTACTCTCCCCGGCGGTGATGGTAAACTTGCTGGGCCACCTGTGGGCGGACGGCGAGCCGCACTGGGGGGAATTGTTTCAGCACCCGCAAGCAAAACTTCACCTGTACGGCAAGGGTGAACCCCGTCCAGGCCGCAAGATGGGCCACTTTACCTGTCTC
The DNA here is from genome assembly GCA_030655395.1 of Gammaproteobacteria bacterium. Lineage (GTDB taxonomy): Bacteria > Pseudomonadota > Gammaproteobacteria > SURF-13 > SURF-13 > JAQBXX01. The sequence goes on along the minus strand of JAURVQ010000034.1, from coordinate 14,462 downwards.
GATGAATCGATCGAGCAAGCCCTGGCCGCAGCACTGGAAATCAAGGCGCGCTTGCTGAAGCGCGCCGCGACCTCCGCTCATACTAAGGAAAGCGCATGATGCTAGAGACCATTGGAACTTGGTGGATGTGGACGGGTTTTATCCTGCTGGTGCTGGTTATGCTGGCAGTGGATATGTTTTTATTGGGGCGCCAGGGTTCCCACAAGGTGGGCTTCAAGGAGGCGGCCATCTGGTCCGTGGTGTGGGTGAGCATGGCCTTGCTGTTTAACGCGGGGCTATGGTGGTATCTCGACGCCAATCTCGGCCGCGAACTGGCCAATCAAAAGGCGCTGGAGTTCTTCACCGGTTATCTCGTCGAGAAGTCACTGGCGGTGGATAACATCTTTGTGTTTCTGATGTTGTTCAGTTATTTCGCGGTGCCTGCGGAATATCAGCGCCGGGTGCTGCTCTACGGTGTGCTGGGTGCAATCGTGATGCGCGCCGTGATGATACTGCTCGGCGCCTGGCTGATCGCCCAATTTCACTGGATACTCTATCTCTTCGGGTTGTTCCTGCTGGTGACCGGCATCAAGATGCTGGTCTTCGCCGGGCATGAGCCTGACTTGGAAAAGAATCCCATTCTGCGCTGGATGCGCGGACATTTGAAGATTACCCAGAAATACCACGGCGAAAAGTTTTTTGTATGGGAAAACGGTGTACGCTACGCTACCCCCTTGTTTCTGGTGCTGGTGTTGATTGAGGTGTCTGACCTTATCTTCGCGGTGGACAGCATACCCGCCATCTTCGCCATTACCACCGACCCGTTTATAGTGTTCACCTCGAATATCTTTGCGATCCTGGGCCTGCGCGCCATGTACTTTCTGCTGGCCGACGTGGCCCCGCGCTTTCACCTCCTCAAATACGGGCTGGCCCTGGTGCTGGCCTTCATCGGCGTCAAGATGCTGATTGTGGATTTTGTGAAGATACCCATAGCGATGGCGCTCGGCGTAGTGGCCCTGATCCTGGTGTCGTCGGTGGTGTTAAGCCTGCTCAAAACCCGCCTACACAAAAATGACTGAGCAGCCCATGCGGACAATCCCACCCACTGTGGAGAGCCTGTTTCACTCCAGTATATCCGGCCTCCCTCTGCTGCATCGCGGCAAGGTGCGCGACATTTACGAAGTGGACGAGAAGCATATTCTCATGGTCACCACCGACCGCTTGTCCGCCTTCGACGTGGTGTTGCCCACGCCCATCCCCGGCAAGGGCCGCGTGCTCAATGCACTCTCCAATTTCTGGTTCGGCCGCCTCGACTACATGATGCCGAACCATCTCACCGGCATCGCGCCGGAAGACGTGGTGAAGACCGCCGCAGAGCGCGCTCAGGTGGAGGGTCGTGCAGTGGTGGTGCGCAAGCTGAAACCGCTGCCGGTCGAAGCCATCGTGCGCGGTTTTCTCGCGGGCTCGGCGTGGAAGGAATATCAGGCGCAGGGCACTGTGGGTGGTATGAGGATGCCGCCTGATATGGAGGAGGCGGAGTGGATGCCAGAGGCGCTGTTCACGCCGAGCACCAAGGCGGAGCAGGGACAACATGATGAAAATATCACCTTAAAGCAGTTGGAAAATCTCATCGGCGTGGAGTTGGCGCGCGAGGTCGAGATCATGAGTCTGACGATGTATTTCGAGTCCATGAAATACGCGTCCGAGCGCGGCATCATTATCGCCGACACCAAGTTCGAGTTCGGCGTGAATGAAAACGGCGAGCTCACACTGATGGATGAGGTGCTGACGCCGGATTCATCGCGCTTCTGGCCGACGGCGAGTTACGAGCCCGGTCACAATCCACCGAGTTTCGACAAGCAGTACGTGCGTGATTATCTGGAAAGCATCGGCTGGAATAAAAAGCCACCGGGGCCGGTACTGCCGCCGGAAGTAGTGGCGCGTACCGCTGAGAAATATCACGAGGCGCTGCAGCGGCTGACGCAAAACGTGGGCTGAAGGTGAGCGCGGCTGACATCGAAGCCGCCGTCCGCATCCTGCGCACCGGGGGCGTCGTCGCCTTTCCCACCGAGACCGTCTACGGCCTCGGCGCCGACGCCTCAAATCCCGCCGCAGTCGAACGCATCTTCGCCATCAAGGGCCGCCCCGCGCATCACCCGCTCATCGTGCATCTTGCGGATGCGGCGCAATTGCCGCACTGGGCGCGCGATATTCCCGGTGATGCCCGCACCCTCGCCGCGCACTTCTGGCCCGGCCCGCTCACACTCATTCTCAAGCGCACGCCGCAGGTGCCGGACTGCGTCACCGGCGGACAGGACACGGTGGGTCTGCGCGTGCCTAACCATCCGGTGGCGCTGGCGTTGCTGTGCGCCGTCGGCGGCGGCATCGCCGCGCCGTCGGCGAACCGCTTCGGGCGCGTGAGCCCGACCACGGCGGCGCACGTGCGTGCGGAGTTGGGCGGCGACGTGGACATGATTCTCGATGGCGGTCCGTGCCGTGTGGGCCTCGAATCCACGATTGTGAGTCTGGTGGGCGAGCGGCCCGTCATTCTGCGCCCCGGCGGAATTTCACGCGCCATGCTCGTACAGGTGTTGGGAAGTGATATTCAAATGGGCGCAGCTGCAGAGGATGCACCGCGTGCACCGGGTACACTGGAGGCGCATTACGCACCGCGCACGCCGTTATTTGTGGTGTCCGCACAGGTGCTGGAAGAAACGGCGCGTGGATTTGCAGCGCGCCGGCAGCGCGCCGGAATCATTCAGATCGAGTCAGGCACAGTGCCGTGCACGGAAGCAAACATACGGCGATTTATGATGCCGCGCGATGCAGAGACCTACGGCCAACGGCTTTACGCCGTGCTGCGCGAGGGTGACGAGGCCGGTTTGCATGCGCTGCTGGTGGAGCAGGTTCCCGAGGACGATACCTGGCTTGCGGTGCACGACCGTTTGAGCCGCGCCGCGCGCGCCCACAGTCCGGATACGCCTTAGAGCGCCCGATAAAATAAATCGTAACAACGTTCATGGTTCGACAGGCTCACCATGAACGATTTACCATGTACGAAATCGATTGTAACGTCACGGTGGTCAACCCGCACGAGTAACTGCAAATGGAACTGCACAATTTTTTCCTGATGTTGGCGGTGCTGTTGCTGGCGGCGCGCTTTTTTTCGGAGGTCGCGGTCAGGCTGGGGGTGCCGGCCGTCATCGGCGAGCTCGCCGCCGGGTTGATTGTCGGGCCTTCCCTGCTGGGCTGGGTCGCGCCCGACGCGACGCTGAAGATACTCGCCGAGATCGGGATCATCCTGCTGCTGTTCGAGGTCGGCATGGATACCGACGTGTTCCGCCTCGCCAAGGCGGGCTCGAAACCCGTGGTGGTGGCGCTCGGCGGCTTCCTGTTGCCGTTCATTTTCGGGTTTGTGGTCAGCTACTATGGGTTCGATTTGCCCCTGCTGCCCAGCCTGTTTATCGGCGGAACGCTGACCGCCACCAGCATCGGCATCACGGTACGCGTGCTGTCGGATTTGCGGCGGCGCTCCTCGGACGAGGCGCAGATCGTGATCGGCGCGGCGGTGCTGGACGACATCCTGGGCGTGCTGGCGCTGGCCTTTCTTTACCAGTTTGCCGTGCTCGGGGAGGTGACCCTGGCCTCGGTGGGCCAGGTCAGCTTGTACATTGCGCTGTTCATGATCCTGTCGCCCGTGGCGGCGAAGCTGATGTCCTGGGTGATAGACCACTTTGACCGCCGCAGCGAATCGCCGGGGCTGCTGCTCACCATGGTGGTGAGTTTGATCATGCTGTTCAGCTACCTGGCGCACCTGGTCGGCGCGCCTGCCATTATGGGCGGTTTCGCCGCCGGCATCGCCATGGGGCAGCGCTTCCGCATTACCATCGCTCAACGGCTCGGCGTTCCCTTTACGCCGATGCTCAACCGGGCGCTCGCGCCGAGTCCTGAACTGGCGCGGCGTCTGGAGCAGCAGATGCGGCCCCTGATTCATCTCTACACGCCCATCTTTTTTGTGATGGTGGGGGTATCGCTTGATCTGAGCGCGGTGGACTGGACATCGGCGTTCGTCTGGCAGATTTCGAGCGCGCTGTTGCTTGTCGCCCTGCTCGGCAAGTGGCTGGCGGGATTTCTCATCCGCGAGAATCGCTTGCGGCAGTCGGCGATCGGCCTGTCCATGATTCCGCGCGGCGAGGTGGGGCTGATTTTCGCCCAACTCGGCCTGACCAACGGCATCCTCGACGCGGAACAATACGCGGCGTTGTTGATCGTGATTATCACCACCACGGTGTTGCCGCCGTTTGCATTAAAGTGGTTTTACGCAAAGTGGGGCGGGCGGCCCGAATTGGAACAGGCGGCAACCCCGGGGCCAGGCCGTGATGCCTCCGGCCGTGAGTGAACCTCGCACGGTGAAAGAGGTTTCGGGAATCCAGTTTCATGCGCTGGACTCCAACGAAGTTTTACGCACCCTGGAGACCAGTCCCAGCGGCCTGGCCTCGGAGGAGGCAGCGGCGCGGGCCGGGCGCTACGGCCCCAACCAGCTCACCCTGCGTCGCGGCCGTTCACCGCTGCAACGCCTGTTGCAGCAGTTTCACAATCTGCTTGTTTACTTGTTGCTGGGCGCCGCCGTGATTACCGCCATGCTGCAACACTGGGTGGATACGGGCGTCATCGTGGGCGTGGTGGTGGTCAACGCGCTGATCGGTTTCATTCAGGAGGGCAAGGCGGAGCAGGCGCTGGCGGCGATACGGCGCCTGTTGTCGCTCAAGGCTGTGGTGTGGCGCGATCAGCGGCAGGTGCTGATTCCCGCCGAACAACTGGTGCCCGGCGACGTGGTGATGTTGCAGTCCGGTGACCGGGTGCCGGCGGACATGCGCCTGTTGCAGGTGAAAAATCTGCGCATCGAGGAGGCCTCGCTCACCGGCGAGTCGCTCCCGGCGGAGAAAGACATTGAGCCGGTGGCGTTGCATGCGCCTCTGGGTGACCGCACCTGCATGGCCTACGCCGGGACGCTGGTGCGCTACGGCCAGGGCAGCGGCGTGGTGGTGGCGACCGGCGATCACACCGAGATTGGGCGCATTTCCGAGCTGCTGGCGGAGGTGGAACGCATCGAGACGCCGTTGTTGCGGCGTATCGCCGGGTTCAGTAAAGGGTTGAGCGCGGCCATTGTGGCGCTTGCCGTGATCACCTTCTTCATCGGTGTGCGGGTGCGGGATTACAGCGCCGTGGACATGTTCATGGCCGCCGTCAGCCTGGCGGTCGCCGCCATCCCCGAGGGCCTGCCCGCCATCATGACCATTACGCTCGCCATCGGCGTGCAGCGCATGGCGCGGCGCAACGCGATCATCCGCGTGTTGCCCGCGGTGGAGACGCTGGGCAGCGTGACCTGCATCTGCTCCGACAAGACCGGGACCTTGACGCGTAACGAGATGACCGTGCAGACCGTGGCCACGCGCGCGGCCCTGTTCCAGATCGGCGGCGTGGGCTATGAGCCGCACGGCGAGTTTATGTTGGAAGGCGGGCACGTCAACGTCCCGGAACATCCCGCCGTCGCGGAGCTGCTGCGCGCGGGGTTGTTGTGCAACGATGCGTCGCTCGACCTGCGCGACGGGCAATGGCGCATCACGGGCGATCCCACGGAGGCGGCGCTGGTGGTGGCGGCGCGCAAGGCCGGTTTTGAATCCGTGCTGGAATCCGAGATCTGGCCGCGCACGGATGTGATCCCGTTCGAATCCGAACACCGTTTCATGGCGACGCTCAATCACGATCATGCCGGGCACGGAATGATCTATGTCAAGGGCGCGCCGGAACGCATATTGGAGATGTGCAGCCGGGAACGCATTAACGGCGTGCAGCAGCCGCTGCACATCGAATACTGGCATGAAAAATTACGCGCCATGGCCGGGCAGGGTCAGCGCGTGCTGGCGCTGGCCTGCAAACCGGCGCAGGCGGGGCAACGCGAATTGCGCTTCGGCGATGTGGCCGACGGCCTCACGCTGCTTGGCCTGTGCGGCATGGTGGATCCGCCGCGCGAGGAGGCGGTACGTGCGGTCGCGGACTGTCATGCGGCGGGTATCCGCGTGCAGATGATCACCGGCGATCACGCCGCCACCGCGCTCGCCATCGCCGGCCAGATCGGTATCGGCGACGGCAAGCGCGTCCTCACCGGCGCCGGGATTGAAGCGATGGATGAAGCGGCGCTCGCACAGGCCGTGGCCGGGATAGATGTGTACGCGCGCGTCAGCCCGGAACATAAATTGCGTCTGGTGCAGGCCTTGCAGAATCGCGGCGAGATCGTGGCGATGACCGGCGACGGCGTGAACGACGCGCCGGCCCTGAAGCGTGCCGACGTCGGCGTGGCCATGGGGGTGAGCGGTACCGAGGTCGCCAAGGAGGCGGCGGAGATGGTACTCGCGGATGACAACTTCGCCTCCATCGTCAGTGCGATTGAGGAGGGCCGCACGGTGTATGACAACCTGCGCAAGACCCTGCTCTTTATCATGCCCACCAACGGCGGCGAGGCGTTTACCCTGGTCACCGCCATCGCCTTGGGGCTGACGCTGCCCATCCTGCCGGTGCAGATATTGTGGGTGAACATGGTGACGGCGGTGACGCTGGCGCTGGCGTTGGCGTTTGAGCCCGCCGAGGCGAATGTGCTGCGGCGTCCGCCGCGTGATCCGCGCGCGCCGATCTTTTCCCGTTATTTTTTGTGGCGTACGGTGCTGGTCACCGCCCTCATTACCGCCGGGACGCTGGGCATGTTCCTGTGGGAACAGGCGCAGGGCGCCAGCCTGGAAGCGGCGCGCACTGCGGCGGTCACCACCCTGGTCATGTTCGAGGCCGTGTATTTGCTGAACAGCCGCCGCCTGCTTGACGCCGCCTGGCCGCAGCGCGCGTTTTCCGGTAATCCCTATGTCGCGTTGACGATATTTCTGGTGGTGTTATTGCAACTGCTCTATGTCTACGCGCCGTTCATGCAGACCCTGTTTCACTCCGCACCCTTGGGGGCAGAGGCCTGGTTGCGCATTATGCTGATTGCGTTTTCGGTCTACGTGATTGTGGAGTTCGAGAAAGGGATTGTTCGAGCGCTCAAGTGGCAAGCGGTGTAGCTCCTCTGCTTCCATGCACTACATTCCGATTAAAGGATCGGGCTTCCATCCCAGCAGCCATAGCATGACAAAAAATCCCAGCACATAGGCGACAGGGACATGCCAGCCTTCCTTGATCCAGCGCAGGGTATTTTTCGCCTCCGGGAAGATGTTGCTGATCGCCACGCCCGCCGAAGAGCCGAACCAGATCATGGAGCCGCCGTAGCCCACGGCGAAGGCCAGCAGCCCCCAGTCGTAGCCGCCCTGTTGCAAGGCGAGCGCGGTGAGCGGAATGTTGTCGAACACCGCGCTGACCCAGCCCAACCCAAAGGTAGTTTGCCATGAAGGATCAGGCAGGGCTGTGACCGGCATGAGCGAGGCGGAGAGTACCAGCGCGACGAGAAACAACGAACCCTTGATCGCCCTGCGCGCCTCGCCCCAGGGGATGGGATGAAACAAACCACCCACCAGAATGGCGAGCCAAGCGCCGATGGCCGGAAAATCCAGCAGCACATTGGTGGTGATGAGCCCGCTGACAATGAGCACCACAATGGCGAGCCGCGCCAGCACCAGCACGCCGAACACGCCGATCTCCTCAGGGTGCACATGGGCGCCGCGCGGAGGATTTTTGCGTATGGGTTGCACGCGATGCTGGGCGCGGCTCGCAATCACGCCGGAGAAGAGCAGCGCGACGACGGCGGCGATAAAGGCATCGGCCACGTGCAGCGCCGGCACACCGGCGATCCACATCATGGTAGTGGTGGTATCGCCGATCACCGAGCCCGCGCCGCCCGCGTTGGCTGCCGCGACGATGGCGGCGAGGTAGCCCACCGTCACGCGGCCATTAAATACATTTTTCGCCACCACCCCGCCGATCACCGCTGCCGCGATGTTATCGAGAAACGTGGAGAGCAGCCAGGTCAGAACCAGCAGCATGAATCCGCCCTTCCAGTCGTCCGGCAGCCAGCGCGGCAGCAGTTCCGGCACGCCGGAGTCCTCAAAATGCCTGGCGAGCATCGCAAAGCCGATCAGCAGACCGAACAGATTGAGCAGCAGGTGCCACTCGTGAGCCAGATGGGGGAGAAGTTCAAAGTCTGTGTACAGGAACTTGTAGGCAAGGATCAACGTCAACCCCGTCAGCGTGACCTCCAGCGTGCGGCGGTGAAACACCGCTACCCCGATCAGCGTGAACGCGAACAGTGCAAACTCGATGGGGATATTAAAAGGCAGAGCCATGAATCTGTTCTTTAACCCTGTTCCGTGCGCGGCGTTGTGGTTAAAATGGGCCGTGTAAAAACAATATTAAGCCTACCACAACCTGGTGAGGCGGCATGAAAAAATAGTGTGCAGTGTCCCGGGAAAATTCAGCGTCTGGGAAACCGTTAGCCGGGATAGTCACCGGCGAGAATAACCTCCATGTTGAATGACGCCGAGATACAAGACCATGTGCGCCGTGCGCTGCGTGAAGACATCGGCGGCGGCGATGTTACCGCAGCGCTGATTCCGGAACCGGCACAGGCGCAGGCAAGCATTATCAGCCGCGAAGCGGCGGTGTTGTGCGGGACGGCATGGTGTGATGCCGTTTTCCGGCAACTCGACAGCCGTGTGCGGACGGAGTGGCATGCGCACGACGCCGACCGCATCGCTGAAGATCAGGTATTGTGCACGCTGCGCGGCCCGGCGCGCGCGCTGCTCACCGGCGAGCGCACCGCGCTCAACTTTCTGCAAACCCTGTCAGGCACCGCGACGCTCGCGCGCCGCTACGCCGACGCAGTGGGAGGGTTGCGCGTCAAGGTGCTCGACACGCGCAAGACCCTGCCGGGTCTGCGTTACGCCCAGAAATATGCCGTCACCTGCGGCGGCTGTCATAACCACCGCGCGGGTCTTTACGACGGCATCCTCATCAAGGAAAACCATATCCTCGCGGCGGGCTCCATTACGGCGGCGTTGCATACCGCGCGTGCCTCGGCGTCACCCGGCATGATGATCGAGATCGAAGTGGAAGATATGGACGAACTACGTGAGGCGCTTACGGCGGGCGCCGAGCGCGTGCTGCTGGATAATTTCACGCTGGCCGATGTGCGGCGCGCGGTGCAGGAAAATCACGGGCGTGCACGGCTTGAGGCTTCGGGCGGCGTAACGCTGGAGAACATCCGCGCCGTGGCGGAGACCGGCGTCGATTTTATTTCGGTAGGCGATCTCACCAAGAACGTGCGCGCCGTCGATATGTCGATGCTTTTCACTCCCCCCACCTGAAGTTGTAGGTCAGGCTGCGTAAGCTGCCTGACAGGATACGTGGCTTCGCAGCTCCGTCACTGCATGAAGTCACGTAGCTTCGCAACGTGACCTACGATTGCTAAAGGCTATCGCCCCTTGGGGGTTATAGACGATGGCCGCGTGCGCGCAGCAGGGACTGTGCCTCCAGCGCGAGATTGATAATCTCCAGTTCCTGCTCCCAGTCGTACCCTGCACTGTCTTCCGCCGGTGCAGAATACGCAAGCTCATGCCAGGGTTCGTCCGCGTATATCTTGACGTGCCGCGTCTCTTCCATGCTGCGGCTCAAATCGGGCCAAATGGCATAAAACATGTCCGCCGGGCGCGTCACTGACCACGCGTCGATCAGTTTGTAACGTGCAGGCAGCCGGGTGAACGCCTCCGGTGTCCCGGTCTGCGCCGCGCCGGTTTCCTCGTTGACGTGATCGGTGTGGATATACACGATGAGCTTCGGTGCGCGCCGCACAATTTCCGGCGTGAGATTCACGCCGGACGGCATCCATGAAGAAAACGCGACATCAAACGGGAAATCGATGGAGGCGAATTCTGCGTTACGGATTTCATGGCAATCCCTGTCATAAAAATCGGCGATCTGATTCGGCCTCGCCTCCGGGTCGCGCACGCCGATGACCTTTACGCCTTCGCGCGCCAGCAGGCTGCCGATGAAGCCGTTGCCGCAATGGATATCGCACACCAGTGGCTGTTGCGCGACACGGCGCGCGTACCACGCGATCTTCTGCATTTCTTTATGCAGCGGGTAGTATGGCGCCACCGTGGGGGCGAACAGTTTCGGGTCGCGGTCTGCGGCGCTGAAGACGAGATAGTGCAGCGGCATATTTTTTATGCGCTCGTCGAACGGCAGTTCGGCATTCCAGGCCGGGTGCAGCTGCTGCTGGAATTCAAAGATGCGGTTGAACATGGCCTCGGTAAAGGTCTCCATGTCGCGCAGTTTTTCAAATTTGTCCATGACCTTGTGCATGATGATTTCGATTTCAGTGCGTAATGAAGTAGATGAGGTGTAGTGCCAGCATGGCGTAAAGCGCCGCGAGAACATCATCCAGCATGATGCCGAAGCCGCCTTTTATTTTCCGGTCGGCGATATTGATGGGCCACGGCTTCCAGATGTCAAACAGGCGGAACAATCCAAATCCCAGCGCGATCCACAGCCAGCCGCGCGGTGCGAACATCATGGTGACAAGGTAGCCGGTGATTTCATCCCACACAATGCCTGGGTGATCTTCCATGCCGAGCTTTCGCGCCGTGGTTCCGCACAGCCATATCCCGGCGACAAACAGGAGTGCGCACAGCGCAGCGTAAAGCTCCGGCGTCAATGTTTGCGCCCACAGATAAACCGCTACGCCGAGCAGCGTGCCAAAGGTGCCGGGTGCGGGCAGCAGGCCGGCGCCCAGGCCAAAGGCAAGCAGGTGTGTTGGGTTGCGCCACAGATGGCGCAGTGCAGTGAGTTTATTCATCTGAGGAAAAGTGTTGGTAGCCGCCTGCGCGGGGTGTGATAAGTTCGCCACTGGCCGAGATGCAGCGCAGGCCCGGTGCCGCTTCAATCACGCCGATGTGAGTGCAGCCGGTAGGGGAAGACTTCATTGCATCAAGTAATGCGGAACACTTTTGTGCGGGCACGGTGAAGCACAATTCGTAATCGTCGCCCGCGCACAGCGGCATACACCAGTCGCCAGAGTGGTTCACGTAATCAGCCACGGCGGCGGACAGCGGCAGCGTGGAGAGATTGATGCGCGCACCTGCGCCGCTGGCTTGCAGAATGTGGCCGAGATCGGCGCCGAGGCCGTCGGAGACGTCGATCGCGGCGCTGGCAATGCCGCGTAGCGCAATGCCTTCCGTGACGCGCGGCTGTGGGCGGTTCAGGCGCTGCATGACGTGCGCCGCATGCTGTGCGGAGAGTTCGAGCGGTTGTTGCAGCACGCGCAGGCCCAGCCCTGCGTCACCCAGCGTGCCGGTGACATAAATCAGATCGCCTGCGTGCGCGCCGCTGCGGCGCAGCGCTGTGCCTGCCGGTACCAGGCCCAGTATCTGCACCGTGATGGAGAGCGGGCCGCGCGTAGTGTCGCCGCCGATGAGTTGTATTCGGTACTCGCTGGCGAGCGCAAAAAAACCTGCGCTGAAGTCTGCCAGCCAGGACTCGTCGGCCTGAGGCAGTGTGAGCGCAAGCGTCGCCCAGCGCGGTTCCGCGCCCATCGCCGCCATGTCGCTCAGGTTTACCGCCAGCGCCTTGTAGCCGATATCACCCGGTTTTGTATGCGGCGAGAAGTGCACGCCCTCCACCAGTGTATCCGTCGCCACCGCGAGTTCCATGCCTTCCGGCACATGCAGCAGCGCGGCGTCGTCTCCGATGCCGAGCACCACGTCCGGATCACGCATCGCCGCCGGTTGTGCGAAATAGCGTTCGATGATGCTGAACTCGGTGAGCGCCATACAACCTATGGCCTGTTGCGCATCTCGTCAGGGCGCAGGGTGCGTGCGACTTTGTCGAGTACGCCGTTGACGTATTTGTAGCCGAGATCGCCGCCGAAGCGTTTGGCGAGCTCGACGGCTTCGTTGATGATCACGCGGTATGGAATTTCGGGGTGGGCGCGCAGTTCATAGGCGCCGATGCGCAGGATGGCGCACTCCACCGGATCGATCTCCGCGAGCGGGCGGTCGAGCACGGGCGCCAGGCTTTTTTCGATCTCATCGAGCTGCGCCGGAATCTGGTGCAGCAACTCCTGGAAGTAGGGCAGTTCGGCCTTGCGCAGATCATGTTCGACCAGAAACTGGGTTTCGATGTCGGACAGGTTCTGCTGCGCCATCTGCCATTGATACAGCGCCTGCACGGCGGCGCGGCGGGCCAGGCTGCGGGCGCGGCTCATCGGCCTTTTTTCTTTTTGTGGGTATCAATTTCACGCAATACGCTGACCATCTCCATGGCGGCCTGTGCGGCGTCTGCGCCTTTATTGTTTTTGGGAGTGGTGCGCTGCACGGCCTGTTGCACCGTGTTGGTGGTGAGCACGCCGAAACTGACGGGAATGTCATGCTGCAAGCTGACTGCGGCCAGGCCGTCGGTGCATGCGCCGGCCACGTATTCGAAGTGCGGCGTGCCGCCGCGGATCACGGCGCCGAGCGCAATCAGCGCATCGTAGCGTTGGGTCTGCGCCATGCGGCTGGCCACGAGCGGCATTTCAAATGCGCCCGGCACGCGCACGATGTCAATATTGCGCTGTACGATGCCGTGGTCATGCAGCGCGGCGAGTGCGCCGTCGAGCAGGGCGTCCACGAGGGTGTTGTTAAAGCGTGCCGCGATGATGCCGAAGCGCGCACCGCGCAGGTTAAAGTGGGATTCGGCGGGCTTTGATTTTTTCATAACGACAAAGGCAAGGTGAGCTGTGAAAAACTTGTAAAATTATACGCTGTTCCGGTTGCTTTATCTCTGTTCTCTTTTGTCAGTCGTTACATAATCGACAATTTCCAGGTCAAAGCCGGAGAGGCCGTGCAGCCTTCTGGGCTGGCCCAGTACGCGCATTTTGCGCACGCCCAGATCCATGAGAATTTGCGCACCGACGCCATAAGTGCGCAAGTCGGCTGCACCTTCCGCAGCGGACGGATGCGATCCTTGCGCATGGGGTTGAGCATGGCTGATGAACGCGAGCAGCTCCTGCGTAGTGTCCGGCTTGCGCAGAATCACGATGACCCCCGTGCCTTCCTGCGCCACGCGCTGCATGGCCGTGTGCAGTGTCCAGCCCGAGTCATCACGTTTAAGCGCGATACTGTCCAGTGCATTTTCCACATGCACGCGCACCAGCGTGGGCGCGGCGGCATGCAATTCGCCGCGCACCAGTGCGAGATGCAGTTGGTTGTCGATGGCATCGCGATAAGTGTGTAACTGGAATTCGCCGTACTCGGTGCGCACCGGACAGTGACTGATGTGCTCCACGGTTTTTTCGCGCTGGATGCGATAGTGAATCAGGTCGGCGATGGTGCCGATCCTGAGGCCGTGGTGTTGTGCGAACACTTCGAGATCAGGGCGGCGCGCCATGCTGCCGTCTTCATTCAGAATCTCGACGATCACCGCCGCGGGTTCGAGTCCGGCGAGGCGCGCGAGGTCGCAGCCCGCCTCGGTGTGGCCGGCGCGCGTGAGCACGCCGCCCGGCTGCGCCATGAGCGGAAAGATGTGGCCGGGCTGGGTGAGATCGGCGGGCCTGGCGTCAGCTGTGACCGCGGCGCGCACGGTGCGCGCGCGGTCGGCGGCGGAGATGCCGGTGGTGACCCCGTGCGCCGCCTCGATGGAGACGGTGACGTTGGTGCGGTGCTCGGTGGTGGTGCCGCTCACCATGAGCGGCAGGCGCAGTTGCGCGCAGCGCTCGCGCGTGAGCGTGAGGCAGATGAGGCCGCGCCCGTAACGCGCCATGAAGTTGATATCTTCGGCGCGCACATGCGTTGCCGCCATGATGAGGTCGCCTTCGTTTTCGCGATCCTCGTCGTCCATGAGCACGACCATTTTTCCGGCGCGTATGTCGGCGACGATATCCTCGATGTTGTTCAGCGGCATGTGTTCAGTCGTTCCAGATAGCGTGCGATCATGTCTACTTCGATGTTGGCGCTGTCACCCACGGCGAGTGTGTCGAGTGTGGTGGCCTGCAAGGTATGGGGCACCAGATTCACCTCGAACACGGAGCCGTGCACTGCATTCACGGTCAGGCTCACGCCGTCGACGCAGATCGAACCCTTTTCCGCGATGTATTTTGCGAGGGCATCGGGCGCTTTAAGCGACAGGCGCAGCGACCGGCCTATGGTCTCGCGCGCAAGCAGCGTGGCGGTGCCGTCCACGTGGCCGCTCACCAGGTGTCCGCCGAGGCGGGTGACAGGGGTAACTGATTTCTCCAGATTGAGCACGCTGCCGGGTGCGAGCGTGGAAAATGTGGTGCGCTGTAAAGTTTCAGCGGAGAGATCAGCCTGGAATCCGCCCGCATCGAGTGCGACGACCGTAAGACACACGCCGTTGACCGCGATACTGTCACCGGAGCGCACATCGGACAGGTCGAGCGTGCCGGTGGCGATCTGCGCGCGCGCGTCCGCACCCCGCTGCGTGAGCAGGGTGAGTTGGCCTGTAGCCTC
>JAURVQ010000024.1 GCA_030655395.1 Gammaproteobacteria bacterium | reverse complement strand
TTGATGATGGGAATGCCGCCCGCCACGGCGGCCTCGAACGCCACCATCACGCCCTGCTTGCGCGCGGCGTTGAATATTTCATTGCCGTAACGCGCGATCAACGCCTTGTTTGCGGTCACCACGTGTTTGCCGTTGGCGATGGCACGATTCACCAGATCGCGCGCAAGGTCGGTGCCGCCGATCAGCTCGACGACAATCTCAACCTCGGGATCATTGACCACCTCCAGCGGCTGCGCGGTGAGCCTGATGCCTTCGGTGCTGCAGATGCGCGCCTTCTTGAGATCGCGTGCGCTCGCGTGCGTGACCTGTATGCCGCGCCCAGCACGGCGCGTGATTTCCTCGGCGTTGCGCCGCAGCACATTGACCGTGCCGCCGCCTACCGTGCCGAGACCGAGCAGCCCTACCTTGACGGGGTTCATAGAGGCAGTAGCCAGTAGCAAGTGACAAGTGACAAGAGCATTTTTTTCACTTGCTACTGGCTACTTTTAACTTGCTACTGTCGTTACGAAACATCTCGCGGATGCAGCGCACGGCCTGACGCGTGCGATGCTCGTTTTCGATCAGCCCGAAGCGCACATGGTCGTCGCCATACTCGCCGAAGCCGATGCCGGGCGACACCGCCACTTTCGCATCTTCCAGCAGCTTCTTGGAAAATTCCAGCGAACCCATATGGCGGTAGGCCGGTGGAATCGGCGCCCACACGAACATGCTGGCGCGCGGCTTCTCCACCTTCCAGCCCATGGCATTGAGTCCTTCGCACAACACATCGCGCCGGCTGCGGTACATCTCGGAAATTTCATGCACGCAATCCTGCGGACCTTCCAGCGCGGTGATCGCGGCGATCTGTATCGGCGTGAACATGCCGTAATCGAGATAGGATTTCATGCGCGCCAGTGCCGACACCAGATGGTGATTGCCGCACATGAACCCCACGCGCCAGCCCGGCATGTTGTAACTCTTGGACAGCGTGAAAAACTCCACCGCCACGTCTTTCGCACCCGGCACCTGCAAGATCGACGGCGCGACGTAGCCATCGAACGCGATGTCGGCATAGGCGAGATCGTGCACCACCCAGATTTCGTGTTCGCGCGCAATGGCGACCACCTTTTCGAAGAAGTCGAGCTCCACACACTGTGTGGTCGGGTTGCCGGGGAAGTTCAACACCAGCATCTTGGGCTTGGGCCACGAGCCCTTGATCGCCTTCTCCAGTTCGGCGAAAAAGTCCACGCCAGCCACCAGCGGCACATGGCGGATATCCGCGCCGGCAATGACGAAACCGTAGGGGTGAATGGGATAGGACGGGTTGGGCACCAGCACCACATCGCCCGGCCCCATGGTGGCAAGCGCGAGATGGGCGAGACCCTCCTTCGAACCGATGGTGACTATCGCCTCCTTGTCGGCGTCGAGCTCCACCTCGAAGCGCCGCTGATACCAGTCGCAGATGGCCTTGCGCAGGCGCGGAATGCCGCGCGAGAGCGAATAGCGGTGGGTGTCTCCGCGCTGTACGGATTCGATGAGCTTGTCGACGATGTGCGGCGGCGTGGGCTGGTCGGGATTACCCATGCCGAAGTCGATGATATCTTCGCCGCGCGCGCGCGCCTTGGCCTTCAACTCGGTAACGATATTGAAGACGTAAGGCGGGAGGCGTTTTATCCGCGGAAACTCGGTAATCACAGTGGCAGACCCATGGATATTGTCATAAACTTCCCACGATACTGGCGACGCACAGGCCTGTCAATTGATTGCCAGGCAAAGGCCACACCAGAACACGCGCTTTCCATCATTCATGACCATGCCATTCACCCAGAAAGACAGCGTCGGGCGTTACATCATTCGCTCCTATGGGCCGGGTGAGATCAGCGTGCTGCACACGGCGGATTCCGGCGTCGAGACCGCGCACGAAATACTGACGCAAAGCCTGGTTCTCACGCCGGAAAATTTGATCCGCGACTGGCCGCCGCAGCAGTTTGACGAATTGGCAGCGATGCATTTCGACATCTTCGACGAACTGCGCCCCGAAGTGTTGCTGCTCGGCTGCGGTGCGCGTCAGCGCTTTTTGCCCGCTGATCTGCGCCTGCTGCTGGCGCAGCGCGGTATCAACGTGGAGCTGATGAACACCGGCGCCGCGTGCCGCACCTACAACATCCTGCTCGGCGACGAACGCAATGTCGCCGCGGCGCTGCTTATGATCTGATGCGCTGACACTCAGCGCTGCTTCGGCAGATACTGTAACGGATCCACCGGCTTGCCGTCCTTGCGCACCTCGAAGTGCAGCATCACGCGGTCAGTGCCGGTGCGCCCCATCTGGGCGATGGTCTGCCCCGCCTTGACCTTGTCGCCCTCCTGCACCAGACGCAGCTTGTTGTGCGCGTAGGCGCTGAGCCAGGTTTCATTGTGCTTGACGATGACGAGCTCACCCAGACCGACCAGCCCGCTCCCGCTGTAGACCACACGCCCGGCGGAAGTGGCGTTGACCGGATCGCCTTCCTGTCCGGCGATGTTGATGCCCTTGGTGGTGCCGAACTTGGCGAGCAGATCGCCCTTTGCAGGCCACATCCAGGTGAGATTCGCAGGGGCGGCAACAGTGTTGTCATCGTCGCTTTCCGGGGATGGCTCGCCCGGCTCCTGTTTGCTGGAGGTGGTGTCGGACTTGCGCGGTGCGCGCGGTGCGGCCTTGGCCTGCGTACTGGCGGACGGAATCAGGGTCAGCCGCTGTCCCTGCTTGATGCGGTACGGCGGCTTGATGCGATTCCATGCCGCCAGTGTTTTGTAATCGAAGCCGTACTGCCAAGCGATGGAGTATAAGGTCTCACCGCTTTGCACCGTGTGCTGGCCGAGCGTTGCCTGCGCCGCTGCCGTGCGGCTGCTCACCGGGGCGACTGCCTGATAGCCGCCGCAGGCAGCGAGCAGCAGTAATAGCGTACTGAGCAGTGCTGCGCGTACGAACGCTTTCATCGTTGCAGTATGAGATATGCAATTACCGCGATGGTCACCACAGCCCACCCGATGCCGTCGATATAGGTGCGCAACACGCGTTCCATTTTCGCACCGCCCCAGCGCATGAGCGCCGCGACCATGAAAAAGCGCGCGCCGCGTCCGATGAGTGAAGCGATCACGAACGGCAGCAGCGCCATCGAGATCACGCCCGCCGCAATGGTGAACATTTTGTAGGGTATCGGCGTAAACGCGGCGATGAACACCGCCCAGAATCCCCAGCGCCCGAACCAGTCATGCGCGCGCAGGTAGCGTTCCCAGTAACCGGCCTGATGAATCAGCGGCTCGACCAGCGCAAAGGCGAAGTGCCCGATGAGATAGCCGAACAGCCCGCCCAGCACCGAGGCCACAGTGGTGAGCGCGGCGAAGCGCCAGGCACGCGCGGGCTGGGCCAGTGCCATGGGCGCGAGCATGATGTCGGGCGGGATGGGGAAAAACGACGACTCGGTGAAGCTGAGGGCGGCGAGATACCACGGTGCGCGCGGGTGCTCCGCCCAGCGCATCGCGCGCGTGTACAGTGCGGAAAACAGGCGCATTACGCCGCCCCGCCCAGCAGCGGGACAAAGCTCGCCCGCTCCAGCACTTCGCGCGTGTAGCCCTCGCGCGTGCGCGTCAGGCGTATCAGATCCTGCGCGCCGGCAGGCCCCACGGGGGCAATCAGGCGTCCGCCCTCAGCCAGTTGCTCGAGCAGCAGCGGCGGTATCTCCGCCGCTGCTGCGGTGATCAGGATACCGTCGTATGCGGCATGTTGCGGCCAGCCGAGATAACCGTCGCCGTGCTTGAGGTGGATGTTGCGCAGCTTGAGTTCGCCCAGACGGCGACGCGTCTCCGTGAGCAGGGAGGCGATGCGCTCGATACTGTACACCTCGCCCACGAGGCACGCGAGGATCGCCGTCTGATAGCCGCAACCGGTGCCGATCTCCAGCACCCGTTGCGGCGTGCCGCCTTCCAGCAGCGCCTGCGTCATGCGCGCCACGATATACGGCTGCGAAATGGTCTGTCCCTGCCCGATGGGGAGCGCGGTGTCTTCGTAGGCGCGGCTCGCCAGGGCCTCGTCGACAAAGATGTGGCGCGGAATCGAGCGCATCGCATGCAGCAGCGCCACGTCGCTGATGCCCTGCTCCTCCAGCCTTTTCATGAGCCGCTCGCGCGTGCGCTGCGAGGTCATGCCGATGCCGCGATGATGTAGACTCACGCCTGTCTGCCGCTCTGCAGCACGGCCGATGCGGTTCCGGTTGCGGACATGCCCTTGAGCCAGCTCGCCACCTTGTCGAGCGCAGTGTAGCGCGTGAGATCCACCAGAATCGGCGTCACCGAGACATAACGGCGGCGGATGGCATCGAAATCGGTGCCTGTGCCGGCGTCCTGCTCGGCACCGGGCGGGCCAATCCAGTAAATGGTGCGCCCGCGCGGATCCGTCCCCTGAATCACGCGCTCGGCGCGGTGACGATGCCCGAGGCGCGTGGCCTCGAAGCCCGCGATTTCCTCCCAGGGCAGATCGGGCACATTGATGTTCAAAATGGTATCCGCCGGCAACGGATCCGCCACCAGACGCGCGACAAATTGCAGCGCCACACGCGCGGCGGTGTCGTAGTGCTCATGCCCGACCAGTGAGATGGCGAGCGCGGGCAGACCCAGAGAGCGCCCTTCCATGGCTGCGGCCACGGTGCCGGAGTAGATCACGTCATCGCCCAGATTGGCCCCGGCGTTGATGCCCGCCACCACCATGTCCGGCTCCTGCTCCAGCAGGCCGGTAATGGCCAGATGCACGCAATCGGTGGGCGTGCCGTCCACCCGGATGAAGCCGTTGTCGGTGCGTGTGGCGCGCATCGGGCTGTCGAGGGTGAGTGAATTACTCGCACCGCTGCGGTCACGTTCCGGGGCCACCACCGTCACCTCGGCCATGCTGCGTAATACCTGCGCCAGATGGATAATCCCGGGGGCTTGATAGCCGTCGTCGTTAGTCAGCAGGATTTTCATGTGGCTCCATCATCGACGGCATGTCAGCGCTACTCAAGCAACGCCTCAGGATAGCGGTAGTTTCGCTGTTAGCGCGAAGGCTGGAAAAATCGTATCGAGACGTTACTGCACGCGGCAGCCACACGGGCCCGGTTACAGGCACAATCTTTGCCTTGCTACTTGATAATCTGATCATTTGCTTTACTCTTGACCGGTTGAGTGACGCTATCATACTTATCGCCAAAGACGCAGGTGCACTGCCGATCCGAACTCGCCCATTGCCAGCAACGGCTGATTGTATATTTTGTGTGAAATCTTCCTCAGGCCCATTTTACATGAGGCCGGGAAGGTTGTGGCTTTTCACTTCATAGAGGCAACACCATGAGTAAGCAGGTGCCCGCCGCAACCCCGCATCGAAGCGCGCTGGCGGCAGCTCTGAGCGCAGCCTGGCTGCTCTTGGCGGCTCCCATCGTGCAGGCGGAGTTTATCCTGTTTCCCTCGCTCACGGCGACCGAGCACAGTGGGCTGAACCCGCATCCGGATGTGCACCACTCCAGCCATGTGCAGAAACAGAGCGAACTGAAGGCGGAGCTGGATCTGTTCTACTCGGCGGATAAGGACCGCCTGCGCCTGCTGGCAGAGGTGCTGGTCACGCCCGACCACACGAGTGCCGAACGCCTGCAGGCGGGCTGGTTCGCTACGCCTGAGACCACGCTGTGGATCGGACGGCACCACAGTCCGCTCGGCTACTGGAACACCCAGTTTCATCATGGAACCTATCTGCAAACCTCCATCAAACGCCCGGCCATCTCCGGCTTTGACGACCACGGCGGCGTGCTGCCGAGCCATCTCAGCGGCCTCCTCGTCGAGGGCGCGCGGACGCTGGAGAATGACGCCGCCATCGATTATGCGTTCAGCTTCGGCGCTGCTACACGCCAAACCAGCGACGGCAGGCTGGCTGCCTTTGACCTCTTCGACCCCCACAGCGGTCCGCATAAGCTGGGGTCGGTGCTGCGCCTCGGTTATCGCCCGGACGCCACCGCTACAGACGTTGCAGGACTGTTTCTAGGCTACTCGACCATCCCGAGCGCACTTGCCAGCGTGCGTGAGATCAGGCAAACCATTGCCGGTGCATTTTTTAACCGGGAGCAGGGCCGCTGGCGCTGGATTGGCGAGCTGTTCGGTGTGCGCAACGACCTTGATCAAACCACCGGCAATGCGCGTTCAACGTTTGTCAACGCCAACCTGCAGGGCGAGTACGAGTGGCGCCGTGACTGGACACT
This sequence comes from Gammaproteobacteria bacterium, assembly GCA_030655395.1. Classification (GTDB taxonomy): domain Bacteria; phylum Pseudomonadota; class Gammaproteobacteria; order SURF-13; family SURF-13; genus JAQBXX01. Next base: position 1,750 of record JAURVQ010000024.1, on the reverse strand, counting down.
GTACGGACGGGCAGAAAACACCTTCGGCGACCGCAGTGGTGCCTACCTGATGCACTTTTCAGGATTCGTCAAGGAGCGTTATCTGCTCGGTGTGCGCCATGAGCTCACCCGCAACCAAGCGCTCAAGCTGGAGTTGAGCGACGTGCACGTGATGGGTGACAGTTACGTCCAGTTTGGTCTGCAATGGAGCGCGGCGCTGCCATGACCCGCATGCACCGGCTCAGCGCCGTATCCCTTGCGCTCCTCATGCTGGCGTGCGTGGCCCATGCCACGTACTCCGCCGAGCGGCGCATGGTACTGGTGAGCAGCGACCAGCTCACCCTCCCGCCGCCCTCGGCGCGGGACCTGCGGCGCCTGTTTCTGGGCGTACCCATCATCAAGGACGGCCATACGCTGGTACCGTTGCGCAACAATACCGATCCCATGTTGCATGAGGTCTTTCTGCAGAAGATCGTGTTTCTTTCGGCACGCAACTACGAACATCATCTGCTATCCCAGGTGTTCCGGCTGGGCGGTCAGCGGCCGGAGCTCTACAGTGACATGAACGAACTGGTGAGCGCGCTCAAGACACGTCCCGGCGCCGTCACCTACATGTGGGCCGATACGGCGCAGACCCTCCCCGGCATCCGCATCGTTGAGGACTTATGGCAAGGTTCCACCGACTAGCGCAATTCGCCAGCAGCTTCACCGGGCGCCTGGTGCTCGGCCTGAGCGCCATGCACGCGCTCTTGCTGCCCGCGTTTTTTACCGGGGCGGTGTACCTGATCAAGGAGGGCCACGAGACGCAATTCGTCAATCAGACGCGCATTGCCTCGCATCTGTTCGGCGCACTGCTGGCGCAGGATTTCAATGAACAGCGACTGCAGGGCTTGCTCACCGATGCGGTGATGGGCGGTCAGATCATCTTTGCCCAGATCGTCACGCAGCGGGGCAAGGTCATGGAGTCGAGTTCGGGCATACACATAGCGCCGGACCGGTTTCAGGAAGATTTCTTCTTCGGCCAGCACAATGACACGATTTACTATATCGCCATCCCGCTGTACGACGCGCAGGGAAATGTGCAGGCCAGCCTGCGCCTGGGCTATGACGAAACCCCCACGCTGGAATTGATACACACCACGTATCGCCGCGGTCTGATGCTGGCCAGCCTCTATGTCCTGTTCACAGTGGTGCTGATCGGCATGCTCACCCCCCCTCTCACCCGCTCGCTGCGCCGCCTGCGTGACGCCGCACAACGCATTGCCACCGGCGATCTGAAAGAGCAGATGCTGATCCACACGACGATCACCGAGGTTGCAAACCTGGCGGATGATCTCGAGGCCATGCGCCGTGAACTCGTCAACCAGAGCGATGCGCTGGAGCACCAGGCGTTGCACGATGCGCTTACCGGGCTGCCCAACCGCAATTTGTTCAATGACCGGCTGGAACAGGCGCTCATCACCGCGCGCCGCTCCGGCACCATGCTTGCCGTGTGCATGCTGGATCTGAATCGCTTCAAGGAGGTCAACGACACCCTGGGCCACCACATGGGTGATCTGGTCTTGCAGCAAACCGCCCTGCGCATGCGCGGCGCACTGCGCGCATCCGATACCGTAGCGCGCATGGGCGGTGACGAATTCACTATCCTGATGCCGCTGGTGGAAGACCGCGAGCATGCCGCCATGGCGGTGAACAAGCTGCTCAGGGTGATGGAGCATCCGCTGCAGTTCGATGAGCACACACTCGATGTCGGTGCCAGCATCGGCATCGC
>JAURVQ010000018.1 GCA_030655395.1 Gammaproteobacteria bacterium | reverse complement strand
GTATGCGCGAGCGGCACGTAATGAATCTGGAAATCCTGGCGCGTGGTGATGTGTACCACGGGATGATCGACATAGGTCTCCAGCACGTCGGCGATGGCGGTCAGTTGCTCCGGCAATAATTTTCCGCCGGGAATCTTGACGCGCATCATGTGTACGCCGTCCTGGCGCTGGCCGTACACGCCCTGCTGCAGACGCGCGGACATGAAGCGGTCGGCGTCCAGTTGCAGGCCGAGGTAGGCCTGTACCGCCTGTTCGTAGCGTTCGATCTCGTCGAAATTGACCAGTACGCTCGGGTTGTTCATTACCGTGTCTCCTTGATTAATCAACCGCGCAACCTAATGCGCGATGAGCCTGAAACCGACCAGCATCAACATGCTGGAGAGCGCAATGCGCAACACCTTCTCCGGGATGTTGACGCTCAAGTGACTGCCAAAATAAATGCCGGGCAGCGAACCTAACAGGAGACTTCCCAGCAGCACGAAGTCCACGTTGCCCATGCCGAGGTGTCCCAAACCCGCCACCAGGGTGAGCGGCACGGCGTGCGCGATGTCCGTGCCGACGATCTTGGTGGTGGCGATCAGCGGATAGAGCAAAAACAGCGCGACCACGCCGATGGCCCCCGCGCCGATGGAGGTCAGCGTGACCAGCGCCCCCAGCACCGCGCCAGTGGCGACCGTGGAAATATTCAGAGAAGCTGGGTGAGAGCGGGTTTTAAACCAGGGATGGCGCTGCAACTGCACCTTGAAGATGAGCGCCAGTGCGGTCAAAATCACCGCCACGCCGATGAGCGGCACGATGATGGCGTCCACTTTCCAGCCGCGCGCCTCCATATGATGCAGCAACACCAGGGTCAACAGCGACGCGGGAATACTGCCTGCGGCAAGCAGGCCGACGATGCGCCAGTCCACCGTTTTCTTTCTGCCGTGCACCCAGACCCCGGCCACCTTGGTGACGCAGGCGAACAGCAGATCCGTGCCCACCGCCTTGACCGGCGGGATGCCGAACAGGATCAGCAGCGGCGTCATGAGCGAGCCGCCGCCCACGCCGGTCAAACCGACCAGCATGCCGACCACAAAACCTGATAGCGTGTAGGCAAAATCCATCGTAAATTCTTAGCTAAGCTGAGCGTACATGACCGGATACTTTTGGAAGCGGAAAGTATAACAGCCGCACATATACTCATAAAAGAATATAATTATATATATATATCGTTTATAGTTATAAATGATGGCCCCGATGGATTTTATAACTATATGAATTTACAGCAATTACGTTATATATGCGCGGTCGAGCGACAAGGCCTGAGCATTTCACTCGCCGCCGCGAGTTTGCACACCTCGCAGCCCGGCGTAAGCAAGCAAATCCACCTGCTGGAAGAAGAACTGGGCGTGCGCATCTTCGAGCGCAGCGGTAAACGCCTGATCGGCGTCACCGCGCCGGGGCGCATCATACTCGCGCAGGCCAAAGAAGTGCTGCGCGACGTGCAGAATATCAAGCAGGTCGGCACCGAGTTTACCAATGAGATCACCGGCAGCCTGTCGATTGCCACCACGCATACCCAGGCGCGTTATACGCTGCCCAAGGCGATCAAAAAATTCACGCAGCGCTACCCGCAGGTCAACCTGCACATCCATCAAGGCAATCCGACGCAGATCGCCGCCATGGTGGAGCAGGGCGAAGCGGATATCGGGATCGCCACCGAGGCACTGGCCCGGCATCAGGGGCTGGTGGTGCTGCCGTGTTATCAATGGAACCGCTGCGTGGTGGCGCCGCCCGGGCACCCGGTGCTGAAGGAGAAACCGCTCACGCTGAAGGCGCTGGCGCGCTATCCCATCGTGACCTACGACTTCGCCTTCGCCGGCCGCTCGCTCATCAATCAGGCGTTCGAGGCCAAGGGCCTCAAACCCAACATTGTGCTCACCGCGCTCGACTCGGATGTCATCAAGACCTATGTCGAGCTGGGTCTGGGCGTAGGCCTGCTCGCCAGGATGGCGTTTGAGCCGGCGCGCGACAAGAATTTACGCATGGTGGATGCCGCGCACTTGTTCGCCGCCAGCACGACCTATATCGCAGTGCGGCGCGGCATGTTTCTGCGCGGTTATTGGTACGCCTTTATCGAGTTGTTCGCGCCGCACTTGACGCGCGCGGCGGTGGATAAGGCGCTGCAAACGCCCTCCCCCTTGTAAGGGAAGGGCCAGTGCATCAATTGGACGCGGCGGCCTCCAGTTCGTAAGGCTCGGCGTAGCCGCATTCCTTCTGCGGGCACACCTTTTCCGTGCCGCGGCGCTTGGTGGTTTTGATGGTGAGGAGGGGCCACTGGCACTTTGGGCAGGGTTGGACGACGGGTTCATTCCATACTGCGTAGGTGCATTTGGGATACGTGGCGCAGGAATAAAAAATCTTGCCGTAGCGCGATTTGCGTTTCAATAAATTCCCCGCGTGACACAGCGGGCATTCGACGCCGGTGTCGGCGGGTTTTTCCAGCGGCTCGATGTGCTTGCAGTTGGGATAATTGCTGCAGCCGATGAATTTGCCGTAGCGGCCACGCTTGATGATGAGCTGGCTTTGGCAATCCGGGCAGTTGCGGCCTTCCACCACTTCCGGCACGGCGTCAGGGGCATCGTCGAGGTTGCGCGTGTAGTCGCAGTCGGGATAGGCGGTGCAGCCGATGAATTTTCCGCGCCGCCCCAAACGGATGGAGAGCGGTTTGCCGCACTTGGGGCAGGCCTCGTCCATCGCCTCTTGCGTGACGTCCTTGCGCAGCACGGTTTCGTCTTTGGTGGTCACCTGCTTGTGGAACGGTTTCCAGAATTTCTCCATCACCGGCACCCATTCCTTTTCACCGCGCGCGATGGCGTCGAGTTCGTCCTCGAGCTTGGCGGTAAAGTCGTAATCGACGTATTGGGTGAAGTGCTGGGTGAGGAACCGATTCACCACGCGTCCGACATCGGTGGGAGTGAAGCGGTGTTTTTCGAGCGTGACATACTCGCGCGCGACCAGCGTGGAGATGATGCTGGCATAAGTGGAGGGGCGGCCGATGCCGTACTCTTCCAGGGTTTTGACCAGACTCGCCTCGCTGAAACGCGGCGGCGGCTCGGTAAAATGCTGTTCACTGCGGATGGCGAGCAGCGTGACGGTTTCGCCTTCCTTGAGCGGAGGCAGTATGCGCTCGTCATCTTCCACTTTGGTGTCGTCGCTGCCTTCCTGATACACCGCCATGAAGCCGGGGTCGACGACCGTGGAGCCGTTGGCGCGGAACAGGTGGTTCTGCTCGCCCGCAGCGAGATCGACGCCTACCGTATCGATGGTGGCGTGAATCATCTGGCAGGCGACGGTGCGCTTCCAGATCAGTTGATAGAGCTTGAGCTGATCGGGGGTCAGGTGGGCCTTGATGGATTCCGGCGTGCGCTCGACCGAGGTCGGGCGCACGGCCTCGTGTGCCTCTTGTGCGTTTTTTGCGCGCGTCTTGTACACCTGCGGTTCCTTGGGCAGGTTGTTTGCGCCGTAACGCTGCGCGATGAAGGCGCGGATTTCGGCAACTGCTTCTTGCGCCAGATTCACCGAATCGGTACGCATGTAGCTGATGAGGCCGACCGCACCTTCGCCGGTGTCCATGCCTTCGTAGAGTTGTTGCGCGGTGCGCATGGTGCGCTGCGCGCCGAAGCCGAGCTTGCGCGCCGCTTCCTGT
>JAURVQ010000013.1 GCA_030655395.1 Gammaproteobacteria bacterium | reverse complement strand
CAAACAGCGGTGCCGGCAGAGCGTCCAGAAGCACTTGGGCGCGCAGCGGATCGGCGATGGTGACCAAGTCATACACACTCCTTCCCTCCGCTCCCAGGGCGGCGGCGAGGTCGGAAACGTCCGCTTCGATGTCCTTGAGCTTGCGCGCCACCATGGCCTCCAGTAGATCGCGGTCGCGCGGGCGGGACAGATACGGCATGCTCGAATGCACGAGCACCAGCTTGCCATAGTCGTCTGGCTTGATGTACGCCCATTTGCCGCCGTCCTCGAAATAGCCCGTGGTGAAGTAGCGCACGGCGCGTCTAAAATCGTGATAGCCGCCCACGCCGACGATGAAGCGCACCTGTTCCCGGATGTCGGGCTGGAGTGCGGCCAGCACTGCCGGGCCCACGGCATAGCTGAAGGCGCCGATGCCGACGCGGGCGCCGGGCACGATGTCCGTCCGGCTGGCGAGATAAGCGAAGGCGTCCGCCACCTTGCGGGCGTCCGAGGGGTTGATCTGCATCTGCCTGAAACCGGGAATTTCCGGGGCGAGCACCGCGAAGCGGGCGCGGGCGAGGGTGGTGGCGAAGGCCACTAGGCGCGCGTCGTCCTTGCCCTTGGGCACCGCGCCCGGCACCAGCACAATGCCGGCCTCGGGTTTGCCTTCGCCCGGCAGGTAAATATCTCCCGTGTGTTTCCGCCCGGCCACCTCGTAGGCCACCGGGATGCGCCGGGGCGCGGGGGTAGTGGCCTTGAGTCGGCTCGGACCCGCGCCCGCGGCGGTGTCGGCGAGCACCAGCAGGGACTCGTAGGTGGGCATCGGCGCATAGACCGTGAGCAGAAAAATCAACGCGAGCGGGACAATCCAAGCCAGACGGCGTCGAGAGGATGAGCGAAGCATGGCCGTTCATCAAGTGGCGTTTGCCGCGCCGCTTGCCGCAAGATGCTCGCGCACCTCGCGCGCAATCAGCTTTTCTTCATCCACCGGAACCACGTAGACAGCGAGCGTCGAACCCGTTGCGGAGATGCGGTGCTCCACGCCGCATGCAGCGGCATTGGCCGTCTCGTCCAGCCGCACACCGCACCACTCCATCTGCCTGAGGATACGCGCGCGGACTTCCGGCGCGTGTTCCCCCACGCCGCCGCCGAAGATCACGGCGTCAGCGCCGCCGAGCAGCGCAACATAGGCGCCGAGATATTTACGCGCGCGCAGGCAAAAGGCCTCCACTGCGCGCACCGCGCCTGCGTGGCCCTGGCCTTCGAGTTGCAGCAACGTGCGCATGTCGGCGCTGGCAGCGGAGAGCGCCAGGAGTCCGGAGCGGTTGTGCAGGCCTTCGCTCAACTCAGGCAAGCTCACGCCCTGCTCTAACAGATGCAGCAGCACACCTGCATCCACATCGCCGGGACGTGTCGCCATGATGAGGCCCTCGAGCGGAGTAAAGCCCATGCTCGTGTCCACCGGATTCCCGCCGCGCAACGCGGTGATCGAACAGCCCTGCCCCAGCTGCAAGGTGACGACCCGGCTCGCGTCTTTGTCCGCAGCGCTGATCTCAAGATAGCGCTCATACATATAACGGTGCGCGATGCCGTGAAATCCATAGCGCCGGATACCGAACTTCGATGTCCACTCGGCGGGTACGGCATAGGTGCGCGCCGCATCGGGAAGCGCATGAAAAAAAGCGGTGTCGAAGACCGCCACCGCGGCATGCGCTGCACCCAACTCGTTCCGGCATGCGCGTATCACCGCAACGGCGGCGGGATTATGCAACGGCGCCAGCAGGTTCAGCGACTCAATACCGGCGAGTACCTCCGGCGTCACGCGCGCGGGCGCAGTGAACAGCGTGCCACCATGCACCACACGATGCCCGGTCGCCGTGATGGAATGCCCCCATGAGGGACCAAAATGCTTTTGCATGCGCGCAAACACCCAGCGCGCGGCTTGAGCGTGATCGGCAATGTGCGCGCGCTCTTCTTCCTGCGTCGCGTTGATCTGATAGCGGCACAGCGCATCCGCGCCCAAGCCGCTGACGGCGCCCCTGGCAACGGGCTGCAGGCCCGCATCGCCTGCTTCGAACAACTGGAATTTGAGCGATGAACTGCCGGCGTTAAAGATCAGCAGGCGCACGTTCAGCGGATATAGGCTTCGGCGGCGTAACGGCGCATCATGCGGTGGCTGTTAAAATAGCAGGCGTTCTTGCTGATCGCACCCTTCATCACATTGATCCATCCGGCACGGTCGCTGTAGTACAGCGGCAGCACGACTTGTTCGAGCTTTTTATAAAGCGTCACCGCATCATCGGAATTTTTCGATTCGCTGGAATCGCCGATCGCCCAGCCGGTCACGCCTTCGATGCAGCCCTCTACCCACCAGCCGTCCAGCACGCTCAACTGCGGTACGCCATTAAAAGCGGCCTTCATGCCGCTGGTGCCGGAGGCCTCCAACGGGCGCAGCGGCGTGTTGAGCCACGCATCCACGCCAGACGTCATGGCCTGCGCGATATCCAGATTGTAATTGGGCAGGTAGGCGATGGTGATGCTGCCCGCGAGTTCACGCATATGTTGATGGAGCAGCGCGATCAGACGCTTGCCGCCTTCATCATGCGGATGCGCCTTGCCCGCGAGCACCAGTTGCAGCGGGCGTTCCTGCGCGATCGCCTTGAGGCGCGCCAGATCGGTGAACAGCAGATCAGGGCGCTTGTAGTCCGTCATGCGCCGCGCGAAACCGAGCGTCAGCACACTCAAGTTCAGATTCACGCCGGTCAGGGTTTTGACCTTTCCGACGAGTGCGCGCTTGGCCTCCATATGCGCCGTCCAGATCGCATCTTCCGGGATACGGTCAGCGCGTGACAGGAGTTCCGGCTCGTGACACCAGCCGGGCAGATAATGATCATAGAGTTTTGCAAAGGCCGGCGCTGACCATGAATAAGGATGCACGCCGTTGGTTACGGCATGCACGCTGTAACCCGGAAACATTTTTTGCGATACCTCGGCATGGCGCTTGGCCACACCGTTGACAAACTGACTCAGGTTGAGCGCAAGCCGCGTCATATTAAGCGCATCTTTCCCGGCCAGCGACTTGAGCGTGGGCAGATCAACAAAATCGTTCAGCACCCGCTCCACAAGAGCGTAGGGGAACTGATCGTGCCCCGCCTCCACCGGCGTATGCGTGGTGAAGTTGCACTGCTCACGCACGCGCGGCATGTTGTACGGTGATTCGCCCGGCCGCAAATCCTCAGGCGAATGGGCATAACGGCGCAGCAGCTCCAGCGCAAGCAGCGCGGAGTGTCCCTCATTCATATGATACTGGCGCACGTTGAACCCGAGCGCCTGCAGCATGCGCGCGCCGCCTATCCCCAGCACCGCCTCCTGC
>JAURVQ010000011.1 GCA_030655395.1 Gammaproteobacteria bacterium | reverse complement strand
TTTGCGCACCTCGGTCAGTCCCTTGGGCGCATTGAGTCGGTGCAGCAGCTTGTGTCGTGGGAGATCGGCAGTGCCTTTGTGCTGCTGGGGGTATTCGCCCTGATTCCGGTGCTGGTGAAGAAATGGCGTGCTGGGACGGCAACGGGCGCGAGAGCGAGTGATCCTGACTAGAGAGAGCCTATGACAGCAGCTATAGTGGTAATAGTCGTGCTACTCGCCTTGGCATGGGCCAATGGGGCCAATGATGTGGCCAAGGGCGTGGCGACGCTCACAGGCTCAGGTATGTCCAGCGCGGCGCGCGCGATCATGTGGGGCACAGCGTGCACCCTGATAGGGGGTCTGGCTGCGGCGGTGTGGGGCGCTGCGTTGGTCTCGACCTTCAGCAGCGGATTCCTCGCCGCCGACTTCCCGGTGACCATTGGCTTCGTCGGCGGAGTAGTTGTGGGTGCGGCCGCGTGGGTGCTGCTGGCCACCCGGTTTGGTTTGCCGGTATCCACTACGCATGCATTGTTGGGCGGTATCGTTGGCACGGTGTTGGTGCTGGCCGGGCCGGAGGGTTTGCGGACCGCCGCAGTGGCCAACAAGGCATTGCTGCCACTGCTGCTGAGTCCGCTGCTGGCGATCGCACTGTGCTGGATGCTGCTACTGCTGGCGCGCTTCGTGGAGAAAAAGATTCCGGCATGGCGGCCGGGCTGCTGTGAACGGGAGGATTGGCAGCACAATCCGTTTGTATGTGCGGAAGATCAGCAGGCGGTGCCTGCACCCATCGCGCAGCGCGTATTGATAGTGCTGCATTGGCTTTCAAGCGGCGCGACGAGCTTTGCGCGCGGCCTCAACGATGTACCCAAAATAGCCGCGTTTCTGATTCTGGTGCTGGCGCTGGTGCCGGCCTTACCGTTCAGCGCGAGTGATCCGGTGTGGCCCATCGTTGCGGTGGCCGTGGTGATGGGGCTGGGTGGCCTATGGGGCGGCATGCGCGTACTGCGCGTGCTGGCGCATCGTGTCTCGCCGCTGGATTCTACGCGTGGCCTGATGGCTAATGTCAGCACCTCGCTGCTGGTGCTTGCGGCGACGCCGCTGGGCCTGCCGGTGTCCACTACCCATGTGAGCACCGGTGCGTTGATGGGCGTGCGCTGGAGTGAGGGCATAAAACCGCAACAGGGTGACGCACTGAAGCTGATACTGTTCGGCTGGTTGATTACACTGCCCGTCGCAGGCGGATTTGCCGCCACAAGCGCATGGCTGTTCCAGACCATAGGGTAAGACGATGCATGCCACACTGCCACTGCTTGAAGTAACAGACTTCCCCCAACTGAAGCGCGCCCGGTTGCAAACGCTACAGGTGAATCTCGGCTATTTGTGCAACCAGCAATGCCTGCATTGCCATGTAAACGCGGGGCCGCGACGCACGGAAATCATGCAACGAGAAACGGTTGAGTGCGTGATCGATTACCTGCGCGCATCCACTGTCTGCGCTGAACCTGATCGAAAAATTGGCGCGCTCGATCTTACCGGTGGTGCGCCGGAGATGAATCCGCATTTTCGTGATCTGGTGCGATCCGCCCGCGCATTGGGCGTGCATGTTATTGATCGCTGCAATCTCACGATACTGGAACAGCCGGACTATGCCGGTATGGCGGAGTTTCTGGCCGGGCAGCAGGTGGAGATCACGGCCTCGTTGCCGTGCTATCTGGAAGACAACGTGGATGCACAGCGCGGCAAGGGCGTGTTCGACGCCAGTATCCACGCCCTGCGCAGGCTGAATGCGCTGGGCTACGGCCGTGAGGCAAGCGGGCTAATGCTGAATCTGGTCTATAACCCGCAGGGCACGGCATTGCCGCCGCCGCAGCACGCGCTGGAGCGGGACTATAAAAAATATCTTGGTGAGCGCCATGACGTGGTGTTCAACCAGTTGTTTACGCTGGCCAACATGCCGATCCAGCGCTTCGGCAGCATGCTGGTATCCAAGGGTCAGTTTGAGAACTATATGAACGTGCTACGCGCAGCGCATCGGGACAGCAATCTGGATAACGTCATGTGCCGCTCGCTCATCAGCGTCGATTGGCAGGGCTATGTGTATGATTGCGACTTCAACCAGATGCTCAATTTGCCGCTGCGCATCAATGGCAAACCGCGTGTGCATCTGTCGCACTTGAAGGGTGCCAATCTGGAGGGTCGTCCAATTGTGGTGAAGGATCACTGTTATGGTTGCACGGCGGGGCAGGGGAGTAGCTGCGGCGGCGCACTGAATGAAGAGGAATCGTATGAACGCACAGGTTGACAGTGTATTGGAGCGCTATTCGCAAGGCGCCAAGGAACGGCAGGCGGCATTGTGCTGCCCGGTCAGTTACGATGCGGGTCTGCTCGCCCTGTTACCGCAGGAGATTATCGAGAAGGATTATGGCTGCGGTGATCCTTCGCGCTATGTGCGCGAGGGCGATGTAGTGCTCGATCTGGGCAGCGGTGGCGGCAAGATTTGCTATATGGCGGCGCAACTCGTGGGCAGCGAGGGCCGCGTGATCGGTGTAGACATGAACGACGATATGCTCGCACTGGCGCGCAAATATCAGCCGGAGATGGCAGCGAAGCTGGGCGGTGATCGTGTGCGGTTCGTGAAGGGTCGGATCGAAGAGCTGGCGCTGGATGTGGAGGCCTTGGAAGTTTATTACAACACGCATCCGGATTGTTCGGTAGCGGAACTCACCGCATGGCAGGACGAACAGCGTCGCACGTGTCCGCTGATCCCTGACGATTCAGTGGATGTGGTGATCTCCAACTGCGTGCTGAATCTGGTGGATGACGCGCATAAGCAGCAAATGATGCGCGAGATATTTCGTGTACTGAAGCCGGGCGGGCGGGTGGCAATTTCCGACATCGTAAGCGACGAACCGATCCCACAGCACCTCAAGATCAACCCGGAACTGTGGAGCGGTTGCATCTCCGGCGCATTTCAGGAGCAGGAGTTCATTCACAGTTTCGCCGCAGCCGGTTTTCTCGCCGTGCAGTACGACAAATGGGATGCTGCGCCGTGGCAGGAGGTGGAAGGCATCGAGTTCCGCTCGGTCACGCTCACCGCAGTGAAGGGGGCGGGCACGGAGTGCCTCGATTACGGGCATGCGGTGATTTATCGCGGCCCATACGCCTCGGTCACCGACGATGAGGGCCATGTCTACCTGCGCGGTGAGCGCATGGCGGTATGCGAGCGCACCTACAGGTTGTTGACGGAAGGCCCTTACCGGGGGCATTTCATCGGCATTACCCCGCGTGTGTTGCGTGAGCCCGTGACGTGGTGCGCCCCCGCAGGAACCAAGCGCCCGGCGGCGGAGACCAAAGGCGGCGTGCATGCGGAGGCGTGCGCGCCGACAGGCTGTTGCTAGGGCGCCGCTACGAATGTAATGTCGCCGTAGTACGCAGTGGCACTGGCGCCCGTATTGTCGGTATCGGTCATGATGGCAATGCCGGAGATCATGGGCGGCTCCTCTCCGAATGCGCGCTTGTAATCCTGATAGATGTTGCGCTCTTCCTCTACCCACTGGCCGGATTTCTCATTACCGCTTTCCACCACAATCATTTTTACAAAATCCGTATAGCTGTTGTCGGCCACGGTGCCCACGGGCGCTTTGTTGTCCCAGATGTAGTTGATCGCGCCGATGGGCGCATCACCATATAAAAAGCGCGCGGCCTTGTATTTGGCTTTTTTGACTAAGCTCACCTTGTCCGGTTCGTAGGCGAACGTGATGTAAATGCGTGCGGCGTAGTCATCACCCTGTTGGGTTCTGATGTCGGCCTTGTCGATCACCTGATCCACTTTCCAGCGCCAGCGCAGCAGCGGATAGCGCGACGGATCAATGTGTACGGCGCGCGTGAGGCCTGAGGCCGCAGCTTCACTCTGCGCCTTGATCACGACTGTGCCGCCGGCATCGATCAGGCTGTAGACCGTATGCCTTTCGATCTTCTTGAACTCCAGTGGCTGCCATTCCTGCGGTAATGCACCGCCTGCGATGCCGCCGGAGAATTTTCCGGCGGCGATGGTCTCGGCATTGGCAGCGGCGCCCGCAAGCAGGCCAAGCATGAGTGCGGCCAGCGCAGTGTGATTCTGCATGGCGTGTTTATTTCTCCGACAGCAGCGCGTTGATCTGGCGCTCTGTTGTGTCATAGCGGCCTTCACCGACGTGGGTGTAGCGTATCACGCCCTGCTTGTCGATCAGATAAATTGCAGGCCAGAAGCGATTGTGATAACTCTTCCAGACGGAAAAATCATTGTCGATGGCAACCGCATGATGGATGGCATGCTCAGTGACGTAGCGCCTTACGTTGTCAATATCACTCTCGTGTGGGAACTCGGGGGAGTGTACACCGATGATGACGACTCCACGTTGCGCATACTTTTCGTGCCATGCCTTTATGTAGGGTTCGACGTTGCGGCAGTTGGAGCAGCCGTAGGTCCAGAATTCCACCAGCACGACCTTGCCTCGCAGGTCGGCCATACGCTGGGGTGGGCCGTTGAGCCAGACCGGGCTGTTGATATCCGGGGCCTGCTGTCCGGTTGCGCTGTCGGCGGCCGATATTTGCGCGACAACGATGCAGGCCAGGGCCAAAAGCACCGGCAAAAACATGGTATTCTTGATATTAGTAAATTTCATGGCACGCTCATTGCGGTGAGAAATCATGATTTACTTTATATGCTGTGTCATGAAAGAAGATCACAAAACCATCATATTTTGAGCACACAATCATTCGTTGACGTGGGTCATCCCGTGCACATCTTTCCCGATCTTGATACGCTGAGCGATGCCGCCGCACTGCGCGTTGCAGAGCTCGCGGCGCAGGCGGTGTCATGCCGTGGCGCATTTCACGTGGCATTGTCTGGTGGCGCCACACCGCGCCATCTGTACCAGCGCCTGGCGCAAAAACCTTTTGCATCTGAAATCGACTGGTCCGGTGTGCATATCTATTTCGGCGATGAGCGTTGTGTGCCCCCGGATCACCCCGACAGCAACTACGGTATGGCCGAAAGCGCATTGCTTGCGCAGGTGCCGATTCCGCGCGCGCAGATTCATCGCATCGAGGCGGAACTGGCCTACGTGCGTCAGCGTGCGGCGGCCTATGCCAGAGTGCTGGAGTCGCATTTGCCTTTAGTGAACACCACGCCGCAATTTGATCTGGTGCTGTTGGGCCTGGGGCCGGACGGGCACATCGCTTCATTGTTCCCCGCCACCGGTAGCGCACTCACCGATGCGCGCCCGGTGACCGCGGTCTATGCGGATAGCATGCACGCATGGCGCATCAGCATCACCTTGCCGGTGATCAATCATGCGCGCAATATTCTGCTGCTCGCCCCCGGGGCGGGCAAGGCCGATATCCTGGGCCGGGTATTCCGCAAGACGCCGTCTGCGCCACTGCTGCCGGTGCAGAGGATACAACCGCAAGGAATCCTGGAATGGTATCTGGATCAGGCCGCCGCTGCGCAGTTGCCGCCATGAATGTGCTGACAGCGTTATGAAAGTGCTGGCGGGTGACATCGGTGGCACCAAGACCTGGCTGCGCGTGACGGAGTTCGGCGCTGCCGGGCCGCGCGTGCTCGCGGAGCAGCGTTACACAAGCGCGGCCTACGCCCATTTGTCGCCGATGCTGAGCGAGTTTCTGGCCGGCATGGCTGCGCCCCGCATCGACAAGGCCTGTTTCGGTGTGGCCGGGCCGGTGAGTGGTGACAGCGCGCGGCAAACCGTGTGCGTGACCCATTTGCCCTGGCAGGTTGACTCGTGCGCACTTGCGGAAGAGTTCGCCATTCCCCGCGTGCGACTGATGAACGACTTTCAGGCCACGGGTTATGGCATCGAAGCGCTGGAATCATCAGAGCTGGAGGTGTTGCATGCAGGGCGCCCGGAGCTGCGTGCGCCACGCCTTGTGATCGGCGCCGGCACCGGCTTCGGCATGGCGCAGTTGATCTGGCAGCAGGATCACTACGAAGTCTTGCCCTCCGAAAGCGGGCATGTCGATTTTGCGCCGCGCGATGAACTGCAGATAGATCTGCTGCAATATTTGATGCAGCGTGATGGCCGCGCGTTTTACGATCAGATCGTGTCCGGGCCGGGTCTGGTGAATGTTTACGATTTCCTCGGAGCCCGCCAGCCTGCAGAGGCCAGCCCGGTATTGCGGCAGGCGATGCAGGAGGGTGACGCGGCAGCAGCGATCACTGAATTTGCCTTGCGCGCGCAGGATCGGCTGGCGGGTGAAGCGCTGGATTTGTTTGTCATGCTCTACGGCGCATGGGCGGGCAGCCTCGCGCTCATCACCCAGCCGCGCGGCGGGATCTATGTCGCGGGCGGCATCGCGCCCAGACTCATCGAACGGCTGAGGGCGGGCGGGTTTATGCGCGCCTTTCTCGACAAGGGCGTCATGACGCCAGTAGTGGAGGCCATGCCGGTGCAGGTGGTGCTGAATACAAAGGTGGGGCTGGCCGGCGCAGCGCTTGCGGGCAGCCGCTTGTAAGACACCTTGCATGCACAGTGTTATTGCGGTGAAATAGAAACATGAATGAAGTATCTCAACATAAAATGAAGGTGGATGTGGAAACCGTCTATATCGGAGAGCAGTCCGCACCCGAAAAAGGACGCTTTGTATTCGCCTACACCATCACGATCCAGAACCTCGGCAGCGTTGCCGCCAAGCTGCTCAGCCGCCACTGGGTGATCACCGATGCCAACGGCAAGGTGCAGGAGGTGCGTGGCGATGGCGTGGTGGGCGAGCAGCCGTATCTGCAACCCGGCGAAGGTTTTCAGTACACCAGCGGCACCCTGCTCGAAACCCCCTTCGGCACCATGCAGGGCAGCTATCAGATGGTTGCGGATGACGGAGTAAAATTCGATGCCGTCATTCCGTCCTTTGCCCTGTCCGTGCCTTATACGCTGCACTAGGCTTGCTGCGCTACTCCTACACCCTGCTCGCCCCGCTGTACGATCTTATCGTGGCTCGCGCCAGCCGGCGCTGGCGTCAGGATAGCCTGGCCGCGCTCGCGCAACTGCCCGGTGGGATCAACGGCAAGCGAATACTGGTTGCAGGTATCGGTAGCGGGCTGGATATCCCCGATCTGCCCCAGGGTGGTCATTACGCGGGTATCGATATCACCCCCGCAATGCTGCGCCGCGCACAACAGCGTGCGGTGCATTGTGATCGCGTGATAGCACTGGAGATGGGCGACGTGATGGCGTTGCCTTATGCGGATGCGAGCTTCGACGCCGTCGTCATGCATCTGATAGTGGCCGTGGTGCCTGATCCTGCGCGTGCGCTTAGCGAGGCTGCGCGCGTGCTCAAGCCCGGCGGCAGGATTTTCATCCTCGACAAATTCCTGCGCCCCGGCCAGCGGGCGCCGCTGCGCCGTTTGCTGAGCCCGCTGCTGGGCAGGATCGCCACGCGCACCGACGTGGTGTTCGAGCACGTGCTGGCCGCAGTGTCATCGCTGCATGTGGTCAGCGACATCGCACTCAACGGCGGGTGGTTCCGGCGTATTGTGCTGGAAAAAATCAGTGGACCTGATGTTGCGCCACGGCATTACCCACGGCATTACTAAGCGAGGCGAAGTCTTGCAGCGACAACTGCTCGGCGCGCACGCCGGGGTCAATGCCGAGCGCGCGGATTTCAGTGTCCGTTAGCAGCTCCTTTAAGCCGTTGCGCAACGTTTTGCGCCGTTGCGCGAAGGCCGCCCGTACCACTTGCTCAAAAATCTTTTCATCGCCTACCGCTACAGGCGGCGCGGTGTGCGGCACCATGCGTATCACGGCGGAATCTACTTTCGGCGCGGGTGTGAAGGCGCCCGGTCCGACATGAAACAGTTTTGTCACGGCGCAGCGATACTGAATCATCACCGACAGCCTGCCGTAAGTGCGGCTACCCGGTGCGGCGACCATGCGCTCGACCACTTCATTCTGGAGCATGAAATACATGTCGCGGATGCAGTGCGCCTGTTGCAGCAAATGGAACAGCAGCGGCGTGGAGATGTTGTAGGGCAGGTTGCCGATGACGCGCAGCCGTGCCTCGTTCTTCATCAGGGCGCAAAAATCGAAGCGCAGCGCATCCTGCTGGTGTATGCGCAACTCGCCCAGCTCCGCGCACGAGGCGCGCAGGGGTTCGATCAGGTCGCGGTCCAGTTCGACGACATCGAGCGTCCCCACTGCACGCAGCAGGTCGCGGGTGAGTGCGCCGCGGCCCGGCCCGATCTCGACCAGAGGCTCGCCCGGTTGCGGATGAACGGCGGCGATGATGCGCTGAATTACACCGCGGTCGTGCAGAAAATGCTGGCCGAAACGCTTGCGCGCGGTGTGTCTGGAGGACTCAGCCACCGGCTTTGTGTGCCGCAAGTGTGAGTGCGGTCTGCATTGCTGCCATCAGACTGCCGCTACGCGCTGCGCCGCTGCCGGCGAGTTCCAGCGCCGTGCCATGATCGACCGAGGTGCGGAGGATGGGCAGGCCGAGGGTGATGTTGACCGCTGCGCCGAACCCCGCGTGTTTCAGCACCGGCAGACCCTGATCGTGGTACATGGTGAGCACGGCGTCTGTCTGTGCCAGTGTGTCGGGCACAAACAGCGTGTCGGCGGGCAGGGGGCCGGTGAGTTGCATGCCTTCGGCGCGCAGGCACGCGAGCACCGGCTCGATGATTTCGATTTCCTCGCGCCCCAGATGGCCGCCTTCACCCGCATGCGGATTGAGGCCGCAGACGAGAATGCGCGGCTGAGGGATGTTAAAGCGCGTTTGCAGGTCATGCTGCAGCACACGCAGCACGGCCTCCAGGCGCGGCGCGGTGATGGCGCGGCTCACGGCGCTGAGCGGCAGGTGTGTGGTGACAAGCGCCACGCGCAGACCGGGTATCGCGAGCATCATCACCGGTTGCGGGGCATGCGTAAGTTCGGCGAGAAATTCCGTGTGGCCCGCGAAGGGGAATCCGGCGTCATTGATGATGCCCTTGTGCACCGGGCCGGTGACGAGCGCATCGAATGTGCCCGTGAGGCAGCCCGCCACCGCGGCGCGCAGTGTGTTCAGTACATACTCCGCATTGGCCGCATCGAGTTTCCCGCACTGCGCGGGCTTTGCCAACGGCACGGGCAACACCTTGAGTGTGCCGGGTGTGTGCGGTTGTGGCGGCAGTGCCGGATTGAAGATTTCCGTCTTGAGCGGAAGGCCGAGTGCGCGTGCGCGCTGAATCAGCAGCGCGGGGTCGGCGACAGCGACGAGCTCGGCGGGAAACCGCTCTTGCGCGATCTGTATGCAGAGGTCGGGGCCGATGCCCGCAGGTTCGCCGGGGGTGAGTGCGAGGCGTATCATTTAAGTGGAAAGTAGCAAGTAGAACACGGGAGTAGCCTGCTTGAAGATGTCTTAATCTTGCTACTTTATACTTGCCACTTGCTACTATTCTTCAGCAGTCTTGTATTCCACATACGCTTCATCCCGCAGGCTGCGTACCCAGGCCTGGGCTTCTTCTTCGATCTTGCGCTGACGGATCGCCTCGCGCGCCTGAGTGCGCCGGAATTCTTCCGTGTTGTCATGGTCGCGCCGCTCCATCACCTGCACGATGTGCCAGCCGAAGGAGCTCTGGAACGGCGTGCTGACCTCTTTGGGCTTGAGGGTGTTCATCGCCTCCTCGAAGCGCGGATCGAGATCGCCCGGATTGACCCAGCCGAGGGCGCCGCCGTTGATGGCCGTCGCGGCATCTTCAGAGTGGGAGCGCGCCAGGCCGGCGAAGTCTTCACCGCCCTCGATGCGTTGCTTGAGTTGTTCGAGCCGGGTCTGTGCATCCTTGTCCGAGGTGAGTTCGTTGGGGCGTACCAGTATATGACGCGCGAGTGTCTGTTTGACTATGTGCTGTTCCCCGCCGCGCTGCTCGATCAACTTCGCGATGTGAAAACCGCTCGCGCTGCGTATGAGATCGCTGATGTCACCAGGCTTCATGCGCGGCACCACGTCGGCAAACACGCTGGGGAGTTGCGCCGCCGTACGCCAGCCGAGATCACCACCCTGCAGGGCTTGCGGGTCCTGCGAGACGGAAACAGCAGTGTCGGTGAAGCTCGCGCCTGCGCGCAGTCTGTCCAGTACCTGCTGGGCCTTGGCTTGCGCCGCCTGTACCTTTTCCGGTGCAGCGGCCTCAGGCAGTCCGATCAGTATCTGCGCCACATGGTATTCATTGCCCGCGCCGGCGCCCTGTGCCCCCTGTGTGGTGAGAAAGTCGCTGATTTCCTGATCGGTGACGTTGATGCGGCTGTCCACCTGACGCTGGCGCAGGCGGTTGATGATGATCTCCTGGCGGATATTTTCGCGGAATATCGCGAAGTCGAAGCCGTCACGCGTAAGGATGTCGCGGAACTCACTCAGCGTGATGTTGTTTTGTTTGGCAATGGTGTTGATGGCGCGGGCCAGTGTGTCGTCGTCCACGCGGATGCCGGTGCTTTCCGCAAGCTGCAGCTGCAGATGCTTGACGATGAGGCGCTCCAGCACCTGTTTTTGCAGAACCTCCACGGCAGGAATCTCAATATTCTGCTGGCGCAGTTGTTGCGTGATGGCGCGCATCTCGGTGGCGAGTTCGCTCTGGGTGATGACGTCGTTGTTCACCACCGCGAGGATTCTGTCCAGGGTGATTACGCTCGCTCGCGCCGCCTTGGGCTCTGCCGCATGCAGCGTTGAAAACTGTAGTAATAGAATTGCGAGGAGCAAATAACGTAACTTCATCGGAGTGACTCATAAGTCAGTAATTAAGGCTACGCTCTCCTACACGTCCCCGCCCCCTGTTGAGGGGGCGGGACAGGGTGGGGGTAGAGTAAACCAGGGTTTTTACTCGGGAGACACCTGGCCCATAGTATATCTTGCTTGGTGTCTCCCGAATGCTGCGTCAGCGGTTGAAGGTGGAGGAGTCGATCAGGCCTTCCAGTCCTTTGCGGTATGCCTTGTCGCCGAAACTGGTGAGACCTTTCAGTTCCAACTGCAGAAACAGTGCGCTGTTGCTGCCGCCCACGGTGTTGTTGATAAAGTGGCGGTTGGTCACGCGCACCCGCCAGCAACAGGTGTCGTATTCAATCCCGGCGAGCGATTCCAGCGTGCGCCTGTCCGGCAGTGAGTAGTTCCAGCGCGCGACGGCGTTCCACTGGTGTTGCGGGGTTCTGCTCAGCGGCCACAGGGCGGAGAGGTCGGTCTGCTCCAGTGAGCCGCGCTGATAACGGTAAGTGAGATTGACCAAATGTTTCTCATCCGAGCGGTAACGCATGCCGATGGCGGCCGTATCGATCTGGCGTTGCTGCCGGTTCCAGAGGAAGTTGGCACTGGGACTCCAGTGTGAGACCAGATCATTACCGCTAAGTTCGCCGACGATGTTGGAATTTACTACTGTATCGACGGCCCCCCCAGGCAGAGTGACTGTGCGGTCACGGAAGTAATGGATTTGGCCGATGCTCGCGCGCAACTTTTCCTGGCCACCATCGCCGTCGAGCAGGCGGGAGGTGAGCGCAAGCGTGACCTGATTGGCATCACCCACCCGGTCGGCGCCACTGAAGCGGTTGGTCTGGAACATGTTGGCGAAGCTGAAACCTTGGGCTCCACTGTCGAATACCGGGATATTGGATTGATCCTGCAACGGCACATAGAGATAGTACAGGCGCGGTTCCAGCGTGTGGGTGAAGCGGCGCTCGCCAAAATCAGCATCACGTTCGAAAAACACGCCGCTGTCGAGGCTGAGAGTGGGCAGGGTACGGCGCGTGTCATACGCCGTTCCCGCTGTCTTGCCGTTGAGCAGGTACTGCGTGTGACGCACGCCGAGCGTGGGTGTGAGGTAAGCCGCATCGGTGGAGAAGGGCAGACTTGCCGTGGGCTGGAGATCGATGCGTTGCGCGGTGAGGCTGTTCGTGCGGTCAAAGTGCACATATTCGCCGCTAAATGCTGCGTTTCTCCCCCACGGATTTTTCGTCAAAGGATCTTTCGGCAAGGTATCCTGCGGCAAATTTGCACTGAACAATAGCTGCGGCAACCGCTGGTAGGGGCGCGAACTGCCGGGAAGTGTTTCATCCACGGTCTGGTACGCTTGCACGCGGCCGGTCGCGCTCCAGTTGTCTTCGCGGTAAGTGGTCTCGGCGCGACGCTCCAGGTGCGTGGTGCTGGCGATGGTCAGGGTGTCGCCCAGTTGCTCGAAGTAGCTTTTGTCCGACACATAACCGAAGTTTACGTCGGTGCTCCAGCGTGGCGCGGGAGTGCCGCTGTGGCGATAGCTCACCAGCATGCGGCTGCGATTCTGGCTGCTGTCATTCGGCAGGTAGCCCAAGTCCAGCTGACCGTGGCTGTCCGGGCTCAAATAGCGGAATTCACCCAGGATTTGCAGGCCGCGTTTGGTGATGTTGCGCGCGGTGACGGTGGCGTCGCGCTCCGGTGCGATGTTGAGGTAATACGGCACGCGGATGTCGCTGCCGGTCTCCGTGGAGGTGATGAAGCTCGGCGCGAGAAATCCCGATTTGCGTTTGTTGCTGAGCGGAAAGGTCATGTACGGCGAATAGAAGATGGGCACGCCCTTGAACTCGATCCACACGTTGCGCGCAGCGCCGACGCCCTCGGCTTGATCCAGCCTGATGTCGGAGGAGTGCAGGTACCAGTCGTCGTTGCCGGTGTTGCAGGTGGTGTAGATGCCCTGTTTGATGCGTTGATGATCGCGGCTTTCGAATGTCATGCTGGCCGCGCTGCCGCGCCCGTGCTTCTCCGGCAGGCGGAAATCGGTGATGGTTTCAACCTCGCCTTTGTCGTTGCCAAGCTCGAAATAGCCGGAGTTACCGAGCAGGCTGAGATTGTGCTGGCGGTAGCGCACATTCCCCAATGCCCGCACCGTGTCCTGGGTTCGATTGTAGGTGGCGCTGTCGGACTCCATTTCCCTGCCCGAGCGGCGGATGAGTACATCGCCCCTGAAATTGAAAATCTCGTTTTGCAGGGCCTCCGACTCGTTGGCATCGAGGTAGGTGTTCTCATCGCCTATCGGGGTGAGGATTTCACGCAGGCTGTGCTCACTGCCCGGCTCGCTGCACAAGCCAAAGTCGGCGCCGGCAAGGCCGGCGGCGCGCGAGGAAAGCGATGTGGCCAGCAGCAGGCTGGCCAGAACGGCTAACGGGAGAATACGGGTCAGCGGCTTGCGCAACACAAGGCGACTCTTGTTAGTTATAGGAACCTGCGTAAAATCGCATAGAATGGCGTTAGATTCAATCACTTTACTCAGGAGTCAGAAAATAAGGCTACACTATAACGGTGTGACTCCTGAGAAAAAACCAAGTTTACTCTACCCCCACCCTGTCCCGCCCCCAAAACAGGGGGCGGGGACGTAGCGGGAAGTGTAGTCTTGCATACTGACTTATGAGTAAAACGTCCTCCCACCCTTAAGCCCGGCCGCCATGCCTGAACGCCTCGATGAACTGACCCGCTGGCTGCGCGCCGGGCTTGATCTGGAGCACTTCACGCTCACGCCAGCCTCAAGCGACGCCAGCTTCCGGCGCTATTTCCGCGTGCACCACGACGGGCAGACGCGCATCGTGATGGATGCGCCGCCCGCCCATGAGGATTGCCGCCCGTTTGTGACGATTGCGCGCGCCTTTCTGGCGCTCGGCCTGCATGTGCCAGAGGTGCTGGAGCAGGATATGGAACGCGGTTTCCTGCTGCTCGGCGATCTCGGCACGCGTTGCTATCTCGATGCGCTGAACGAGGATACGGTCGAGCGTCTGTACGGCGACGCCCTCGATGCGCTGTGGCGGTTGCAATCCCGCTGTGATGGGGTCACGGCCTTGCCCCTGCCGCCGTATGACGATGCGCTGCTCATGCGCGAGATGGCCCTGTTCCGCGACTGGTTTCTGGAGCGGCATCTGGAGTGGATGCCGGACGCAGAGCAATGCGCGGTGCTCGAGCGCGCGTGTGAATCGCTCGCGCACTCGGCGCTGGAGCAGCCGCGCGTGTGCGTGCACCGTGATTTCCACTCGCGCAATCTCATGGTCACCGAAACCAACAACCCCGGCATCCTTGACTTCCAGGACGCCGTGCACGGCCCTATCACCTACGACCTCGTCTCGCTGCTGCGCGACTGTTACATCGCCTGGCCGCGCGCGCGGGTGGAGGAATGGGCGCTGCGCTACCGCACACGGCTGGTACACAGCGGCCTGCTGAGCGGAATTGACGAGCAGCAATTTCTGCGCTGGTTTGACTGGATGGGGATGCAGCGCCACCTCAAGGCCATCGGCATCTTTGCGCGCCTGAACATCCGCGACGGCAAGCCGGGTTACCTCAAGGACATCCCGCGCACGCTGGGATATGTCGTGGGCGTAAGTGGACGCTACCCAGAGCTTGCCCCTCTGCATGCGCTGCTGTGCGAGCATGTACTGCCGCGCGTGCAGGGCCATCCCGCATGAAGGCCATGATTCTGGCCGCAGGGCGCGGCGAGCGCATGCGCCCGCTCACCGATCACACGCCCAAACCGCTGTTGCGCGCAGGCGGACGCATGCTCATCGAGTATCACATCGAGGCGCTGGTGCGGGCTGGTGTGCGCGAGATCGTCATCAATCACGCGCACCTCGGCGCCAACATCGAGCAGGCGCTGGGCGACGGGCGCCGTTACGGCGCGGTGATTGTGTACTCCGCCGAAGGCGAGCAGCCGCTCGAAACCGGCGGCGGCATTTACCAGGCCTTGCCGCTGCTCGGCGCTGCGCCCTTTGCAGTAGTGAACGCCGACATCTGTACCGATTATCCATTTGCACGTCTGCCGCAGGCGCCGGAAGGCCTGGCGCATCTGGTGCTGGTCGATAACCCGCCGCATCACAGTAGTGGAGATTTTGTATTGCGCGATAGACAGATAATTGATGATGACGGGCCGAAGCTCACCTTCAGCGGCATCGGCGTCTATCGCCCGGAGCTGTTCGCGCGCTGTAAGCCGGGCACATTTCCGCTGGCGCCGCTGTTGCGTGAGGCGATGAGCACCGGGGCAGTGAGCGGCGAACACTACCAGGGCCGCTGGTTCGATATAGGTACGCCGGAGCGCTTGCGCGAACTCGATCGGGAATTGCAGGAATCATATCGCTGACGCGCATGCCGCATCTGCTGGTTGCCATTTCATCGCACGGTTTCGGCCATGCGGCGCAGACCGCGCCGGTGGTGAACGCGCTGCGCAAGCGCATGCCGGATTTACGTGTCACACTGCGCACCACCGTGCCGCCCGCACTGCTCGCCGCGCGCTTCGAGGGCGAATTTACGCGCGTGCCGGTGGCGAGCGATTTCGGCATGCGCATGGCCTCGGCGGTGGACGTGCTGGCGGACGAAAGTGCGCGCGCCTACGCGGAATTTCACCGGCATTGGGAGGACAAGGTGCGGGAAGATGCGCAGGCGCTCGCCGCCCTCGCGCCCGATCTCGTGCTCGCCAACGTGCCGTATCTCACATTGGCCGGCGCGGCGGAGGCCGGTATTCCCGCCGTGGCGCTGTGCTCGCTCAACTGGGCGGACGTCTACGCACACTATTGCGGCCAGCGTCCGGAGGCCGCTGAAATCCACGCCCAGATGCTCGCTGCCTATAACAGCACCGCATGTTTTCTGCAAACCGAACCGCACATGCCGATGATGGACATTGCGCGCCGCCGCTCCATCGGCCCGGTCGCCCGCATCGGGCATGCGCGCCGTGCCGAGATCAACCGCAGACTGGGATTGTCCGAGCGCGACCGTCTGGTGCTGATTGCGCCCGGCGGCATCGAGATGCGCCTGCCCATCAACGACTGGCCACGGCTACCACATGTGCGCTGGCTGGTGTCGGAGGCATGGCGCGTGACGCATCCGGACGCGGTCAGCATCGAATCGCTGTCCATGCACTTTATGGATATTTTGTGCAGCAGCGATGCGCTGATCGGCAAGCCCGGCTACGGCAGCTTTGCGGAGGTAGCATGTAATGCCATACCCATGCTTTATGTAAAGCGCCATGATTGGCCGGAAGAGCCATATCTGGTCGAGTGGCTGGGCCGCAATGGCCGCAGTCTTGAAATAGGACGCGAGCAACTCGAGCGCGGTGATATTTTCGACGCCCTGCAAGCGCTCTGGGCCGTGCCGGCACGGCCCCCGGTTGCGCCCGCCGGCGTGCAGCAGGCGGCGGATTATCTGGCGGGAGCGTTGGCCGCGCGATGACGCAGTTGATACCACCATAGCCCCAGTTTTTCGTGCAGTGCCCGACAGGTTTTCTTGAGCGCATCCGCGTTCGGCAGCCACTTCAGCAGAACAGCGTTGCCACTCTCTACTG
Source organism: Gammaproteobacteria bacterium (assembly GCA_030655395.1). Taxonomy (GTDB): domain Bacteria; phylum Pseudomonadota; class Gammaproteobacteria; order SURF-13; family SURF-13; genus JAQBXX01. Next base: position 4,107 of record JAURVQ010000011.1, on the reverse strand, counting down.
AAGAAAACATTGAAGGCGCTGGGGTTATGGCTAATCCGGTCTGCTCAAAAATTCTCACCGCGCGCGACATATGCCAGGCGTGGGTGACGAGGTAAATATGATGAATCCCGTGCTTGTCCAGCAGCGCCTTGGTCAGGAAGGCGTTTTCCGCCGTGGTGTGGCTCTGATCTTCGAGCCAGACAGCGGTGATCTGAAAATCGTTGACCAAGGATTCTTTCATTAATACCGCTTCGGGGACAGGCTCGCCGAAGGGTGAGCCGCCGGAGACTACCAGCGGCAGGCCGGTGAGCCTGTGCAGATGCACGGCGTAGCGCAGGCGTTCCAGCCCGCCCGTCGAGACGGTGTCACCGCCGTACTCCGGTGCATCCGGGTAACGGCCCGCGCCGAGCACCACGATGGCTTGGGCCGCGTTGTTTTTCAGGTCGTGCGCTTGCAGCGCGGGATAGATTTCCAGCGATTGTGTCAGCACGTGCGCCGTTGACGGCAGGCTCAAGACGTACAGGCTCACGATGGCAAACCACATCACAGCCAGCGCCCACCGCCGCTGACGGTGCAACAGCAGCAGCAGCAGTCCCACTACCAGCAACACTATAATGCTGGCGGGCGGAAACAGCAGAGTTTCCAGGCTGCGTGTGATCAGTATCTCCATATCCGTCGCCTTCGTGTGCTAAAATTATTTTCATTGTGGCAGATATACAAAGCAAGGTCATGCTAGAGCTCAATCCCGTTTTTACCCGCATCAAAGAACTCCAGGGGCGTTATCAGACCCTGAGGGGGTATCTTTGACTTCGATCACAAGCGCGAACGCCTGACCGAAGTCGAGCGCGAGCTGGCCGATCCCGCTGTCTGGAATAACGCCGGGCGTGCGCAGGAATTGGGGCGCGAACGCGTGCAGTTGACCCAGGTGGTGACGACACTGTCCGCGCTCGAAGGTGACCTTGCCGAGGCGCAGGTCTTGCTGGGCATGGCGCAGGAGGAAGGCGATGAGGCGACAGTGGCCGCCGTCGTCGCCGATCTCGACCAGTCGGAAAAACAGTTGGCGCAGATCGAGTTCCGGCGCATGTTTTCCGATCCGATGGATCCCAATAACGCCTTTCTCGACATCCAGTCCGGCTCCGGCGGCACCGAGGCGCAGGACTGGGCCAGTATGCTGTTGCGCATGTATCTGCGCTGGGCCGAGCGGCGCGGATTCCGCACGGAAGTGATCGATCACGCGCCGGGTGAAGTGGCCGGCATCAAGGGCGCCAGCGTCAAGATTGAGGGTGATTACGCCTACGGCTGGTTGCGTACCGAGACCGGCGTGCATCGGCTGGTGCGCAAGTCGCCGTTCGACTCGGGCAACCGCCGCCATACCTCGTTTGCCTCGGTATTCGTCACGCCGGAGGTGGACGAGAGCATCGAGATCGACATCAATCCCGCCGATCTCAAGGTCGACACCTACCGCGCCAGTGGTGCGGGCGGCCAGCACGTGAACCGCACTGAATCCGCCATCCGCATCACGCACCTGCCGACCAACACTGTGGTACAGTGCCAGAGCGACCGCTCACAGCATAAAAACCGCGCCACCGCGATGAGCCAGTTGAAGGCGAAATTGTATGAGCGCGAAATGCAAAAACGCAACGCGGAAAAGCAGGTGCTGGAAGACTCCAAATCGGACATCGGCTGGGGCAGCCAGATTCGCTCCTACGTACTGGATCAGTCGCGCATCAAGGATCTGCGTACCGGGGTAGAGAAGGCCAATACGCAGGCGGTGCTGGACGGTGATCTGGACGACTTTATCGAGGCGAGTTTGAAACAACAAGTGGCTAGTGGCGAGTAGTAAGTGGCGAGGTAAAAATTCAATTAGTATGAGCGACGAAAACGACAACATACCCTCCGACGAAAACGCGCAGATCGCGCAGCGGCGCGCGAAGCTGGCTGCCCTGCGCGCGCAAGGCAATCCCTTTCCCAATCACTTCCGGCGCGACAGCCTCGCCGCCGGACTGCACGAGAAATACGGTGCGCTCGACAACGCCGCGCTGGAGAGTGAGTCGGTGCGCGTGAAGGTGGCCGGGCGCATGATGGCCAAGCGCGTCATGGGCAAGGCGAGCTTCGCCCAGATACAGGACATGTCGGGGCGCATTCAGCTGTTTGTGCAGCGCGACGCCGTTTCCGCCGAACATTACGAAGAAGGTTTCAAGAAGTGGGACATTGGCGACATCCTCGGCGCCGAAGGCACGTTGTTCAAGACCAAGACCGGCGAGCTGTCGGTGCGCGTGGAGGGCATAGGCCTGCTCACCAAGTCTCTGCGCCCGCTGCCGGAGAAATTCCACGGCCTGGTGGATCAGGAAATACGTTATCGCCAGCGGTATCTCGATCTCATCATGAATGAGGAGACGCGCAAGGTCTTTGAGATGCGCACGCGCATCATCAATTTCATGCGCGGCTTTCTCACCGAACACAATTTTCTCGAAGTGGAAACGCCGATGATGCACGTGATACCGGGTGGCGCAACGGCGCGCCCGTTCAAGACGCATCACAACGCGCTCGGCATGGACATGTTTCTGCGCATCGCGCCGGAGCTCTATTTGAAGCGCCTGGTGGTGGGTGGTTTCGAGCGCGTGTTCGAGATCAATCGCAGTTTCCGCAATGAGGGATTGTCCACGCGCCACAACCCCGAATTCACCATGCTGGAATTTTATCAGGCCTATGCGGACTACAACGATCTCATGGACCTCACCGAGGTCATGCTGCGCAAGCTGATGCATGACGTGCTCGGCACGATGAGCATCGCTTGTCAGGGGCATCAGTTTGATTTCAGCAAGCCGTTTGCGCGCCGCACGGTGCAGGACGCCATCTTGCATTTCAATCCGCATCTGCGTGTCACTGATCTGGAGTCGCTAGCCGCGGCGCGCATGGCCGCTGCGGCGTTGCATATCCCGCTCAAAGACAGTTACGGGCTGGGCAAGGTGCAGCTTGAAATCTTTGAGAAGACCGTGGAACACCACCTGCAGAATCCCACCTTCATCACCGCGTTCCCCACCGAGGTGTCACCGCTTGCGCGCTGCAACACCGCGAACCCGTTCGTCACCGACCGTTTCGAGCTGTTTGTGGGCGGGCGCGAGATCGCCAACGGTTTTTCTGAATTAAACGACGCGGAAGATCAGGCCGAGCGCTTTCGCAAACAGGCGGAAGAGAAAGACGCGGGCGATGACGAGGCCATGCACTACGACGCTGACTACATCCGCGCCCTCGAATACGGCATGCCGCCGACAGCGGGCGAAGGCATCGGCATCGACCGCCTGGTAATGCTGCTCACCGACTCGCCCTCGATCCGCGATGTGCTGCTATTTCCGCACATGCGGCCGGAAACCTGATGACCTAAGAGGTCAGCAGGCGCTGCACTTCCTGCACGTCTTCCGCGGTTTCTTCCATCGTCACGATGCTCACCTCCGGGCTCAAGCCCAGTTTGGCGAGGGCGGGGATGTGTTCCCAGTCGGGGTTGCTGTGGCGGTGTGAGCCGCAGATGTAACTTTGCAGGTTGGCGACCATGACCACATCGGCGTAATCGGCTTCTGGCGTGTTGTCGCGCTCAAGGTCTTCATGCCCGGAGACCACGGCGATCAGCTGCGCCGGGAAGATCCATGCCTCGAGTATCGCCTTGCCGACTTGTGTGTGCAGGCGGGTGATGATACGGTCAAGCGCTTCATCGTCGGCCATCAGTTCTGGAAACTTTGCCGCGCGCATGAGTATGGGCAGCGTGCCGATGTCGTGAATCAATCCGCCCAGCATGGCCTCATCGGGTTTGAGCGTGGTGAAGTGCGCGGCGAGTACGTGACTAATCGCCGCGACCTGCGTGCTGTGCTGCCACAGTGCCATGAGACGTGCTTTTAACAGTGGGTTGCGCGCCAGGTGCATCTGCTGCTCCATCACCAGACTCGTCACCAGATTGCGCACCAGCACACTGCCCAGGCGCGCGATGGCGGATTGCAGATTGTTCACCACAGTCAGTCCGCGCAACATCGGGCTGTTCGCCACCTGAATCAGGCGTGCCGACAGCGCCACATCGATGGCGACGACCTTGGCGATCTGCGCGGCGGTGGCGTTGGGGTCATCCACCACCTTGCG
>JAURVQ010000003.1 GCA_030655395.1 Gammaproteobacteria bacterium | reverse complement strand
AGATCAAACCCTACGAAACCTACGCCTATCCCGCAAACCTGCGCGACCCCTTCACGCCCTCGCTGGAACCCGCGGCGGTGTCGGCCAAGGCCGGCCCGCGCCCCAATCCCAATCGCCATAAAGAGGCCCTGGAGGGTTTTCCGCTGGATACCCTGCGTCTGGTTGGTAATCTCGGCCGCGCGGGAGAAGAATGGTCGCTCATCAAGGCGCCGGACGGCTCCGTGTACCGTGTCAAGCCGGGCAACTATCTGGGCCAGAACGAAGGGCACATCACCAAAATCACCGACCAAGGCATCGAACTAATCGAACTCATCGAAAACGGGCAAGGCGGCTGGATCGAGCGTCCGGCCTCATTGACACTCAGCGAAGAAACCACAGAGGGGGGTAAGAAATGACCCTGACAGCTATGCACACCACCACCAACACCGGCATCTACGGACGCAGGCGGCCCATTCTGGCTCGCATGTTCGGGCTCATGCTCGCCACCGGACTCGTCGCGGCACCGGCCTTCGCCGCGGAGCCCGCAGCACCCGCCACTACACTGCAAGACATCAGCATCACGGCGCTGCCCGGTGATCGCGTGCAACTCAAGCTCAGCATGGACAGCGCGCCGCCGCAGCCGATCAGCTTCACCATCGACAACCCGGCGCGCATCGTGCTCGATTTTCCGCACACCACCCACAAGATTGGCAAGAGCAGTCAGCCGATCGGAGTGGGGCTGGCGAAGAGCTTCAACGTGGTCGAGGCCAAGGGCCGCACGCGCGTGGTGCTAAACATGGCGCAGCCTGCCGCCTACGAAACGCGCATCGAAGGCAACACGGTTTACCTCACCTTGGAAAGCGCTCCTGACACGGCACTCGCAAAAGGCTCCCCGACGTCGGCACCACCGGCCACGGGCGCGTCCCGGCATGCCCTCAATAATGTCGACTTCCGCCGCGGCGAGAGCGGCGAAGGCCGTATCCTGGTGACCCTGTCCGACCCCGCCACCGGCGTGGACATCCGCGAGGAAGGCGGCAAGATACTGGCCGACTTCCTGAACAGCAGCGTGCCCGAGAATCTGGAGCGGCGCCTCGATGTGATCGACTTCGCCACACCGGTAAAGACGGTGGAAACCGCCACGCTCGGCAGCCATGTGCGCATGACCATCACACCGCAAGGTGAGTTCGAGCACCTCGCATACCAGTCGGGAAATGTATTCACCATAGAAGTGAAGCCGCTCACCAAGGAACAGCAGGAAGTCGCCAAAAAAGAAAAGGGCTATACCGGCGAAAAGCTTTCGCTTAATTTTCAGAACATAGAAGTACGTGCGGTGCTGCAGTTGATTGCCGATTTCACCGGTCTCAATATGGTGGCGAGCGACACCGTGCAGGGCAACCTCACCCTGCGCCTGAAGAACGTGCCGTGGGACCAGGCGCTCGACATTGTCCTGAAGACCAAGGGACTCGCCATGCGCCAGAACGGCAACGTGATCCAGGTGGCGCCGAGTGAGGAGGTCGCGGCGCGCGAAAAACTCGACCTGGAATCACAGAAACAGGTGGCCGAGCTGGCCCCGCTGCGCTCGGAGTTCATCCGTATCAACTTCGCCAAGGCCTCAGACCTCGCCGCGCTGCTCAAGGCCAAGGAAAATTCGCTGCTCTCACCGCGCGGCAATGTCGCGGTCGACGAGCGCACCAACACGCTGCTGGTGCAGGACGTGTCGGACAAGCTGGCCGAAGTCAGAAAGCTGGTCACCACGCTTGACGTGGCACAGCGCCAGGTGATGATCGAATCGCGCGTGGTGATCGCGGACGACAACTTCAGCAAGGATCTGGGAGTGAAGTTCGGCGTGAGCAAAAACTCCAACGCGGATGCCACGCTGGGAGAAAAGGTAACGACCGCCGGCACGATCAACGGCACCACCAATCTGATCAACAACCTCCCCTTCGGCAACTCGAACAACTCCGCGGCAACCAACATCATCCCGGTCGATCGGCTCAACGTGAACCTGCCGGTCACCGGCCCTTCGATAGGCCTGGCCATCGCACGGCTGCCGTTTGGCACCTTGCTGGAGCTGGAACTCTCCGCGCTGCAGAAGGAAAAACGCGGTGAGGTCATCTCCAATCCGCGCGTGGTCACGGCGAACCAGAAAGAGGCTCTGATAGAACAGGGCGAGGAGATTCCGTATCTGGAAGCGAGTTCGAGCGGCGCCGTCACCGTATCGTTCAAGAAGGCGGTGCTCTCGCTCAAGGTGAAGCCGCAGATCACACCGGACAACCACATCATCATGGACCTCACGGTGAACAAGGACTCGCGCGGCGAGATCGTCGTCCTCGCCGGCTCCTCAGTGCCAGCCATCAACACCAAGCAGGTCTCCACCCAGGTGCTGGTGGATAACGGCGAAACCATCGTGCTGGGCGGCGTGTACGAACAGACCACCAGCAAAGACACACAGCGCGTGCCGTTCCTGGGTGATCTGCCCTATATCGGCTTTTTGTTCAAACAGGAGCTCAATAAAAACAACAAAAACGAACTGCTGATCTTCGTCACGCCCAAGATACTGGAGGATAACCTGAGCCTGAAATAATCATATCCGTGGCACGCGGTGCCCGTTCAACGGGCGCTTGATTTCCCCACCGATACCGGCAAAGATGCCGGCATGACCGCCATCCCACTCAAGCACGGAAATCTGTTCCTGGTCGGCCCGATGGGCGCGGGCAAGACCACCGTCGGGCGCGAACTCGCGCGGCGACTGCACCTCAGCTTCCACGACAGCGACCATGAAATCGAACGCCGCACCGGCGCCAGCATCCCGCTCATCTTCGAACTGGAAGGCGAGGCCGGCTTTCGGGCGCGCGAAAAAAACATGATCGCGGAACTGGTCCGACACGAGAACGCCGTCCTCGCCACCGGCGGCGGCGCGATCCTCGACCCTGCCAATCGCGCCGCGCTCGCCACGCACGGTACGGTGATCTATCTGCACGCACCGATCGAACACCTGCTCAAACGTATCGGCAGGGACACACACCGCCCGCTCATGCAAACGGAAAATCCGCGCGTACGGCTTGAACAGCTGATACAGGAACGTGACCCGCTCTATCGCGAGGTCGCCGATCTTGTGGTCGAAACCCACCGCCGCCGTACACCGAGCGTAGTGAATGACATCATGCGCCATCTCAGGACATGACCCGCACCGATTGGCGTACAATAAAGCGCGCCCTAAAATCAACGCTTAACGACATGCAGCGCCACACTCATGCCCACGCTTCAACTTGATCTCGGATCGCGCAGTTACCCGATCTGCATCGGCCCCGGCCTGCTGGGCCGCAGCGACATCATAGCGCCCCACATCGCCGGCAAGCAGGTGATGGTGGTGAGCAATGAAACGGTCGCGCCGTTATATCTCGACAAGACGCTGACTGCGCTCATCGGCTTTCACTGCGATTCAGTGATTCTTCCCGATGGCGAAAAATACAAAACCCTCGACACGCTGAATACCATCTTCACTGCCCTGCTCAAAAACCGCCACGACCGCAGCACGACGCTGATCGCCCTCGGCGGCGGCGTGATCGGGGATCTCACCGGCTTTGCCGCGGCCTGTTACCAGCGCGGCGTGAATTTCATCCAGATTCCGACCACGCTGCTGGCGCAGGTGGATTCCTCCGTCGGTGGCAAGACCGGCGTGAATCATCCGCTGGGCAAGAACATGATCGGCGCGTTTTACCAGCCGCGTTGCGTAATCGCAGACACCGATACGCTGAACACGCTGCCGGAGCGCGAACTCGGCGCCGGCATTGCCGAGGTGATCAAATACGGTCTCATCCGCGATGCTGAATTTTTTGTCTGGCTGGAAAAAAATATCGAGGCCTTGCGCGCGCGCGACCCCGCCTCGCTTGCGTTCGCCATCGAGCGCTCGTGCCGCAACAAGGCCGATGTGGTGGCGCGCGATGAACGTGAAAGCGGCGAACGCGCGCTGCTCAATTTCGGCCATACCTTCGGTCATGCCATCGAGACCGGCCTCGGTTACGGCGCCTGGCTGCACGGCGAGGCGATTGCCGCCGGCATGGCGCTGGCCGCCGATCTCTCCTGCCGTCTCGGCTGGATTTCCGCACCAGACCAGCATCGTATCGAGGCCTTGTTCGTGCGCGCGCACCTGCCCGTGCGCGCGCCCGCGCAGATCGGCAGCGAGCAGTTTCTCGACCTCATGGCGGTGGATAAAAAGGTGAGCGGCGGCAAACTGCGCTTGATTCTGCTCAAGGGCATCGGCCAAGCCGTCATCAGCGCGGACTTCGATCCACAACTCCTGCGCGCCACGCTGGACGCCTGTCGCACCGCATGACACTCGCGTCTTACGCCGCACATCCCGAACAGTCGCGTGGACGCCGCCATGCGGAGGCCGCGCCATCATACCGCAGCGAGTTTCAGCGCGACCGCGACCGCATCATCCACAGCGCCGCGTTCCGCCGCCTGGAATACAAGACGCAGGTGTTCGTCAACCATGAAGGCGACATGTTCCGCACCCGCCTCACGCATTCCATCGAGGTGGCGCAGATCGCGCGCTCGGTGGCGCGCGCGCTCGCGCTCAACGAAGACCTGGTAGAGGCCATCGCGCTCGCGCACGACCTCGGCCACACGCCGTTCGGCCACGCCGGTCAGGACGCCCTCAACGACTGCATGCGCGAATTCGGCGGCTTCGAGCACAACCTGCAATCGCTGCGCGTGGTGGACGAACTGGAAGAGCGCTACGCCGGTTTTGTGGGACTGAACCTCACCTTCGAGACGCGCGAGGGTATCCTCAAGCATTGTTCACTGACCAAGGCAAAAGAGCTGGGCGAACTGGGCCTGCGTTTTCTGCACAAACACCAGCCGAGCCTTGAGGCGCAGCTCGCCAACCTCGCGGACGAGGTCGCCTACAACAGTCACGACGTGGATGACGGCCTGCGCTCCGGGCTCATCAGTCTCGAGCAGCTTAACGCCGTCGAGCTTTTCCACGCGCAATACGCTGAGGTACTGCACGCCCATCCTGCGCTGGCTGAACGGCGCGCGGTTCACGAAACGGTGCGCCGCCTGATCAACCGCCAGATCGTCGATCTGGTGGAGACCAGCCGCGCCGCCCTGAACGCGGCGTCGCCCGCCGACATCGACGCGGTGCGCGTGCACAGCGAACCGCTCATCGGCTTCAGCCCGGAGATGCGCCGCCAGGGCCTGGAGCTGAAGCGTTTCCTGCGCGAGCATCTGTACCGGCATTTTCGCGTCACACGCATGACCACCAAGGCGGCACGCACGGTACGCGCGCTGTTCGAGGCCTTCATGGTGGAGCCGGGCCTGCTGCCGCCGGAGTTCGCCGCCCGCGCCACGACACTGGAACATGAAACCGGAAAATCCGGACGCTCGCGCGCGGTGGCGGACTACGTCGCCGGCATGACCGACCGCTACGCCATCACCGAATATCACCGCCTGTTCGACCCCGCAGAATCGTCGTAGCACGCTTTTCGCGTTGTTCGCATTGAGCCAAAAACCCGCCAGCGCTATACTGGCAGACCCTTTGCGTGCCGAGATCGTCCCGGCGAACGCCGCGACTGCGCAAGGGTCTAAAGAATTGATGAATACAACTCATGCAGACGCAAGACACACTCAAGGCCAGCCTCTACCGCCCCGCGTTTGAACGCGACAACTGCGGCTTTGGCCTCATTGCCCAGATGGACGGCAAGGCCAGTCATGGTCTGGTGCAGACCGCCATCGGTTCGCTCGCCTGCCTCACGCATCGCGGCGCCATCGCGCCCGACGGCAAGACCGGCGACGGCTGCGGCCTGCTGATTAAAAAACCCGACAGCTTTTTCCGCACCGTGGCCGCGGAGTCGGGCATCGTACTCGGCAGGAACTACGCCGCCGGTGTAGTGTTTCTGCATCAGGACGGCAGCCGCGCCGAAAAGGCACGGCGCACGCTCGGCGAGGCCTTGCAGACAGAAGGCCTGAGCGTCGCCGGCTGGCGCGTCGTGCCCACGAATCCCGAGGCCTGCGGAGCTGAGGCGCTGAAGACCCTGCCACACATCGAACAGGTGTTCGTGAACGCGCCCGACGCCTGGGACGATACCCGCTTCGAGCGCCACCTTTATATTGCGCGCCGCCGCACCGAGAAGGCTCTCAACGACGGCGACGACACCTTTTATATCCCCAGCCTCTCGTGCCGGGTTATCGCGTACAAGGGCTTGGTGATGCCCGCGAACCTGCCGCTGTTTTATACCGACCTGCGCGATGCGCGCTTCGAGTCAGCGCTCGCCGTCTATCACCAGCGCTTCTCCACCAACACCTGGCCGCAATGGCGGCTGGCGCAGCCGTTCCGCTATCTCGCGCACAACGGCGAGATCAACACCGTGCAGGGCAACCGCAACTGGTCGGTGGCGCGCGGCATGAAATTCGTCAGCACGCTGATTCCTGACATGGATGACGTGCGCCCGCTCGTCTCCATGACCGGCTCGGATTCCCTCAGCCTCGATAACATGGCGGACGCGCTCATCGCGGGCGGCATGGATTTATTTCACGCGATGCGGCTGCTGATTCCGCCGGCGTGGGAAAACGACCAGACCATGGATCCGGAGCTGCGAGCGTTTTACGAATATCACTCCATGCACATGGAGCCGTGGGACGGCCCCGCCGGCATCGTGATGACCGACGGGCGCTATGCCGCCTGCCTCATGGATCGCAATGGCCTGCGGCCGGCGCGCTACGTGATCACCCAGGACCGTCACATCACGCTCGCCTCCGAGATCGGCGTTTACAGCTACGCACCGGAAGACGTGATCGCCAAGGGCCGGCTCAAGCCGGGTCAGATGATTGCAGCGGATACCGCGACGGGACGGCTGTTGCTGCCTGGCGATATCGACCGTCTGCTCAAAATGCGCCAGCCGTACCGGAGCTGGCTCGAGCAGTTTGCCAAGCCGCTTGTGGCGGCGCAGGAAGACAACGTCGAGCCCGCGTTGAATAAAGACAGCGTGCTCATCCACCAGAAGCTGTTCAACGTGAGTTTCGAAGAGCGCGACCAGGTGCTGCGCGTGCTCGCGGAAAGCGGCCAGGAAGCTGTGGGCTCGATGGGCGACGACACGCCGATGGCGGTGCTGTCGCAGCAGGTGCGCTCGCCCTACGATTATTTCCGCCAGCAGTTCGCGCAGGTCACCAACCCGCCGATCGACCCGCTGCGCGAACAGATCGTGATGTCGCTCAAGACCTGCTTCGGGCGCGAGCGCAATCTGTTTGAAGAAAAGCCCGAACACGCCAAGCGTCTCACCGTGGCCTCGCCGGTATTGCCGGAGGGCCTGTTCGCCACATTGGTGAACCAGACCGATCCCGACTACGCCGTCGCGCGCATAGCCCTCAACTATCCCGCCGATGGAAATCTGCGCGCGGCCATCGAGCGTGTGTGCGATGACGCCGAGCGCGCGGTGAAAAGCGGCAAGGTGATCCTGGTACTGTCCGACCGCGCCATTGCCAAAGACACGCTGCCCGTCCACGCGCTGCTCGCCACCGGCGCGGTACACCATCGCCTGATCAAGGCGGGCCTGCGCTGCGATGCGAACCTCGTGGTGGAGACCGGTACCGCGCGCGACCCGCACCACATCGCGGTGCTGATCGGCTACGGCGCGACCGCGGTGTTCCCGTATCTCGCCTACGAATGCCTGCGCGACATGATGCGCGACGGCGAGATCGTGAACCAGGACGTGCACAAGGTGCTGGGCGCCTACCGCAAGGGCGTGGACAAGGCGCTCTACAAGATCATCTCCAAGATGGGCATCGCGACCATCGCGAGCTATCGCGGCGCGCAACTGTTCGAGGCGGTCGGCCTGCACGACGAAGTCGTCGAGCTGTGCTTCCGCGACACCGTGAGCCGCCTGCAAGGCACCGATTTCGCCGAACTCGAATCCGACCAGCGCTGGCTGGCGAAGTACGCCTGGAACCCGCGCAAACCGCTGGCGCAGGGCGGCCTGCTCAAGTTCATCTACGGCGGCGAGTATCACGCCTACAACCCGGACGTGGTGATCACGCTGCAAGCCGCGGTGAAGACCGGCGACTACGCCAAATATCTGGAGTACGCGAAACTCGTCAACGAGCGCCCCGTCGCCATGCTGCGCGACATGCTGGTGCCGCGCGACGACGTCACGCCGATCCCCGTCGCAGAAGTCGAGGCGGAGGAATCCATCCTGCCGCGCTTCGACAGCGCAGGCATGTCGCTGGGCGCGCTGTCGCCGGAGGCGCATGAGGCGCTGGCGATTGCCATGAACCGGCTCGGCGGACGCTCCAACTCCGGCGAAGGCGGCGAGCACCCGAGCCGCTACGGCACCGAGAAGACCTCCAAGATCAAGCAGGTCGCGGCGGGCCGCTTCGGCGTCACGCCGACCTATCTGGTGCACGCCGAGGTGTTGCAGATCAAGATGGCGCAGGGCGCCAAGCCCGGTGAGGGCGGGCAGTTGCCGGGTGGCAAGGTGAACGAGATGATCGCCGAGTTGCGCTATTCGCGCCCCGGTGTCGCGCTCATCTCGCCGCCGCCGCATCACGATATTTATTCCATCGAGGATTTGGCGCAGCTCATCTTCGATTTGAAGCAGGTGAATCCCGACGCACTGGTGTCGGTGAAGCTCGTCGCCGAGGCCGGCGTCGGCACCGTGGCCGCGGGCGTGGCCAAGGCCTACGCCGATCTGATCACCATCTCCGGCTACGACGGCGGCACCGGCGCAAGCCCGCTCTCCTCGGTGAAATACGCCGGCAGCCCGTGGGAGCTCGGTCTCTCCGAGACCCATCAGGTGCTGCGCGCGAACAATCTGCGCGACCGCGTGCGCCTGCAAACCGACGGCGGCCTGAAGACCGGCCTCGACGTGATCAAGGCGGCGATTCTCGGCGCGGAGAGTTTCGGCTTCGGCACCGCGCCGATGATTGCACTCGGCTGCAAATATCTGCGCATCTGCCACCTCAACACCTGCGCCACCGGCGTGGCGACCCAGCACGACGGGCTGCGCAAGGAGCATTTCATCGGGCTGCCGGAAATGGTGGAAAACTATTTCCGCTTCGTCGCGCGCGAGACGCGCGAGTGGCTGGCGCGGCTCGGCGTGAAAAATATCGCGCAGCTCATTGGCCGCACCGATCTGTTGCGCATCCTGCCGGGCGAGACCGCCAAGCAGCAGCGCCTCAATCTCGCGCCGCTTTTGTCCAAGGCCGGCGTGCCGGACACGGCACCGCAGTATTGCCTGTCCGAGCGCAACGAACCGTTCGACAAGGGCGAGCTGGCCGAGCAAATGGTGCGCGACATGCTCGACGCCATCGAACACAAGCGCGGCGGTGTGTTCAATTACAGGATACGCAACATCAACCGCTCCATCGGCGCGCGCCTGTCGGGCGAGATTGCGCGCCGTCACGGTAATCAGGGCATGCACGACACACCCATCACCACCCACTTCACCGGCAGCGCGGGACAAAGCTTCGGCGTGTGGAATGCGGGTGGACTGCACCTTGTGCTGGAAGGCGACGCCAACGACTACGTCGGCAAGGGCATGGCGGGCGGCAGGATCGTGATCTACCCGCCGCGCGCCAGCCGCTTCAAATCGAACGAGACGACCATCATCGGCAACACCTGTTTGTACGGCGCCACCGGCGGCAAGCTGTACGCCGCGGGGCTTGCCGGCGAACGTTTCGCGGTACGCAATTCCGGCGCGCGCGCGGTGGTGGAAGGCATCGGCGATCACGGCTGCGAATACATGACCGGTGGTGAGGTCGTCGTGCTCGGCGCTACCGGGATCAACTTCGGCGCGGGCATGACCGGCGGGTTTGCCTACGTGCTCGATCTCGACGGCCAGTTCAACACACGCCACAACCCGGAGTTGATCGACCTGCACCGCATTTCCGGCCTGGAGGCGCACCGCAAACACCTGCGCGCGCTGATTGAGGAATTTGCGAACGAGACACACAGCGCCTGGGGCAGTACGGTGTTCGACAATTTTGCCGAATACGCCGGAAAGTTCTGGCTGGTAAAGTCCAAGGCCGCGGCGCTCGATACGCTGCTCGCGCCGCGCCCGAAGTCGATACACGACGAGCCGATACGTGCGCATGCGCGTCGTCCCGCTCGCGGCCCTACTGTTGCTGTTTCACAGGCTCACTGAGAGTTCACGCAACATGCCGAATTATTTTCAGTTCCTCGACATTCCGCGCACCGATCCGGCCAAGACGCCCGCCATCATCCGCATCCACAAGTCGAATGAAATTTACGGCCAGTTCGACGCCAAGGGCGCGGGCGAGCAGGCCGGACGCTGCCTCGCCTGCGGCAATCCCTACTGCGAGTGGAAGTGTCCGGTGCACAACTACATCCCAAACTGGTTGAAGCTGATTCAGGAAGGCAACCTGTTCGAGGCCGCGGAGCTGTCGCACAAGACCAATTCACTGCCCGAGGTGTGCGGACGCGTGTGCCCGCAGGATCGTTTGTGCGAAGGCGCCTGCACGCTGAACGACGGCTTCGGCGCGGTGACGATAGGCTCGATTGAGAAATACATCACCGACGAGGCCGTGAAACAAGGCTGGCGCCCCGACATGTCGGGCGTGGTGATGAACGGCAAGCGCGTGGCGATCGTCGGCGCGGGCCCGGCGGGGCTGGGCTGCGCCGACGTGCTCACGCGCAACGGCGTGCAGGCGGTGGTGTATGACCGTTATCCCGAAATCGGCGGCCTGCTCACCTTCGGCATCCCCGAATTCAAACTGGAAAAACACGTGGTGAAGACGCGGCGCATGCTGCTGGAAGGCATGGGTGTCGAATTCCGCCTGAACACCGAAATCGGCAGGGATATTTCCTTCCAGAAACTGCTCGACGAGCACGACGCCGTGTTTCTCGGCATGGGCACCTACAAATACATGAAGGGCGACTTCCCCGGCGAGACCCTGCCCGGTGTGTACGAGGCCCTGCCCTATCTGGTCGCCAACATTAACCGCCCGTTGGGTTTTGAAAAATCCCCCGCTGATTTCATAGACATGAAAGGACAGCGCGTGGTGGTGCTGGGCGGCGGCGACACCGCCATGGACTGCAACCGCAGCGCGATCCGCCAGGGCGCCGCGAGCGTCAGCTGCGCCTACCGGCGCGACGAGGCCAACATGCCGGGCTCGCGGCGCGAAGTGGCCAACGCCAAGGAAGAGGGCGTGCAATTCCTGTGGAACCGCCAGCCGGTCGAGATCGTGGGCAAAGGTAAAGTGGAAGGCGTGAAGGTTGTTACCACCGCGCTCGGCGCACCCGACGCGCGCGGCCGCCGCACACCGCAACCAGTGCCGGGCAGCGAGGAGATCATCCCCGCCGACCGCATCATCATCGCCTTCGGCTTCCGCCCCAGCCCCGCGCCGTGGCTCGCTGATTTCAACATCGCATTGGACGCGCAAGGGCGCGTGCGAGCGCCGGCAAAAGCCGAATTCAAACACCAGACCACCCATCCCAAAATCTTTGCCGGCGGCGACATGGTGCGCGGCTCGGATCTCGTGGTCACCGCCGTGTTTGAGGGCCGCGAGGCCGCGCAGGGAATTCTGGATTATCTGGAAGTTTAGGCCCTTGTTATAACATGAGAGGCTACCCGCCATGATTAAAGCGAAACTCACCGCAATCGGTAACTCCACCGGCGTGATCCTGCCCAAGGAAGCCTTGGGAAAATTACACGCCGAAAAAGGCGATCAAGTATTTTTGGTGGAAACGCCCAATGGTTATGAAATCACCGCGTACGATCCCGATTTTGAACGCCAGATGAAGCTGGGGCGGCAGGTGATGCGTCGTTACCGCAATGCGCTGCGCGAACTGGCGAAGTGAAAAAACCCCGCTGGGTGGCGCAGCATGTGGCGCTCGCACTGCATAGGGAGTGCATTGCCACTTTTGGCGGCAGCGATGGTGTGCGCGATGCGGGTTTGCTTGAGTCTGCGCTGGCCCGGCCTGAAAACCTGCTAAGCTATGGCGCGCCGACCTTGCACGAGCTTGCCGCTGCGTATGGCTATGGCATCGCCAAGAATCATCCGTTCATAGACGGTAACAAGCGCACCGCCTTCCTCACTACTGCGGTGTTCCTGATGGACAATGGTCTTCATCCTTTGGTGAATGAAATAGAAGTGGTAGAAATCATCACGGCGCTTGCCGCAGGCAAGTTAAGCGAAGCCGAATTTTCGCAATGGCTTAAACAGGCCTTCAAACCGAACAAAAAACCGCGTAAGTAACCACCTCTTTATGACCCCACTCAAAAACGACCGTTTCCTGCGCGCCCTGCTGCGCCAGCCCGTGGATGTCACACCGGTGTGGATGATGCGCCAGGCGGGCAGATATCTGCCCGAATACCGCGCCACGCGCAAAAAGGCGGGCGACTTCATGGCGCTGTGCAAGACACCGGAGCTGGCTTGCGAAGTCACGCTGCAACCGCTCGATCGTTTCCCGCTCGATGCCGCGATATTATTTTCCGACATCCTCACCATCCCCGATGCGATGGGGCTGGGGTTGTATTTTTCCGAAGGCGAAGGCCCGCGCTTCAAGAGCCCGGTGCGCACGGCGCAGGATGTCGCCGCGCTGGCCGTGCCCGATCCGGAAGGCGAGCTGCGTTACGTGATGGATGCGGTGCGCCTGATCCGAAGTGAACTGCACGGGCGCGTGCCGCTCATCGGCTTCGCGGGCAGCCCGTGGACGCTCGCCACCTACATGGTGGAAGGCGCGGGCACCAAGGAGTTCGCGCACATCAAGCGCATGCTGTTTGACGAGCCCAAGGTCATGCACCAGCTACTGGACCTGCTCGCACGCGCGGTGACGGTCTACCTCAATGCACAGATCGCGGCGGGCGCGCAGGCGGTGATGGTATTTGACACCTGGGGCGGCGTGCTCACGCCGCGTGATTACAAGAAATTTTCGCTGCGTTACATGGAACAGATCGTGCGCGGGCTCACGCGCGAACACGAGGGTCGCCGCGTGCCGGTGATTTTGTTCACCAAGAACGGCGGCCAGTGGCTGGAGGCGATGGCGGCAACGGGTTGCGACGCGCTCGGCATCGACTGGACCACCGACCTTGCCGACGCACGCAGGCGCGTGGGTGACAAAGTGGCGCTACAAGGCAATATGGATCCGTCCGTACTCTACGCCTCACCCGCGCGCATCCGTACCGAGGTGGAAACCATTCTCGCCAGTTACGGCCCCGGCAGCGGGCACGTATTCAATCTCGGCCACGGCATCCATCAGCACGTCAACCCCGATCACGCCGCCGCCTTTGTGGATGCCGTACACAAGCTGAGCACGCCGTATCACGTATAGCCCCGCCACCAGCTACTGTAGTTATAAAAACCAACGCAAGACAGAGCAGCCGCAACTCAAATCATTAAAAGACGCACATACGCTGCGTTCATTGCACGCGATAGGCGCGCAGTTGGTGCGTATTCATCATGGGAACAAACAGCCACTTCCTGCTCTTGACGTACGTCAGGTCGGCGCTGCCTGGCTCAAGCAGCAACAGCAGCTCCGTCTTGCCGGCAGCATTGATGTGCAGCAGCTTACCCGCCATCCAGTCAGTGACATAATAGGCGCCGTGACCGTCACCTTCCACGCCGTCGAGATTGCCGACCGGCGCACCGTCACCCAGGCTTGCTATTTTTTTATCGCGCAGCGAAATGACATTTAAATGCCCCGGCACCCTGGTGTTGAAACCGTCGGTCATCACGCCCCACGCCCCTTCAACCAACCGCCCCGGTTCGGCATACAGGCCGTTGGGGGATTCCAGCCTGGCGTCCTTCAGCCACAACTCAAACTTGCCGCCGGAGAGGCGGTAGATCGCGTCATCCATCATGTCCGACACATAAATATTACCCGCCTGATCTGCGGCGACGTCATTCAGGAATTTTGCCTGCGGCGCCGCATGGCGTTTGCTGATCGCGCCGGTTTTGAGATCGATTTCGATCAAGCTGTCGATGTCGGTGGCGTAGAGTTTGTCGCGGCTGATGGCGAGGCCCTTGGGCGCGTTCAGGCCCTGCACCCATTCCGCGTCCAGCATCTTCCCGTCGGGTGAGACGCGCGAGATGAAGCCATTGCCATCTTTTTCAGGCGGGGCACCGTTGACGTTCGAGACATAGAGCACTTTACGCTTTGCGTCATACACCACGGACTCGGGGTTCTTGAATCCGTCCAGCGTCCATAACGGAGTCACCGTCGCGGCGTGCACTGCGGCAGAAATGAAAATCGTTGCACATAACAGCACCCATCTTGATCTAGCATGACTTTTCATCATTCAACCTCTCTGGTTTTCAAAACCGTCTTCAAATACGCCGCATCCATGCCTTTGACGTGTATCATCTTGTTGCGGGACGTGGCGCCCCCGACAATTGCAATGCGGCGGCGCGGCACCTCCAGCACGCCGCTGATTTGATTCTTCGCCGCGCGCGGCTGTATCCTTGCGCTGAACGTGACACCGCCGGGCTTTTCCGTGTAGCGCCGCATACCCTGATTATAGAAACTATTGAGCGCCATGACCAAGACTATCGAAATGGACTACGAAGGCGTCGAACGCCTGCCGCTGCGCACCTTTACCGAGAAGGCCTACCTGGATTATTCCATGTACGTGATTCTCGACCGTGCCCTGCCGCACATCGGCGACGGTCTCAAACCGGTGCAGCGGCGCATCGTCTACGCCATGTCCGAGCTGGGGCTTTCCGCCGCCGCCAAGCACAAAAAGTCCGCGCGCACCGTGGGTGACGTGCTGGGCAAGTTCCACCCGCACGGCGACAGCGCCTGCTATGAAGCGATGGTGCTGATGGCGCAGCCGTTCTCCTACCGCTATCCGCTCATCGACGGCCAGGGCAACTGGGGCTCGCTCGATGATCCGCACTCGTTCGCCGCGATGCGCTACACCGAGGCGCGGCTCGCACCGTATGCCGAAGTATTGTTGAACGAGCTCGGACAAGGCACGGTGGACTGGACGCCGAACTTCGACGGTACGTTGGAAGAGCCAGCGCTGCTGCCCGCGCGCCTGCCGAATGTACTGCTGAACGGCGCCACCGGCATCGCCGTCGGCATGGCTACCGATATCCCGCCACACAATGCGCGCGAGATCGCCAGCGCCTGCATCCGTCTGCTCGACGAGCCCAGGACCACCGTGCAGCAACTGTGCGAACACGTGCTGGGGCCGGACTACCCGACCGAGGCCGAGATCATCACGCCGCGCGCGGACATTCTGCGCCTGTATGAAACCGGCACGGGGTCTGTACGTCTGCGTTCCCGCTATGAACGCGAAGGCAACGACATCATCATCACCGCCCTGCCATACCAGACCTCCGGCGCCAAGGTGCTGGAGCAGATCGCCGCGCAGATGCTGGCCAAGAAACTGCCGCTGGTGGAAGACCTGCGCGACGAATCCGACCATGAAAATCCGACACGGCTCGTCATCGTGCCGCGCTCCAATCGCGTCGATATGGATGAGCTGATGGCGCACCTGTTCGCCACCACCGATCTCGAGCGCAGCTACCGCGTGAACATGAACATGATCGGCCTGAACGGCCGCCCGGTGCTGAAAAACCTGCGCGAGGTGCTGGTTGAATGGCTGGAGTTCCGCACCACGACCGTGCGCCGCCGCCTGCAATACCGTCTGGACAAGATACTGGCGCGCCTGCACCTGCTCGACGGCCTGCTGATCGCGTTTCTGAATATCGACGAGGTCATCGCCATCATCCGCCGCGAAGACCAGCCCAAACCGGTGCTGATGAAACGCTTCAAGCTGAGCGACGCGCAGGCCGAGGCGATACTGGAACTGAAACTGCGCCACCTCGCCAAGCTGGAAGAAGTCAAAATCAAATCCGAGCAGAAAGAGCTCGCCACCGAGCGCGACTCGCTGGAAAAGACGCTGGCCTCAAAGGCACGCATGAAGACACTGCTGCACAAGGAACTCACGGAGTGCGCCGAGCGTTACGGCGATGCGCGGCGTGCACCGCTGGTGGAGCGCGCGGCGGCACAGGCCATCGCCGCAACCGAACTCATCCCCACCGAACCGGTCACCGTGGTGCTTTCCGCGCAGGGCTGGGTGCGCGCGGCCAAGGGCCATGACATAGCTGCGCGTGAACTGAATTACAAAGCCGGCGACGCCTTCATGGCCGAAGCCAGGGGACGCAGCAATCAGCTTGCCGTGTTCATTGACTCGACGGGGCGTTGCTATACCCTGCCCGCGCACACCCTGCCCTCGGCACGCGGCCAGGGCGAGCCACTCAACGGTCGGCTGCAAGCCCCGCCCGGTGCGAGCTTCGCGGGCGTGTTGCTGGGCAACCCCGACGATCTTTATCTGCTGGCAAGCGATGCGGGCTACGGCTTCGTCGCCAAACTGGGTGACCTCTACAGCAAAAACAAAACCGGCAAGGCGGTGCTCAGCGTGCCCAAGGGCGCGGCGGTGCTCGCGCCTGCGCGCGTGTCCGACATGCAGAGCGACCGGGTCGCCGCCGTCACGCGCGAAGGTCATCTGCTGGTGCATCCGCTGGCCGAGTTGCCACTGCTCGCCAAAGGCAAGGGCATCAAGATCATCGGCATCCCCACGGCGCGGCGCGCAGAGCGCGAGGAATTTGTGGTGGCCGTAGCCGCAGTGCCCGCAGGCGCGAGCCTCACGCTGCATGCCGGCCAGCGTCACCTCACGCTCAAGCCCGCCGACCTCACCCATTATCAGACCGAACGCGGGCGACGCGGCTTGAAACTGCCGCGCGGGCTACAGCGTGTGGAGAGGATGGGTACGGAAGACAAATAAAAAACAGGCCGGGAATAACCCAGCCTGATAAAATATAGAAAGGTCGTTGGGAGAGTAACCTTGCTATATTCAGGTTATCGGCCAACGGCGCCCTGACTTTAGGGCGCTATGTGTAGCCGTTGGCCATTGAACTTTGCCGCCCTCCACCCCATCTAACTCAGCAGAACTCAATCCCCAGGGAGTCGTACATGAAACGCATTATTTTGTTCCTGCTCACCAACCTTGCCGTCGTGTTTGTCCTCAGCATCGTGCTGCAGCTGCTGGGCGTGGATACCGCCCTTGAACAGCAGGGCGGCGGCCTCAATCTGCAAGGGCTGCTGATCTTTGCCGCCGTATTCGGCATGGGCGGATCGTTCATCTCACTCGCGATCTCCAAGTGGAGCGCGAAGCGCATGACGGGCGCCAGGGTAATCGAAGAACCGGCTGACCCCACCGAGCGCTGGCTGCTGGAGACCGTCAGGCGCCAGGCGCAAAAAGCCGGTATCGGCATGCCCGAGGTCGCCGTCTTCGACGCCTCCGAACCCAACGCCTTCGCCACCGGCATGAGCCGCGACAGCGCCCTGGTCGCCGTGAGCACAGGCCTGTTGCACGCCATGAGCAAAGACGAAGTTGAGGCGGTGCTGGGGCATGAGATCAGCCATGTGGCCAACGGCGACATGGTGACGCTGGCGCTGATCCAGGGCGTCGTCAACACCTTCGTAATCTTCCTGTCGCGGGTGGTGGGCCATGTGGTGGATCGTGTAATACTCAAAAATGATCGCGGGCACGGCGTGGGTTTCTTCGTCACGACGATGGCCGCTCAACTGGTGCTGGGGATATTGGCCTCCATGATCGTGATGTGGTTCAGCCGGCAGCGTGAATTCCGCGCCGACGCCGGCAGCGCGCGCCTCGAAGGGCCCAACAAGATGATCGCCGCGCTGGAAAAGCTCAAGCTCTCCCACCAGGCCCCGCTGCCGGATCAGCTGGCTGCGTTTGGAATTTCCGGCGGCCCCGGCGACGGCCTCAAGCGTTTGTTCATGTCACACCCGCCGCTGGAGGAACGCATCGCAGCGCTGCAAGGTGGAGAGTGGCGGGCCTGATTTTGCACTAACAATTCAACTACTAACAATTCAACGCAATGACGCTAAGACGCAAAGATAAGTGCGTTAAAAAAACCTTTGCGTCTTAGCGTCTTTGCGTTGAGTATCAAACTATAAAAAGGGGTGATGCGTGTCTTTGATTCGTCCATTCACCGGGCTACGTCCGGTGCCGGAGCGCGCGGCGGATGTCGCGGCGCCGCCGTATGATGTCCTGAGCAGCGACGAAGCACGTGCGCGTGCCGCCGGACGTCCGTTGAGCTTCCTGCACATCTCAAAACCCGAAATCGACCTGGCGCCGGACGTTGATCCCTACAGTCCCACGGTCTACGCGAAGGGCGCGGAGAACTTCGCCGCGCTCATCAAACAGGGCGTGCTGCAGCGCGACAAGAAGGCGTGCTATTACGTCTACCGGCTGATCATGGGCCGCCATGTGCAGACCGGCATCGTGGCCGCCGCATCGGTCGCGGCCTACGACAACGGACACATCCGGCGCCATGAACTCACCCGTCCCGACAAGGAAGACGACCGCGTGCGCCAGATCGACGCGCTCAACGCCCAGACCGGCCCGGTGTTGCTGACCTACCGCCATTCAGACGCCGTTGACGCCATCGTGCGCACCATCAGCGCCGCTGCGCCCGAATTTGATATCACCGCCGACGGCGGCGTGCGCCACGCACTCTGGGTAGTGCGTGATGCGGAAATCGGCCTGCACCTCGCCGCCGCGTTCGAGGCGGTGCCCACGCTTTACATCGCCGACGGCCATCACCGCGCGGCGGCGGCATCACGCATCGCGGCCAGCCGCCGCGCCGCCAACCCCGGCCACACGGGCGTGGAGAGCTACAACTATTTCCTCAGCGTGATCTTTCCCGACAACCAGATGCAGATATTCGACTACAACCGCGTGATCCGCGATCTCAACGGTCTCACGTGCGAAGATTTTATCCGGCGCGTGAAACAGAGCTTCAGCATGAGTACGTGCGCCACTCCGGTAAAGCCCGCGCGTGCGGGTGAGTTCGGGATGTATCTGCCGGGCCAGTGGTATCGCCTGACGCTCAACAGCGGCCTGATGGCGGAGCGCGACCCGGTGGCGCGGCTCGACGTCAGCCTGCTGGCCGCGCACCTCATCGAACCGGTGCTCGGCATCAGCGATCCGCGCCGTGACAAGCGCATCGATTTTGTCGGCGGCATCCGTGGCCTGCCCGAGCTCGTCAAGCGCGTGGACAGCGGGGAGATGGCGGTGGCGTTTTCCCTGTTTCCCACCGGCATGCACGATCTGATGGCGGTAGCCGATGCGGGCGAGATGATGCCGCCCAAGTCCACCTGGTTCGAGCCCAAGCTGGCCGACGGGCTAGTGTCACACGTCATTGATTAGTAGGGTGCATTCCATGCACCAAACATACGGCGGCAAACAACATGGTGCATGGAATGCACCCTACGCATGGTCACCTGAAAAATCGTAAGTGAGTGTCTCACCCGGTTTCTGGAAGTAATAGCCCTGCGCATAATCGAGACCGTACTGCCATAACAGCGCAAGCGTCGCGGCATCCTCCACACATTCGGCCACCGTGGCGATCTTCGCACCGCGCGCGGTTTCATTGACCAGCTTGACCATCTCCTGATTCTCGGGCCTGGCGGCAAGGCCCGGCATGAGGGAGCCGTTGATCTTGAGATAGTCGACCGGGAGATGTCTGAGATAGGCAAAGTTTGCAGGCCCGCTGCCGGAAGGCGAGTGGTTGAGCGCGAAGCGGCAGCGCAGTTCCTTCAGGCCGTTGACGAACTCCTTCGCCTCCCTGAGATTGTCCGCTGCGGAGGCCTCACGCACCTCGAAGATCAGACCATCACCCGCCAGGCGCACCGCCTTGATGGTTTCGCTGATCCACGGCAGCAGCGTCTTGTCCGTCATCGTATCCACAAACAGCTTGATGAAGAAGCTGGTCTTGTGTCCTGCCTGGCGCCTCGCAGCGAGCAGTTTGACCGCACGCTCGATCACCCACCGGTCCAGCGCGCCCATCAACGCCACCTGCTCGGCACCCGGCATGAATTGCTCGGGCTGCATCTCGTTACCCTGTTCATCGAGCATGCGCAGCAACACCTGGTAATGTTCTTCGCTGCCGCCGCGCAGGCTGATAATCGGCTGATACAGGAGGCGGAAACGGTTGCCATCGAGTGCGGATTGCAGCTGCACCGACCAGTGCCGCATCTCTTCACGGATGATGCGCGCCTCTACCGCCGGATTGTATACCTGTACCCGGTTGCCGCCGGCGTTCCGCGCCGCCGTGCAGGTGCGTGAAATGCCGAGCAGAAGTTCACGGCTGCTCGCGAGACTCTCGCTGATGGCGCAAACGCAAATGGTGCAGGTAAGCGTGGCTGGCTGGCCGTCGGCGTCGAGTACGGCCTCCTCGACGGCCTTGCGCAATGTCTCCGCCAGTGTTTGCGCCTGAGCGGTATCGCCCCCCTGCAGCAGGATGGTGAACACATCGTCGCTGAAGCGCGCGGCGAGGCTGCCTGACTCCAGCTTCTCACGCAACAGCGTGGCGATATCGCCCAGCACCATGTCGCCCGCAGGAATGCCCGAATTTTCCTTGAGCGCCTGAAAGTTGTCGATGCCGATATAGAGCATCGCGCTCGTCTCGCCGTTCACCGCCCGCGCCACCGCACGATCCAGTTCTTCCAGGAAATACTGGTGATTATAGAGGCCGGTCAGCAGTTCCTGCCTGCTGAGCGCCTTGATCTTCTCCTGCAACTCCTGGTTTTGCGAGAGATCGCGGATAATGATCTGCGTACATGTCTCGCCTTCGATGCTGGCGGGACTGAACTCCATCTTGAGCTTGAACTCCTTGCCTGCGATATCCCGCCCCTGCAGATCGAGTTCCCTGGCCTGCCCGCCCTTGTCGTAATTGCGCAGAAAATCCTTGAAGCGGGCGTGATCGGCGGGCGCCACCATATCCATCACCGGCGTGCCTTCAACCTCCTCCGCACTGAGATAACCGAACATGGAGAGATAAGCGGCGTTGGTGTAGATGTGCATTCCGTCGTGCACGTAGGCAATGGCGTCGTGCGAGCTGTCGAGCAGCAGGCGATTTCGTTTCTCCGTTTCGCGCAGTGACGCTTCACACATGCGATGGGCGCGGCGCAGGTCGAGATCGGAAAGTTCGCGTATCAGTGCAAGCTGCAGACGCTCGGCCTGATCCTTCTGCACCATGTCACGCGCCCCATTGCGCAGCGCCTCCAGTGCAGGCCCATGGTCTTCATTGCCGCCGGTGACGACGATGAGCGGGATATCCATGCCGGACTCCCGTATCCGTGCGAGCACCTGCTGCACATCCATCTCCGCGAGCCGAGGCACGCTCACGATAAGGTCGAGCGTCTGTCCTGCGATCGCCGCCTCCACCTCGTCCTGCGTTTCTACGCGCGCGACGCGCACACTGTAACCTGCGCGGCGCAGCAAATTGGACATCATCTCGGCATCGTCGGAGGAGTCATCGACGATGAGCAAACGCACCGTGTTTTCTTTTTTCATCCACTCAGGAGTCAGGAAATAAGGTTACAAGGTTAATGATGTGACTCCTGAGTAAAAACCCTGTTTACTCTACCCCCACCCTGTCCCGCCCCCTCAATAGGGGGCGGGGACGTGGCGGGAAGTGTAGTCTTCTTTACTGACTTATGAGTCACTATTCACAACTTAGAAATGAGTATTACATGACATTCACGCCAGCACCAGCTTGAACGGCATCCCTTCCTGTTCGCGCACCAGGCGCGGCACGAGATAACCCGGCAGGCAGGCGCGCAACCCGTGCATCAGGTCACGCGCGCGCGCCTCATCCACTTCGAAGTGCGCCGTGCCCTGCACCCGATCCAGCAGGTGCAGGTAGTAGGGCGTGACCCCGGCGTCGAACAGGGCCTCGCTCAGCGCCGCCAGGGCCTGCACCGAATCATTCACGCCGGCAAGCAGCACCGACTGATTGAACAGCACCACCCCCGTCGCAACGAGGCGTCCGAGCGCATGCCGCACCGCGGCATCGATTTCATGCGCGTGATTGGCATGCACCACCATCACCGGCCGGAGGCGGCTTGCCGCCAGCCAGCCGAGCAAGGCGTCGTCCACGCGCTCCGGCAGCACGATGGGCAAACGGGTGTGTATGCGCAGGGTTTTCACGTGCGCGATGGATTGCAATGCGCCGGACAAGGCCGACAGGCGTGTGTCGCTCAGGCTGAGCGGATCGCCGCCGCTCAGAATCACTTCCCGCAGACTGCTGTCCGCGGCGATATAGTCCAGCGCTGCGCTCCACCCCTCCTGCGCCGGATTGGCCTCCGCGTACGGAAAGTGGCGGCGGAAACAATAACGGCAGTGGATGGCGCAGGCCCCCGTGGCCACGAGCAGTGCGCGCCCCTGATATTTGTGCAATACGCCGGGCACCGGCATGGCGCCAAGGTCGCCCACGGCATCGAAACGGAACCCCGCTGTCTCGACGGCCTCCTCGGCCACCGGCAGCACCTGACGCAACAGCGGATCATACGCATCGCCCTTGCGCATGCGCGCCACGTAGCCGCGCGGCACGCGCAGCGAAAAGCCTGCCGCCGCCAGCCGAGAGGCAGACAGCAGACTAGGCGGCAGCTCCAGCATCTGCAACAAGCGCGCTGGATCGCTGACGGCCTGCGCAAGTTCACGCTGCCAGTGTGCCAGCGGCAAAGATGTCACAGACTGGGCACTCATGTTAAAATTTTCACTATTGGATTAGGCAGAGGCAAAAGACACGATGGCGACGTTCAGTACCAATGAATTCAAAAGCGGTCTCAAAGTGATGCTGGACAATGACCCTTGCGCCATCGTCGAAAATGAATTTGTAAAACCCGGCAAGGGGCAGGCCTTCAACCGCGTCAAGATACGCAACCTGAAAACCGGGCGCGTGATTGAGCGCACCTTCAAATCCGGCGACACCCTGGAAGGGGCGGACATCATCGACACCGCCATGCAGTATCTTTATAACGACGGCCAGTTCTGGCACTTCATGGTCCCCGACACCTTTGAGCAGCACATTGCTGATAGTAACGCAGTCGCTGACGCAAAAAAATGGCTCAAGGAACAGGATGTCTGCACCATCACGCTCTGGAACGGGCAACCGCTGTTTGTCACCCCCCCCAATTTTGTCACGCTCCGGGTGAGCGACACCGACCCCGGCCTGCGTGGCGATACCTCCGGCGGCGGCGGCAAGCCTGCCACGCTTGAGACCGGCGCCGTGGTGCGAGTGCCGTTGTTCATCGAGGTCGGCGAGTTGCTCAAGGTGGACACGCGTACCGGCGAGTATGTGTCGCGGGTCAAGGAATAATCGCATCGAACTGCTACACCTTACTCAGGAGTCACAAAGTAAGACGACAACGTAAATGATGTGTCTCCTGAGTAAATACGCTGTTTACCCTACCCCCACCCTGTCCCGCCCCCTAAACAGGGGGCGGGGACGTAGCGGGAAGTGTCGTCTTACTTACTGACTTATGAGTAACAACATCCATTGAATTCCAACCCCTCATGGAAGCCCGCCGCCACCCTTGAGACCCTGCGTCTGCGTGCGCGGCTCCTCGCCGCGATCCGGGAATTTTTTGCAACGCGCGGCGTACTCGAGGTGGACACGCCGGTGCTCTCGCATGCGGCGAGCACCGACCCACAATTGCACAGCTTCACCACACACTACGCCGGCCCGGATGCACCGGATGGGGCACCGCTGTTTCTGCACACCTCGCCGGAATTCCCCATGAAGCGCCTGCTCGCGGGGGGTAGCGGGCCGATTTACCAGATCGGCAAGGTGTTTCGCAACGGCGAGTGCGGGCGCTGGCACAACCCTGAATTCACCCTGCTCGAGTGGTATCGCCCAGGCTTCGATCACCATGCGCTGATGGACGAGGTCGAGGCGCTGGTGACAGGCCTGCTCAATAACGGGCCGAAGCCGTCAGCGAGTGAGCGCGTGAGTTACGGCGCGCTGTTCCTGCGCCACGCCGGCATTGACCCCCACACCGCCAGCGCCGCCGACCTCAGGGAGTGCGCCCGCGCGCACGGCGTGGGCAAAGTGCCGGGCCTCACGCTCGATGAGCGCGACGCCTGGCTGGACCTGCTGCTCACCCATGCCGTGATGCCGCGCATGGAACCGCAGCGCCTGTATTTTGTTCACGACTATCCGGCCTCGCAGGCGGCGCTCGCGCGCATCCGCCCGCCCTCTCCCGGCCAGCCCTGCGCGCTGGCGGAACGCTTCGAACTGTTCATCAACGGCATTGAACTTGCCAACGGATTTCATGAGCTGGGCGACAGTGCCGAACAGCGCCGTCGCTTCGAGCGGGATAACGCACGGCGGCAAGCGCAAGGATTGCCGACTATGCCCCTCGATGAGCATCTGCTCGCGGCACTCGCGCACGGCATGCCGCCGTGTGCCGGTGTCGCGCTCGGCATTGACCGGCTGCTGATGCTCGCCTCCAACGCCACCGCCATCCGCGAGATCATCGCCTTTCCCTACGCGCGCGCCTGAAAAAGCGTCCCGCTTGCCGCATGTTTCCGAGGCTTGCGTTTGCGCGCGGCGTTCGATACT
Organism: Gammaproteobacteria bacterium; assembly: GCA_030655395.1. Lineage (GTDB taxonomy): Bacteria > Pseudomonadota > Gammaproteobacteria > SURF-13 > SURF-13 > JAQBXX01. The sequence goes on along the minus strand of JAURVQ010000003.1, from coordinate 18,603 downwards.
ATCTGTCGCAGCATGCCCTTTCGTGCGTGCACAAGTACCTGAGACTACAGTTTTTTTGCAGTCGCAGGAATTTAATCCGGCGGTGTTTTCCGCCCTATATTTATGAGTAAGAGATAGTCATTTATGAAAAATGGTACTGTGAAATGGTTTAACGATTCCAAGGGCTTTGGATTCATCTCCCCCACCGACGGCGGCGACGACATCTTTGTACACTACTCCACTGTACAGGGTGACGGATTCAAGTCCCTGGCCGAAGGTCAGGCGGTGGAATTCGAAGCCACGCGTGGCCCCAAAGGGATGCAGGCCACCAAGGTAGTTATCAAGGCCTAAAGCCTGACGTCAGTCGCTTAGAACAACAATAATAAGCGCGCAGGTTGAGTGTGAGCATTGCAAAATGCTCACACTTTCTATTCTCTTTCCCCCTTAAATGCTCCGTATGGTGCAGGTGGACACGCGTGCTCAGCGCTGACACCGCGCGCAATAATACGTTGCACGCTGCCCCTGCCTGAGCTGCCGCACGGGATGCCCGCAGGCCGGACACGGCAGGCCATCGCGCCCGTACACGGCAAGCTGCTGCTGGAAATAACCGGGCGTGCCATCACTGCTGCGAAAATCGCGCAACGTGGTGCCGCCTTGTGCGATCGCCTTCCGCAACACGTCCCGAATCGAACACACCAGGCGCTCACAGCGTTCCAGTGAGACCCTGCCCGTGGCGCGTGCCGGGTGGATGCCCGCAGCAAACAGTGCCTCGCTGGCATAGATATTACCGACGCCCACCACCATCCGGCTGTCCATGATGAATTGCTTGATCGCCGTGCGTCGTCCGCGTGCGCGCCGATGTATATAAGCCGCGTTAAAATCTTCGCCCAACGGCTCCGGGCCGAGCAGGCTCAAGAGTGGATGCGTGAGCGGGTCGCGCTCCGTCCACAGCGCCGCGCCGAAACGGCGCGGATCACGCAGCCGCAGACAGGTGTGATCGGTGAACACAATATCGAGGTGATCGTGTTTTTGTGCTGGTGTGGATGCAGGCAGGACGTGCAGGCTGCCCGACATGCCGAGGTGCATAATCAGCGTGCCGGCGCGACTGCGCAGCAGCAGGTACTTGCCGCGCCGTTCTACGGCTTCGATCAACTGCCCCGGCAACCGGCGTCCCAGCGTGCGCGGCACCGGCCAGCGCAGACGCGCGTCGCGCACCACCACGCGCGCGACCGTTTTCCCCACACTATGACGCGCAATGCCGCGCCGTGTGGTTTCAACCTCCGGCAATTCAGGCATTTTTAGAGGTGCCCTTAGGGTACGGCGAGACTGAACAGTTTCCGGATGGCGCCCGCCGGAAAATGATACTGCACGCCAAGGTCGGCCCGCGCCAGCACCAGGTCCGGCGTGCGGCTCACGATATCGAAACGCAGTGGCTGCTCTGCGTCCTCCAGATGAATAAAGATCACATTCTCCGGCTCCGCGCCAGCGCTCACGGGTGTGACATAGGGGCGCACCTGGATCGCGCGCGCACGGCGCCAGGCATCGAGCAGCGCATTGACCCTATCCATCGACACCTCCGGCTCCGGCGGTGCATGCATGCGGTTCGGCGCCTGCATCCAGCCGCCCTCGCCCACCCGCACCAGGCGCAGGGCGGGCAGATCAAGCTGCGTGAGGCGGTTCTGGCTCTGGGGCGCGAGCAGCGCGCTATCGGCAAATGCGGTGAACTCGCCGATCAGGTCGAAATACACGGTGTCGCTGATGAGGTGCACGCTGTCGCCGAGGCGCACGTAACGGCGTCCGTTGAGCGGCTCGGTAGCGCCAAAGGCGATCTCGGTAGCGTCAAACCACAGCTGCACGCGCGGCTTGTCGAGCTTGAATTCGGCCAGCCGCACTGTGGCGGCGTCCATGCGCGCGTGGCTCTCCGCCTGCGCCACCTGCAACACGGTCTCGACGCGGAAGGTATTGGCGGGCATGCGCACCGGCGCGGTCATGATCCAGTCCTGCGCCTTGCGCTCCAGCGCTATCGGCGCGGCGCCGTCGCGTTCGATGCGGAGATGCGTGATGTTCGCCGGCACGAGCGCAGTGAGCCTGGGCAACGGCTGCGCCGTGTGGAGGCCGGGCTGATAGACGACGACCAGCACCAGCAGCGCCACGCCGCCGAGCAATGCCAGATTGAGCCAGGTGCGTGTGGTCATTAGCGCTTGCGCCGTCGCAGCCAGATCAGCAACCCGCCCGCCAGCAACATGAGCGGCACGACAAACAGCAGGCCCAGTCCGATCAGCAGCGAGGCGGTGCGCGACAGATGCAGTGCGGTGTCGGGCGCGGTCTTGGCCGGGATGGAAATCAGGCTGTCATCGTGCGCGAGCCAGTTGATGATGTTGAGGCCGAGGTCGAGATTGCCGCCGTTGCCGAGGTAGGTGTTGGAGAGGAAATCGCCATCACCGGTAATCACGATGCGCTGCTCATGCGGCGCGCCGCGTGCGCCGGCGTCCGCCTCCGGTGCGTCGCGTACGAGGGCAACTCCGATGTTGAGCGGACCCTGCTTGTCACCCTTGCCGGGGTCGAGGCTGATGGCGCCGCTTAACGCGCCGGTCTCGGCCCAGCTCGCCGCACCCGTCACCAGAAACGCTGCGCCGCGCCAGCCGCCGGCGCTGTTACTGGCGATGTTGCCGGTGCTGTCGCTGGCGCTGTCACCGGCGCTGTCATCGGCCGTGTTCCACTCCATGCCCTGCGCGCGCGGGTACAGCGTAAGGCTGCGGAAATCGCGCGTGATCGGATGCGGGCCGTATTCCGCCACCAGGGCAAACTCGGGACGGCTGACGCCGAGCAACTGAGCAGTGGGATCGACGATGACGCCGGGCACAAACTCCACCCCCAACTGCTCGGCCAGCGGCTTGAGTCCATGCAGCGGCTCCGGGTCGGTGAGCCAGAGCAGATTGCCGCCGCCCTTCACGTAGTCCTGGATCAGCCTCACCTCACCCGGCAGCAGATCGGTCTGGGGCGCGGCGATCACCAGCACGCTGGTAGCATCGGGTATCTGCGGATTGGCGCCGAGGCTGAGCGCGTGCGCCTTGAGGCCCTTGATCTCCAGCTGCCGCGCCCACAGGCCGAGGTCGTGATTGGCCTCGCCGTGCGGGTCGCGCTCACCGTGGCCGGAGAGAAATACAACGCTGCGCTCGCCTGCGCGCGCCACGCGCGCGAGCGCATTGGTCAGCGCCTGCTCGGACAACTCGCGCAGATGCTCCACACGTCCGGCATGCTCGATCACGAGCTCGCCGTCCACGGTGACACCCAGCGCGCGTACCTTTTCGGGCGCGCTGTCGGGGTTGACGAAGACCAGCTGCAGGTTGGGCTTGTGGCGCTGGTAGCGCGCGACGAGCTCGCTGATGCGCCTGCGCAAGGAGGCGTCCTCGCGCGCATACGCCGTGATCTGCACCGCGCCCAGCTCCTTGAGCAGCGTCTGGCTCGGTGCCGACAGCGTGTTGCGCGCGCCCGCAGTCCAGTCCGCCTGATAGACGTAACGCGTGCTGAGCCACGCGAGCAGGCCCATCACGCCGATGAACAGCACGACGAAGGCGATATTTTGCAGCCTGATTTGAAGATGGGATTTTGGCGTGACTTTCATAAGCGTCGGCATAAGCGCCGGGAATCAGTGTTGCAGCCGGTCGGCGTCCAGCCGCCGGATGGCGAGCACCAGAAAAGTAACAATGAACAGCAGGTAATACACCACATCGGCGCTGTTGAACACGCCCTTGAGCATCGACTCGTAATGGCGCACCAGCGAGAGATAGGCGAACAGACCGCTCGCTTGGGTTCCCTTGTCGCCCGCCCAGTCGATGATCCACAACAACAGCAGCACGCCGAAGGTGCTCACCGCCGCCACGCCCGGATAATTGGTGAGCGTGGACATGAACAAACCCAGCGCGGCGAAGCTCGCGATCATGAGACCGAGCCCCATCAGCCCGGCGCCGAACTTTCCGGCGTCCAGCGTGCCGCCGCCCAGCAGCAAGGTCAGCGGCATCAACGCGATGAGCACGAGCATGATGAAGAAAAACGCCATCACGCCCAGATATTTGCCGAGGATGATTTCGGTCATCGACAGCGGCGCGCTGAACAGCAGTGTGAGGCTTTGCGCGCGCCGCTCTTCGCTGATGAGCCGCATGGTCAGCATCGGCGCCACCAGCAGCAGCACGATGGCGGCATTGCCGAACAGCGGCGCGACCACAATATCGGTCAGCCCCGGTGCGCCCTCGCGCGCGGCGAGTTGCGGTTGCAACTGCACAAAGGTGTCGAGCTGGATGAGAAACATATAGGCGATGATGATCTGCACCACCGCGAGTATCGCCCACGCGAGCGGCGACAGAAACAGGCTCTTCAGTTCACGTGAGGCAATGGTGAATATCTGCATACGCTTACTCCGTCATGCCGCCGCCGGCTCGCTGCGCGTAAGTTCCATGAATATCTGCTCCAGCGACAACCGCTCAGGACTGATCTCGTACAGCCCCCAGCCCTTCTCTACGGCATGCCTGACCACCGTATCGGCCACCTCCTGTCCGGTGCAGTACAAACGAAAGGCGCCGTCCTCGAGCACCTCGACGCCGTGCACGCCGGCAATGGCCTCCAGCGCGGACAACGCAGGCGGCTGGCGCAGCCCCACGCGCAGACTGGCACCCTGCATGCGTCGCGTCAGCCCTTCGATGCTGTCCTTCAACACCAGCTCACCACGGTGGATGATCTGCACCTGATCGCAGATCGCCTGCACCTCGGGCAGGATGTGCGTGGAAAGAATCACGCTGTGCTCGGCGGCCAGCTCGCGGATCAGGGTGCGCATTTCGTGTATCTGGATCGGGTCGAGGCCCGCGGTCGGCTCGTCGAGAATCACCACGGCGGGCATGTGCACTATGGCCTGTGCAATCCCGACGCGCTGCCGGTAACCCTTGGACAGATTACCGATGAGACGGCTGCCCACGCCGGTGAGCCCGCAGCGTTGCTTGGCAATATCGAGCGCGCTGCTTTCGCGCGCACGCGGGATACGGTGCAGGCGCGCGCAATAACGCAGATATTCATCCACCGTGAGTTCGCGGTACAGCGGCGGCTGTTCGGGGAGGAAGCCGATGTGCGCCTTGGCGCGCTTGGGCTCGTCCAGGATATCGACGCCGTTGATCCACACCCGCCCGCGCGTGGGCGCGAGGTTGCCGCTGATGATCTGCATGGTGGTGGACTTGCCCGCGCCGTTGGGACCGAGAAAGCCCAGCACCTCGCCGCGCCGCACCTCGAAACTCACGTCGCGCAGCGCGCACAGCGCGCCGTAGTAGCGCCACACATGCTCAACACGAATCAGGGCATCATTGTTCATGGCGTCGTTCATGGCCCAATTATTACCCGTCAGGCAGCCTTGCCCAGCCGGCGGGTGGGCGGGGGCGGGCCATCATCGGCCAACAATGCCTGCGCCACCTGCCCCGCCCAGGCGACGGCATCCAGATAGGTCTGGGTGACTTCGCTCGTGCTCAGCACCGGGCAATGTACCTCGTCCCAGTCCCCGCGATCATAGGCGAGCACACAGTGCAGGGTGGGGCCGAGCGGCCCTTGATGCTGCAGCAGCGCAGCGCTGATATCGTCCGACAGCGGCAGCGTCTTGAGCAGTTCCTCCAATGGACGGTCCATCAGCGCATCCAGCACCGAGAACAGGCCCGCGATGAAAAAGCGCTCCGCACCCTTCTGCCCCGCCGCCGCCGCGAGCAGCTCGCACATCTTCGCGCGCACCATCGCGGTGATCATCAGTTCGCGTGGTTTATCGTCGATGTTGGCCAGCACCATGAGGCTCACCCAGGTCTTCAGCCACTGGATACCGAGTATGACGATGGCCTGCCGTATCGACTCCACCTTGCGCGGCAGGCTGTAAAACGCGGAGTTGATGCAACGCAGCAGCTTGTAGCTCATGGTGACATCCTGGCTCACCAGGGCATCCAGCTCATCGATACGGATGTCCGGGTTTTGCAGTCCGGCGAGCAGCCGCAACGCGACGAGGCGGTTCGCCGGCATGCGGCTGCCCGAGATGATCTTGGGCTTGCAGAAAAAATAGCCCTGGAAATAATCGAAGCCGATGTCGCGGCAAAACGCGTAGTCATCCTGCGTTTCCACCTTCTCCGCCAGCAACTTTGCGCCGAATTTGCGCAGTAGCGCGACATGCCGTTTCAGCTCGGCGCGATCCAGCGCAAGCACATCGATCTTGATGATGTCCGCGAGCTTCACCAGCGGACGCAGCGTCTCGTGATAGACAAAATCGTCGAGTGCAATGGTATAGCCCTGACCCGAGAGATGACGCACCGCCTCGACCAGTTCTGCATCCACCTTGATGTCTTCCAGTATTTCGAGACACCCCTTGCCAGGCGGAAACGGCAGCGGGTAATGGCCCATGATAAAGGCGCGCGTAAGATTGATGAAGGCGATCCGGTCGCCGACGATGTTCTCCATACCGATTTCCATGAAGGCATTGAGCAGTACCTGCGAAGTCGCCTGATCGGCGTCGGCGAACTCCGCATGCCCGCTCTCGCCGCTGCGGAACAGGAGCTCGTAGCCGAACACTTCAAGTTTCCGGTCATAGATGGGCTGACGGGCCAGAAAGGCGTTGGGCATCGTCAGTCGCCGGTTTGCACGGGTGCGGGCACCGGCTACAGCCAGCCTTTGCGCTTGAAATACACATAGGGCGCCACGCCGAATATGACCATCAGCACGATGGCCATCGGATAGCCCCACGCCCAGTCCAGCTCCGGCATCACCCTGAAATTCATGCCGTAGATGCTCGCCACCAGTGTCGGCGGCAGAAACACCACTGCTGCGATCGAGAATATCTTGATGATCTTGTTCTGCTCGATGTTGATCATACCCATGCCGGCGTCCATCAGCAGGTTCACCTTTTCATACAGAAAGGCGGAGTGGGCAATGAGCGACTCGATGTCCTTGAGAATCTCGCGCAACTGCTGCGTTTGCACCGCACTGAAATCGCCACGCCGCAACAGGTACGACAGTGTGCGCTGCTTGTCCATCATGCTGAGACGTGCGGTGCCGTTCATGTCCTCGCTCGCCGCAATACGCGTGAGCACTACGCCCATGTCCTTCTCCGCGGTGCTGAATACGGTCTGGCTCAATACCTCAAGGTCGGCCTGCAACCGCTCCAGCGTGTCCGCCAGGCGCTCGACCTTGATCTCAAACAGATTGAGCATGATGGTCATGGCGTCATCGGCGAGCCCGGCCTGACGCCGCGCGCGCATGCGGTAGACGCGGAAGGTGAGCAGGTCTTCGTCGTGCAGCGTGAACAAACGCCCCTGGTTCAGGGTGAAGGCCACCGTGATATTGCGCGCACGGTCTTCATAATCGTGCAGAAAATAGGAATGAATGTGGAGGCCGTCTTCGTCCTGGTAAAAGCGCGCGCTGGCCTCGATCTCGACCACCTCGTCGGGCGTCGGCAGCGCCTGACTGTATATCTGCTTGACCCAGGAAAGCTCTTCTTCAGTGGGCTGGATGAGGTCGATCCACAGCGCCTGCTGATCCAGCTCATCTATACTGCTGATCTGCTGCTGCTCGAGACGGCCGTCACGCAGTACAAATGTGGTAATCATGCAGCCCCACCCTGTTGAAAATCATATCCGCATCTATGTCATGGTAAGCGGCCCACGCACGCGAGGCAATACATTACTGAAAAGCGCGTTACTCGGCCTCCCCAAAGCGCTCACCGACCAGTTGCTCCAGGCGCTCCAGCGCAGAGTCCTCGTCTGCGCCAACGGCAATGATGTGCAGTGCGGTGCCCTGTGTGGCGGCGAGCATCATCACGCCCATGATGCTCTTGCCGTTGACTTCGCGTGCGCCGCGCGCAAGCCGGATGTCGCTCTCGAATTGCGCCGCCAGAGTGACGAATTTCGCCGCCGCGCGCGCATGCAGACCGAGCTTGTTGCAGATGACGACTTCGCGGAGCTGCATGGTCAGCCCGCGCAGACGGGGTTGCAGTACAACACGCCGTCCTTGCCGCCGGAGATGGCCTTGTCCACGAGTTCGGCGAGGCCGAGCTGCGGATAATTCAGGATGCGGATCAGCATCGGCAGATTGACGCCCGCAATCACCTGCACGCGCCCGCTGTCGATCAGGTGACAGGCGATATTGCTCGGCGTGGAGCCGTAGATGTCGGTCAGCACCAGCACGCCGTTACCCTGATCGAGCGCCGCGACCGACTGACGTGCCTTGCGCAGTGTCGTCTCCGGGTCTGCATTCTGCGTCACCGACAGTACCTCGGTGGCCAGCGGACACAGGCCCAGCATGGCGGTAGCGGTGGCGACCAGATCGTCGCCGATGTGGTTGTGGGTAATGATCAACAGGCCAATGGTCATGTGAGGTCTCGATGCCGTATTAATACATTATCGCGCATTTTATGGAAATGATCGGCCAGACGCTGCGCGAAATATACCGAACGGTGCTGACCGCCGGTGCAGCCCAGCGCCACCGTCATGTAGCTGCGGTTCTCCGCCTCGAACGCGGGCACCCAGTGCTCGAGAAACGCCGTGATCTGCTCGCCCATCTGGTTGACCGCTGGCTGCGCCGCGAGATAGGCCGCCACCGGGGCATCGAGGCCGTTGAGCGGACGCAACGCCTCCTGCCAGTGCGGGTTGGGCAGACAGCGCAGATCAAACACGAAATCGGCGTCCGCCGGAATGCCTCTTTTGTAGGCAAACGACTGAAACAGGATCGACATCGCGCTACGGCCCTTTTTTTCCATGCGCCCGCGCACCAGCTCACGTAGCTGATGCACATTGGTCTCGCTGGTGTCGAGGTGAGTGTCGGCACGCGCGAACATCGGCGCCAGCAGCCTGCGCTCATAGGCGATGGCCTCGGCCAGCGGCATGCCGAGGCGCGACAGCGGATGCTTGCGCCGCGTCTCGCTGAAACGCTTGAGCAGCGTCTTGTCGCCGGCGTCGAGAAATATCATCTCGCACGCCAACCCGCCGTGCTTGATCTCGTCCAGCAGTTGCGGCACATGGTGCAGATCGTCGGTGAGCGTGCGCGCGTCGATGCCGACCGCTGCATTCTCGTAACCCTGCTGCACCCCTTTCGCAAGCCCGGCGGCAAAGGCGGGCAGCAGGCCCACCGGCAGGTTGTCGATGCAGTAGTAACCCAGGTCTTCCAGCGCCTGCAGCGCGGTGCTCTTGCCGGAGCCGGAGAGCCCGGTGACGATGACGAGTTTCATGCCTCGCGCTGACGCTGCATGAAGTCGCGTTGACGCCGGACAAAATCCTGTGCCGCGTCATAACCGCTGCGGCGCAGCTTGAAATCACGCACCAGGGTTTCGATGAGCAGGGCCGTGTTGCGGCCCGGCATGAGTGGCAGCGTCACTTCAGGAATGTCACGGCCCAGCACCGTGCAGGTGCGATAATCCGGTGTGAAGGTGTGCAAAGTAGTCACGGCATTGGGTTGCAGGTGTACCTTGAGCGCGAGCACGGCGCGGGGTGCGATGGCGGCAACTCCGAACAGGGCGCGGATATTCAGCACGCCGAGGCCGCGCACTTCGAGCATATCCTGCAGCAGCGGCGGGCATGTGCCTTGCGGCGCTGTATCCGCGGTGGCGTGGAATTCCGGCGCGTCATCGGCGATGAGACGGTGCCCGCGTGTGACGAGTTCGAGCGCAAGCTCGCCCTTGCCCACACCGCTCGCGCCGCACACCAGCACGCCGAGGCCCAGTATCTCCATGAACACGCCGTGCAGCGTCATGTCGGCAGTCCGTGGCATGGGGCCATCTCAGGCGACAGGCCGCCAGTGGCTCAGCAGTTCGTACAGGGCCTCACTGGAGTCAGCAGCGCGCAACTCCGCGCGCAGATTCTTGTCGCTGAACATCTGCGCCAGCAGGGCGAGTATCTGCAAGTGCTCCTCGGTGCAGTTCTCAGGCACCAGCAGGGCGAACAGTATGTCGACCGGCTGTTTGTCGAGGGTATCGAAATCGACACCGTCTGCGAGTCGCACAAAAGCGCCCATCGGCCGCTGGGCCCCTTTCAGGCGCCCGTGCGGCAGCGCGACACCGTGGCCAAGACCGGTGCCGCCGAGGCGCTCACGCGCCACCAGGCTATCGAAGATTTCGTGCGCATCGGGTCCCGGCTGCGCGCCTGCCAGCAGCTCGCTCAGCAGTTCGAACGTGCGTTTCTTGCTTGCGCTGCGGGCGTGGCAGGCAATGCGTTGCGGGGCGAGGAGATCGGTAATCTGCATGGTACTACGGACTCAAGCTACATCGAGCGGTGCGGGAGGCGTCTCGTTCTAGTCGTACTTCTGGTTTTTCAGCGCACCTTCGGAGCGATGATGATCGGTGATTTTTTCCTTGTGCTTTTTAATCTGGCGGTCGAGCTTGTCGGCGAGGGCGTCGATCGCCGCGTACATGTCTTCGTCTTCGGCATCCGCATGCAGACTCGAGCCGTTGATATTGAGGGTGGCCTCGGCCTTCTGGCGCAGCTTTGCGACGGAGAGGATCACCTTCATCTCGGTGACCTGGTCGAAGTGGCGCTGTACGCGTTCGAGCTTGCCCGTGAGGTAGCTGCGCAGGGCGGGGGTGATTTCGACATGGTGACCGCTGAGACTGATGTGCATGAACCGGGCTCCTTATGGATACACAGCCTAGGCCATCCGTCTGCGTTCGTTGGACGGGGGAATGGCCAGGGTTTCCCGGTATTTTGCCACAGTTCGCCGTGCGACGTTAATGCCCTGTTTGACCAGGATGCCGGCGATCTTGCTGTCGCTCAGGGGTTTGGTGGTGTGTTCCGCCGCCACCAGCTTCTTGATAAAGGCGCGGATCGCGGTGGCCGAGCACTCGCCGCCGCTGTCGGTGCCCACGTGGCTGGAGAAAAAATACTTGAGTTCGAAGATGCCGCGCGGGGTGTGCATGAACTTTTGCCGCGTGACACGCGAGATGGTCGATTCATGCATGCCGAGCGCCTCGCTGACGTCGTGCAGCACGAGCGGCCGCATGGCCTCCTCGCCGTGCTCCAGAAACGCCTGCTGCCGCTCCACAATGCAGTTCGCGACCTTGAGCAGGGTCTCATTGCGGCTTTGCAGGCTCTTGATAAACCAGCGCGCCTCCTGCAGATGATTTTTCAGGGTGGCGTTATCCGGACTGCTGTCGGCGCGGCGGATCAGGCCCGCGTACTGGTTATTGATACGCACACGCGGGGACACACCCGGGTTGAGCAGCACCTGCCAGACGCCCTTGTGCTTTTTCACATATACGTCGGGCAGAACGTATTCGGCGTGGCTTTCAGTCACCTGTTCGCCGGGGCGCGGGTTGAGGCGCTGAACGAAATCGATCACCGCGCGCAGCTCATCCTCACCGAGACCCCCCAGGCGGCGGCGCAACTGCACGTAGTCGCGGCTGGCCAGCAACGGCAGATGGTCGCTGACAAGCTGCCTGGCGGCGGCGAGCAACGGCGTAGCGGACGCACATTGCTGGAGCTGGACCAGGAGACATTCGCGCAGATCGCGCGACGCCACACCGACCGGATCAAAGTTCTGCACGCGGTGCAGCACCGCCTCGATGGCGTCCATGGCCGCGTCCTCCTCGGTGAGCGCACCACGCAGGCCGGCCTGAATGTCTTCCAGGGAACTCGTGAGATAACCGTCATCGCCGACGGAATCAATGATGCTGGCCGCGATCATCATGTCCGCCTCGGAAAAGGGTGTCAGGCGCATCTGCCACACCAGGTGATCGCGCAGGGTTTCCACGATGCTGTCCTGGGCTTCATAGTCGCGCCCGTCGTGGTCGCGTGTCTGCGGATATGCCTCTCCCGCTTCATGGGAGTCTTCCCAGCCCGTGTCCGCCACCTCGTCGATCGTCTCGACGTCCGGCGCGTTGCCCTCAAACTCGCTCGCGGCATCGCTCGCCCCTTCGTTCACCTGGGCACGCTCCTGCACAGCGGTCTCATGCAGCGCCAGTGACGCGCCGGCCAGACCGCCGCCCTCCTCCTCGTCCAGTTCCAGCATCAGGTTGGAGTCCAGCGCCTGCTGGATTTCACAGTGCAGCTCAAGCGTGGAGAGTTGCAGCAGACGTATCGCCTGCTGCAACTGCGGTGTCATGGTGAGGTGCTGCCCAAGGCGGAGTTGAATAGATTGTTTCATAGTCTGCTTCCCGTGCCCTTGATTGCGGAGTTACCAAAGGTTCCACAAGGGTCACGGCAAATCTCATGCCAGAACTAATAATAGCTGAACTAGAGCCGGAAATCTTCGCCCAGATAAACCTCCTTGACATGGGGATGGTTGAGGACGGCCTCCGGCGTGCCTTCTGCAATCACCCGGCCCTCATTCATGATGTAGGCGCGCGCGCAGATGCCGAGGGTCTCGCGTACCTTGTGATCGGTAATCAGGATACCGATCCCGCGTTCGCGCAAGTGTTTGATAATGGATTGGATGTCGAGCACCGAGAGCGGATCGACACCGGCAAAGGGCTCATCCAGCAGGATGAAGCTGGGGTCGGTGGCCAGCGCACGTGCGATCTCCACCCGCCGCCGCTCACCCCCGGAGAGACTTAGACCCAGACTATCGCGCAGGTGCGTGATGTGAAACTCGCGCAGCAGGCCTTCCTTCGTCTGCTCCTGCTCATCCGGGTCGAGGTCGGGGCGGGTCTGCAGAATCGCCAAAATATTGTCGCCCACCGTCAGCTTGCGGAACACGGAGGCCTCCTGCGGCAGATAACCCACCCCCAGGCGCGCACGCGCATGCATGGGGTAATGGGTGAGGTCGTATTCATCGAGCGTGATCCGGCCGCCGCCGCAGGGGACGAGGCCGACGATCATGTAAAAGCAGGTGGTCTTGCCGGCGCCGTTCGGGCCGAGCAGGCCCACCACCTCGCCGCTCTGCACCTCGAGCGAGACATCGTTGACCACACTGCGCGACTTGTAGCGCTTGACCAGATGACGGGCTGAAAGCAGGCTCACCTCAGGGCGCCGTGCCGTTCAAGGCTTGCCTGGCGCCGGAGCCGGGGCGGCGGGGTCTTTCTTGCGTGGCTGGATCACAATGCGTACGCGTTCCTTGCCGCTGCTCGACATGCTGGCGTTCACCACGTCGCGCCGCGTGTCGTACTCGATGCGGTTGCCGCTGAATTCGTCCTGCCCCTGCCACAGATGCCCGCCCTCCAGCAGGATGAGCTTTTCCTTGTCGGCGTAATATTCCATGCGCTGCGCCTTGGCGCGCACGTCCTCGTCCTTGTTATCCGGGCGTTGTTTATAACGCGCCGGATTGCCCTCGGCGATCACCTTGTCGAGTTCGCGCTGCGGGCTGTAGATCGTGACGATGTCGGCATCGAGCACCAAGGTGCCCTGGGTGGCGGTGACGTTGCCCTTGTAAACACTCACCCCGGCCTTGTCGTCGATTTCGACCGTATCGGCGTCGATGTTGAGCGGCTGGTCCTTGTCGGACGAGAGCGCGTGCGCGCCGCCCGCCATCCCGAGACCAAACAGAAATAGGGCAGCTCTAACGTTTTTTGGTTTCATACCTGCCTCGCACCTTGGACAACAATTTCAATCGGCCTTCCTTGATGAACACCTGCATCCCCACCCCACGGGTTTCACTCGTGCGCCCGGTGATTGTCACCGGTGCCGCCGTCTCGGCGTAATCCTCATCCGGCAATAACGTCAGATCGCGCGTCTTGAGGTGCCACACATCGCTCGCCGGCGCCGCCGGGTTTTCGATCAGCACCTCGTCCTGCAGCAGGATGCGCTTGTGGTCTTGCGACATCCAGCCGCGTTCGGCATGCACCTCCCACGGCGCTGCGTCTTCCTGATACAAAGTAATATCGGGCCGCGTGAACTCGCTGCTGCCGTCGTCCGCATAGTGCACCATGCGCGGGGCCTGGAGCCGATGGGCGGGCTTGCCTGCGCTATCCATGGCGGTGATGACAAAATTTTCCATCGTGTAGTCCGGCTCGTGACGCGGCTTGCTCTCGGGGGCGCGCTGCCCGGCCTCATTGAGGTTAAGCAGCCACTGGGTCAACAGCGCCAGCAGACCGAGCAACACTATCAACACCAGTGTGCGCCGCTCCGGAAGCCTGAGCCGAAATCTGGCCGGGCGGCGCATCACAGATAGCGTTGCAATTCCGCGTCGAGATGCCCCTGCGCCTCCATGATGAGCTCGCACACATCACGCGCCGCGCCGCGCCCGCCCGCGCTCGGCGTTTGCCAGTGCGCGTGCGCCTTCACCAGCGGATGCGCGTCCTGCACCGCGATGGCGAGGCCGGCCCGGCGCATCACCGGCAGGTCCACCACGTCATCGCCTACAAATGCCGTTTGCTGCGCCTCTATGCCAAGCTTGGCGAGCAGCGCCTCGAACGCCGGCAGCTTGTCCAGATGGCCCTGATACACATGCTCCACGCCCAGATTGGTCATACGATGCGTCACCACCTGCGAGGTGCGCCCGGTAATCACCGCGAGCTGCACGCCGGTGCGCTTCAGCATCTTCATGCCATGCCCGTCGCGCGAGTGGAAGGCCTTGTATTCCTGGCCGTCGTCGCCGAGATAGAGGCTGCCGTCGGTAAGCACGCCGTCCACGTCGAACACGACGAGCTTGATCTGCGCGGCCTTGGCGAGGATGTCTTTCATGTTAAATACAGAGAAAAGATACAAGAGAAAAGAGGAAAGTGGAAAATACTTAATCTTTTCTCTTGTATCTTTTCTCTTGCCTCTGTCGTCATATCACCCCCGCGCGCAACAAATCGTGCATGTTGAGTGCGCCGACCAGCGCGCCTTTTTCATCGACCACGGGCAGCGCGTTGATCTTGTGTTTCTGCATGAGTTGCAGCGCCTCGGCGGCGAGCATTCCGGCGCGCGCGGTCTTGCCGCCGCACGTCATCAACTGGGTGATCGGTGTCGTGTGTACATCAATCGGATGGTCAAACGTGCGGCGCAGGTCGCCGTCGGTGAAAATACCGAGCAGGCGGTCATCGGCGTCCACGACAGCGGTCATGCCCAGCCCTTTGCGCGTCATCTCCAGCAGCGCGTCACTGAGCGACGCCTGCTGCGTCACCTTCGGGATGCGTTCGCCGCTGTGCATGATATCGGCGATCAACAGCAACAGGCGCCGCCCCAGACGCCCGGCGGGATGCGAGCGCGCGAAATCCTCGGCGGTGAAACCGCGCGCCTCCAGCAGCGAAACCGCAAGCGCATCGCCCATGACCAGCGTCGCGGTGGTGCTCGCGGTAGGCGCGAGCCCGAGCGGACAGGCCTCTTGCGCCACGCTCACGTCAATGTGTACGCTGGCCATGCGCGCGAGCGTGGAGGCCGGGTTGCCGGTGAGCGCAATGAGCGGCACGCCAAGGCGTTTGATGAGCGGTACGATGGTGAGAATTTCGTCGGTCTCGCCGGAGTTGGAGAGCGCGAGCACCACGTCCTTGGCGGTGATCATGCCGAGATCGCCGTGGCTCGCCTCGCCGGGGTGCACAAAAAACGCCGGGCTGCCGGTGCTGGCGAGCGTCGCCGCAATCTTGCCGCCGATGTGGCCGGACTTGCCCATGCCGATCACCACGATGCGCCCCTCGCAGTCCAGCATGTACTGACAGGCACGCACGAAGTTCGCATCGATACGCGCGGCGAGTGCGGCCACCGCCTTCGCCTCGGTGTCGATCACGGCCCGGGCCATACGCTGGAGTATCACGTCATCCATGCGCCGCCGGGCTGATTGGGCAGAGCGATTCATGGCGCTAAGTGTATAGGAATCATGGGGCAGTCACCAAACTCAGGAGTCACAAGGCAAGGTTACATTACCTTAATAGTGTGACTCCTGAGTAAAAACCCTATTTAATCTACCCCCACCCTGTCCCGCCCCCTAAACCGGGGGCGGGGACGTAGCGGGAAGTGAATCTTACTTACTGACTTATGAGTAATCCGGTGGCTGTTTTGCCGGCGGACTGTCGTCCACCGCATAGGTTTCAAGCTGCGGCAGCTTGATGTCCTCCACCTTGCCGCCCAGATTTTTGATGGCCGCGCTCATCGCCTCCATCCTGGCGTCCATCACATGCACATGATCGAGCAACGCGTTGATGGCGTTCACCACCGGGTCGGACATGTCCTGCGTGGTGCCGTAGGCGTCGAAACCGATCTTCTCGGCGAAGTCCTTGCGCCGTTGCAGCCCGGATTCACTCTGCTTTTTCACCACCCTCCCGGGGATGCCTACCACCGTCGCACCGGGTGGAATATCTTTCACCACCACCGCGTTGGAGCCGACGCGCGCGCCCTCGCCCAACGTGATCGGACCGAGCACCTTGGCGCCCGCGCCCACCACCACGTTATTCATCAGCGTGGGATGGCGCTTGCCCTTTTGCCAACTCGTGCCGCCCAGAGTGACGCCTTGATAGAGCGTGCAATCGTCGCCGATCTTGGCGGTCTCGCCGATCACCACACCCTGGCCATGATCTATGAAAAAGCGCCGCCCGATGGCCGCGCCGGGGTGAATCTCGATGCCGGTGAGCCAGCGCACGACAATAGAGAGCCAGCGCGCCAGCCATTTCAATCCCATAAGCCACAAGCGATGATTCACCCGGTGCATCAACACGGCATGCAGCCCCGGATAGGTCGTCAGCACCTCAAAGGTGTTGCGCGCCGCGGGGTCGCGCTCGAAGATGCAGGCTATATCTTCCCGAAGTCGTTGAAACATAATGTGTTAATTCTTTAGCGGACTGATCAATAGTTTACTCGCATTACGCAAGCTATTCTATTGCGGACAGCTTGCGCGCGACCTCGGTGAGCATGCCGCGCAGGATGTTCATCTCGTTTTGATCGGGCCGTGCGCGGTTGAATAAGCGGCGCAGGCGGCGCATGAGTTTCTTGGGGATACGCGGATTGAGAAATCCGGTCTGCACCAGCACCTGCTCCAGATGAGCGTAAAATAACTCCATCTGCTCCGCGCCCACCGGACTGTGATCTTCGGCGGCGCGCAGCGGCGCGCCGTGGGCCAGAAAAATTTCATACGCGAACACCTGCACCGCAGAGGCAATATTGAGCGAGGCGAAGTCCGGGTTCGCCGGAATGCGCGTGAGAAAGTGGCAGCGATCCAGCTCTTCGTTCGATAAACCGGAGTGCTCGCGCCCGAACACCAGCGCCACCGGCGCGTGCGCCGCCTCTTGCACCAGCCGCGCCGCGCACGCGCGCGGGGTCAGCAGGGGCCACTCGATAGTGCGCGCACGCGCGCTCGACCCTATCACCAAAACACAGCCGCTCAAGGCCTGCTCCAGCGAATCGCACACGCTGGCGTTATCCAGGATATCCTCCGCGCCCGCGGCGCGCGCAACGGCCTCGGCGCTGGGGAATATCTTCGGCTGCACCAGAGTGAGCGCGCTCAGACCCATGGTCTTCATGGCGCGCGCGCAGGCCCCGATGTTGCCGGGGTGCGAGGTATTCACTAATACGATACGGATGCTGGATAAAGACATAAGTGACAAGGTGCTAGTGGCGAGTGGCGAGTAAGAAGTATAATGCAGTCAGGCAGCATCTTCTGCCATACCTCGCCACTAGCCACTCGTTACTCGCCACTGACTGTAATAATGCACCCCCTACTCAACATCGCGGTTCGCGCCGCACGCGCCGCCGGCAACACCATTGCACGCGCGGTGGATCGTCTGGACTCTTACGAGGTCTCGCAGAAGAGCAAAAATGATTTTGTGAGCGAAGTGGACCTGCTCGCCGAGCAGGAGATCATCAAGGTCATCCGCAAGGCCTATCCCAGCCACGCCATTCTCGCCGAAGAGAGCGGCTCGCACGAGGGCGACGAGTACCAGTGGATCATCGACCCCCTCGACGGCACCACCAATTTTCTGCACGGCTTTCCACAATTCGCGGTTTCCATTGCGCTCGCGCACAAGGGCAAGCTGGAGCACGCGGTGATCTACGACCCGCTGCGCCAGGAACTCTACACCGCGAGCAACGGCGGCGGCGCGCGGTTAAACGAGCGGCGTCTGCGCGTGACGAAGCTCAAGGGCCTCGACGGCGCGCTGCTCGGCACCGGCTTTCCATTCCGCAAGACCGAGCACCTCGACGCCTATCTCAAGATGTTCCGGGAGCTCACGCTGCTCACCGCCGGCATCCGCCGCGCCGGTTCCGCCGCGCTCGATCTCGCCTACGTCGCGGCGGGGCGTATGGACGGTTTCTGGGAGATTGGCCTCGCACCGTGGGACATGGCCGCAGGCGCCCTGCTCATTCAGGAGGCGGGCGGCATGGTGAGCGATTTCGGCGGCGGGGATGAGTTTCTCGCCAGCGGCAACATCGTGGCGGGCGCGCCCAAGGTGCATGAGGCCTTGCTCAAGACCATCACCCCGTTTCTCACCGCGCAGATCAAAAAATAGTCCTGCCGGACGGCAAAATCTGTGGGATACTTTGGCGTTGAAATGTGACCGGAGTAGTGCGATGGACGACAACAAGAAAAAGGCCCTGAGCGCAGCTCTGGGCCAGATCGAAAAGCAGTACGGCAAGGGCGCAGTCATGCGCATGGGCGACGTCGGTGCGGTGCGCGACATCGAGGCCGTTTCCACCGGCTCACTCGGTCTCGACATCGCACTCGGCATCGGCGGTCTGCCGCGCGGACGCGTGGTGGAAATCTACGGCCCGGAGTCGTCCGGCA